>NZ_JAMYQK010000054.1:0-33370 GCF_040320845.1 Mesorhizobium sp. M0601
CTCATCGGCATTTTTGAGAAGGACGACGGGTACGTCTTCAGTGAGACTGTCCGAGTGACCGAGAACGGCGCGAAGTCGCTGAGCAACATGTCTCGTGAGATGCTGATCAACTACTGAGTTTCTTTGCGCATTGCAAATCTTCCTATGGCCTTGGTAACTCCGTCATTCGACGTCCTACCTAAAGCACGGCGAACACCTTTGGGTGAGCGCTGATCATCTCGATTACCGATGACTGGCATATCTATTCTTTGTTTGCCGGTTTCGAGTGGAACTTGTAGACGTGAGCGAGCCAATAAGGAGACTCAAATGAAAATAACCTGCATATCAGTTTTTGAGATTGCAACGACTTATCCACCCTACAGGCTATCGCGTGGGCGAGTGTGGCAGTTCCCGAGCATTCGGAAGTCGGACAACGTGGGGGAGAGCAGCGGTCAATGGCACGTATAGTCGTAATTTGCCACGACGAGGAATTCGGCGATGATCGCGTCACGACCTTCTTTCGAGGAAGGAACGTAGAGCCACAATTCGTCATGCCTTTCAAGGGCGAGACCCTTGGTGACGTCGACGACGGGGTTGTCGGGACCGTTGTGCATGGCGGTAGGTTCAATGTATTCGACGATGACAAGCATCCTTTTCTGAAGGACGAAAAAAAATGGGTCGACCAGTGCCTTAAACGCAATGTGCCGACGCTTGGAATTTGCCTCGGTTCCCAGATAGTGGCAAACGTCTTGGGCGCGGCCGTCGGTCCTTTGCCCGCCGAGCCCGGCGAGTTCGGCTACTATGAACTCACAGCGACGGAAGCCGGAAAGGAATACTTTCCCGACCGTCTGCATGTCACGGAGTCACATTGGCATCAGTTTGATGTGCCGCGAGGCGCCGATTTGCTCGCTGGAAGTCAGCTCTTTCCAAATCAGGCCTTCCGATATGGAAGGCAGGCCTTCGCCTTCCAGTTCCACTCGGAAGTGACACCGACAATCTTCCGGCGCTGGCAGCGTGAGAACAAGAATTATGATAGGCCCGGTGCGCAACCTCGCGAAGAACAGGACAGGTTGATGGCAATACACGACCGTGCGCAGCACGCGTGGTTCATGGGTTTCCTCGACCGGCTGTTTGGCCCAGGGTTGGATGCTGAAAACGCCTAAGCCAAGCCAGGCAGGCAGCGTGACGTTGCCCCCAGTTTCTATCCAGTTTTGAGTTCATTTCCGGCGTGGGTTGTGCCCTGCTGGGCGGGTGAAGCGACGGGCGCTGGCGCGGAGCCTTTGGCGCAGCGCAGCGCGAGCGACACCGTCGCAGATTGAAGGTGGTGGCGAACTCGGCCGGTGTCTGCCAGGCGATTTGGGAATGCGGCCGCCCGGTGTTGTAGTCGGCGCGCCACAGGGCGATGGCGACGCGTGCCTGAGCCAGCGAAGTAAACAGCGTCACGTTGAGCAGTTCATCGCGGTCGGCCGTTGAGGCTCTCGATAAAGCCATTATCCGGCATGATGTTCTTGGTGCCATCGTTTGTTCGGTACGTCAGGTTCGTTAAGCTTGGCGCATCCGGGCCACGGGGCACCGGGAGCACGCAAGTGCGGGCAGGCCGTCGTATGCAGATGAACTGCGAGTTCGAGCACATTATCTGGCCGCCCCTACGACTCGCCCGGATGCGCTGCGAGCGCGGATCCGTATTTGTCGTGTTGCCCGCTCGCTCCCTGTTCGTGACCAACGATGGAGGGAACCGTGCGCATTATCGGCATGGACATACACCGCGTAGCCGCCGAGGTCGTGTCGTTGCTTGATGGCAAGATCGTCAAGCTCGGCCGCGTTCAAATGCTGCGCAATAAGCTCGAGGAGTTCGCCAGGAAGGAACTCACCCACGATGATCATGTGGTGATCGAGGCCACGGGCAATGCTGCTGCCGTCGCTGAAGTGCTGTCGCCCTACGTCGATCGGATCGTGATCGCCAATCCCAAGCAGGTGCACATGATCGCGCACGCGAAGGTGAAGACTGACACGATCGACGCCACTGTCCTTGCGAAGCTCTACGCCTCGGGCTTTCTGCCGGAGGTCTGGGTTCCGGATCCGGGGACCCTTGCCCTCCGAAGACAAGTCACCAGGCGGACACAGCTGGTTCGCCAGCGTTCGCGGCTGAAGAACCTGATCCAGTCAATCCTCCACGCCCACCTGATCCCGCCGTGTCCGCATGGGAACCTCGTCGGGATCAGCGGGCGCAAATGGCTGACGAGGCAAATATTGCCTGCGGATGAGCGCGCCGCCATCGAGCGCCACCTCGCTTGATTAACCAGATCAACGAGGCGTTGACGGTGGTCGAGGCGGATATCGCCGTACATGCCCTCCAGGATCCGACAATCCGCCGCCTGATGACGTTGCCCGGCCTCGACGTCACCGTGGCTGCGAGCGTTGCCGCGGCAATCGGCGACATACGGCGCTTCAGCGATCCACAGAAGCTCGTTGCCTATCTTGGCCTCAATCCGAGCGTGCGGCAGTCCGGTGAGGGGCCAGCCTATCACGGGCGCATCACGAAGCAGGGCCGCGGCCATGCGCGGGGGATGCTGGTCGAGGCGGCATGGGCGGCTGTGCGATCGCCAGGACCTCTTCGCTCCTTCCACAAGCGGATCGCCTCGCGCCGCGGGAAGCACATCGCGGCCGTCGCCACTGCGCGCAAGCTTGCAATGATCATCTGGCACATGCTGAGCAAGGATACCGACTACATCTGGACCCGGCCGGCCTTGCTCGCCCGCAAGTTCAGATCGGTCGAGCTGCGTGCCGGCCTTCCGACCAGCCATGCCAGACGCGGCACCGCCTTCGACTACAACATCCCGGCCAAGCGCGCCGAAGAACGATCCCGCGTCGAGAAGGCGGAAGCTGCCTATGCAGCAGCGACTTCCCGATGGCGAACGAGGCCGGAAAGGCAGAAGGCTGTGGAAAAAGCCGCCGAATGAGAAGAACGGGCTATTCTACAACATCCGTCTGCATCGGCTTGCCGGGCGCAATGTAATGCCATTCGACGCGGTTCTGATCCGCCCAGGAGAGGATGGCGTGAGCTATGGCGGAAGGTGATGACGGTTTGAAGAAGGCGGCGTATCGAGGCGGGTGACAAAGCCTGCCAGAACCTCACGAAGGAGCGATACGCCATGAAGACAGATAGCAGCATTCTGACCTTTCCGCGCACCCCGACACGCTCGACGATCCCCTGACATCGGTTCTGCGCGAAGGCGCGCGGCAGCATTCTGACCTTTCCGCACCCCGACACGCTCGACGATCCCCTGACATCGGTTCTGCGCGAAGGCGCGCGCCGGCTTCTGGCGCAAGCGGTCGAGGCGGAAGCGGAGGCGTTCCTGGCGGCGATGGCTGACGAACGCCTGGCCGATGGTCGGGCTCGTCTCGTGCGGCATGGCCACGGCCCGGAAAGGGTGATCCAGACGGGGATCGGCCCGGTTCCGGTGAAGCGTGCCAAGCTGCGAGATCGGGCTTTGGAGGGCTCGGGCGCGGATCGCATCACGTTTACCTCGGCGATCCTGCCGAAATGGGCACGACGGACGAAGAGCCTCGATGCGCTGCTTCCAGTCCTCTATCTGCGCGGCATCTCAAGCGGCGATTTCCAGGAGGCGCTTGCCGCCCTGCTCGGCAAAGAGGCGCCGAACCTGTCGCCGTCGGTGATCGGGCGGCTGAAGGAGGAGTGGCAGGCCGACTATGATCGCTGGCAGCGCCGCGACCTGTCGGCCCGCCGCTACGTCTACATCTGGGCCGATGGCGTCTATCTTCAGGCGCGCATGGAGGATGATGCCGCCTGCATGCTGGTCGTCATCGGCGCCACGCCGGAAGGCAGGAAGGAACTGGTCGGCTTGCAGGTCGGCGTGCGAGAAAGCACGCAGAGCTGGCGCGAACTGCTTGTCGATCTGAGGGCCCGCGGTCTGTGCGTCGCGCCGCAGATCGCTGTCGGCGACGGGGCGCTCGGCTTCTGGAAGGCGCTCGAGGAGATCTTTCCTTCAACCCGTCATCAGCGCTGCTGGCAGCACAAACTCATCAATGTCCTCAACAAGGTGCCGAAGTCGGTGCAGTCGAACATGAAGGCCGATCTGCGCGAGATCCGCGACGCGCCGGATCGGGCGACCGCCGAGGCAGCTATTGCCGTCTTCGTCGACAAATACGCCGCCAAATATCCCAAGGCCGTCGACTGCCTGACCAAGGACCGTGAGGCGCTTCTGACCTTCTTCGACTTCCCGGCCGAGCACTGGGACCACCTGCGCACATCGAACCCGATCGAAAGCGTCTTCGCCACCGTCCGGCACCGGACCGTGCGCACCAAGGGGGCGCTGTCCCACACGACGGCACGGCTCATGGTCTTCAAGCTGGTCATGAGCGGGCCAAAACCTGGCGGCGGCTGAAGGGCGAAAATCAGTTGCCAATGGTCATCGCCGGCGTCAAATTCACCGACGGTGTCGCAGAGTTGGCGACACCAAACCACCGCGCCGCTTGATCGGCCTCATCACCCAATTCCGACCATAGCTCTGCGCTCCTGGTTGATGGTAAAACGTGGTCTGCACGCAACAGCCACAAGCATCAGGAAAGGAACGCAGCGTGAAGCATTATATTGGCCTCGATGTTTCGGTGAAAGAAACCTCCATTTGCATTGTTGATGAGACGGGCAAGATTTGTCGTGAAGGGAAGGTGGTCAGTGATCCCGATGACCTAACTGTAGTTCTGAACGATGCTGCCTTGTGGATTGAACGGATCGGGCTTGAGGCCGGTCCCCTGTCACAGTGGCTGTTTGAGGGCCTTGCCAAGGCTGGTTGCCGGTGATCTGCATCGAGACCCGACACACCAAGGCATTCCTTAAGGCCTAGCCAAACAAGAGCGATCGCAACGATGCGCGCGGCATCGCGCAGATGATGCGCGTCAACCTATACCGCCCGGTGCATGTGAAGACGCTAACCAGCCAGAAGCGGCGGGCGTTGTTGACGGCGCGCAAGCTGTTGCAGGAAAAGGCCCTTGCCATCGAGAACGATCTGCGCGGCGTACTCCGCAACTTCGGCCTCAAGGTCGGCGCTGTCGGAAGCGTGAAGTTTGAGGCGCGCATTCACCCTTCGCATCCATCTCGAGCGTGTCCGCCGCATGCTGATGACGCCGGAGGACCGCCATCGCTCCACCCTGGAAGAGCATCGCGCGGTTTTCGAAGCCATCCGATCGGGCGAGTCGGAGGCGGCGCGGGCCGCCATGCGCAATCACCTCGACCATACCGCCGTTATGCTGGAACTCTTCGCCCGGCAAAATCCCGCCCGTCTCGGATAGAAAAAATGCCCCAGGTGGTCACCCGGCGCCGGCAAGGGCATTGGTCGGGCGGTCGCGCTGATGTTCGCCTGCACTTGGGGTTAACCCGCGGCGCGTTCGCGCCTCCCACCGGACTGACCACGTTCGGCTCGATCGGCGATTCCGCACCCGACACCTGGGGTCGTCGCCTTATGCAACGCGCCGAACGCCGCGCCGCCGAACGCGACGGCTGTACTGTCCGCACCCTTGCGGAGAGCGATTACCTGCTCGGAGTCGCCGAGACGCGCCTCGGGGCCTGCGCTTCCGCTGGGTCGGCGAAGCGGTCTTCCAAGCGCCGATCTGGGCCGGCGTTCCCGCCTTGATCAAACCCGGACGCTGCTCCAGATCACCGAGCGGATTTTCCGGGACGAGGACCTCCAACTCATCGGCACCTGGGTCAGTCGGCAGGTTGTCAGACTGCCCTGCGTCTTCGGCTTTCCCCATAGAGCCTTGGATGGATGGGGAAGCGCTAATCCGATGCCATGTTTCGCGGCGTGATGAAGACGGCGACACTCTCGTGATGAATCTGCGCGGGAGGTTTGATTGCAGTCTTCACCCAAGTCGAGACTTGAAACATTTGCGGTTATCGAGGCGGTAGCGAACCGGCTCGAGGAGATGCCTTTGCTGCGCCGGCGCTGGTCGGCGGAAGCGAAAGCGCGGATACTGGACGAGGCGCTGGCGCCGGGTGCGAACGTGTCGGCGGTGGCGCGGGCGCATCACGTGAGCCCGCAGCAGGTGTTCGCCTGGAGGCGCAAGGCGATCCGCGCTCCGGCGAGATTGTTGTCTTGACGCGCGGGTCGGGAGCAGAGCCGCAGAGCTTCGCGCCGGTGGAAGTGGCGCGTGAGAATGGCGCTCGTGCAGACGGCCTGAAAATCGTCATCGGGGATGCGACGATCCGCGTGGGGAGCGTTGTTGCTCCAGTCCTTCTGGTCGAGACGATCCGGGCCGTGCGCGCGGCATGATCCCTGTCGGAGCCAAGGTCTATGTCGCGACACGGCCGGTCGACTTCCGCAAAGGTCCGGACGGCTGGCGGCGCTGGTGCGCGACACGGGCGCCCATCCGTTCTTATGTGTCGGTCGTGGATATGTGGCGGCGCTGTCTCAAAGCGGTTAATTCTGCGGTGATCGCGAGCTTTGCCGCCACATAATATCTCATCACTTTCTCCTTCGGGCTCAGGATTTCTCTGGCGCGCCCGTGATGGAGAGAAGTGTAATGTTGGAGTTTTATTTCAAATATCCGAGTGTGCTCAGACGTCTTCGCAGCGGCGCACTTGGTGAAGAGATGGACCGCATTGCAGCGCATTTCTCCCAGGTTGGTTACAAGCACACCTCGGCCAAGGTCTATATTGGTCGGCTTGCCAGATTCAGCGAGTTCGCTGCGTATTCCAATGATTCCGGACAGTGATTCCGAGACGAAACCGGACACCTATTCCGATAGAATACCGGACGCGATTCCGAGGCGAAGCCGGACGGCTTAGAGCGCCTCTGGGTCTCTTTCGATATTTGTCGACGAACTCGTTTTCGGTCAAGCGGGAGTTGCGTCTGGGACTGGCAGGACCTTGTGTTTGCGCATGCTTTCGCCAGAAAGTTCGATGCGATAGGCGTTATGAACAAGGCGGTCGAGAACGGCATCGGCGATGGTCGGATTGCCGATCATGTCATACCAGTGATCCACGGGAATTTGACTTGTGAGGATGGTGGAACGCTTCTCGTAGCGATCCCCGGCGTCGGCCCCGTGGTGGCGCTGGCCTACACGGCCACCATCGATATTCCGGCGCGGTTCCGGAATTCCAGAGCAGTGGGGCCGATCCTGGGCCTAACGCCTGTTCTCAACCAGTCCGGCGAAAGCAAGCGTGTTGGCCGCATCTCATTGGTAAGCGGTGCGCCAAGGCACCTTTCCCGAAATCGTCTTGATGGTTAAGCTGTTGGTCGGCGTGCCGGCGCCGATCACTCCCGATCGTCATGACGGGTGACGTAGTGGAGTTCGCGCAGGGCGGGGATAACGAGGGCGATGTCTTTGTACGCCTCGTGCTCGATGAAGTGCGCGGTCTCGGGCCCCGGCCTGGGCTTACCGAGGACGGGCCTGCCCTTTTTGTCGACGCAGTAGATCAGGATCGGCAGCAGCAGGCCGTGGTTGGGGTTGTTGAGGTCGAGTAGCGATTTCCATTTTTGATGTTGAGATTGATGGCTGCGTGGAACCCCTGGCACCACGGCCGCGGGTCGATGCCGCCGCTGGGCTTGGTGGCGAATCGGGGCGCATAATCCTGCGGTCTGTCGAAGAGCGTCTCGTTGATCCGGTTGTGGATCCTGGCGACGCTGGCAAACACGGCGTGATCGGTAGCAGATCCTTTGGCCAGGGCGTCGCGCGGCAACCCCATGAGCGGGCACATCCAGTCTTGCGGGTCCGCGAACCGCGGCCCGGTGACCGCCGCCGTTACGAAGCCATCCAGCGCCGACATGGTCCGCACCAGCGGGCGGGGGGCGGGTTTGATGGCCATCCAGGCCTCGAGCGCCTCGTCCGACAGCGCCATGTCATCGATTGCGCTCATGCCGCCAAGGAGAGCGGCATCGCTTGGCGGCGCACCCAATTCCACGGCATCAGCTCATCCCATCGCGAGGCTGGCCAGTCGTTCTGGATGCGCTCGGTGACATCGGCCATGTAGGCTTCGGCATCGACGCCGCTGAGCTTGCAGGTCTCGATGATGCTGAGCACGACCGCTGACCGCTCGGCCGCGGCGAAGCTGCCCGAGAAAAGCCAATTGCGCCTTCCGACCGTAAATCCGCGAATGGCCCGCTCCGCGATGAGGTTGTCGGGCTCGAGCTGGCCATCGTAAAGGAAGCGGTTGAACGCTCGCCATCGCTTGGTGCCATAGGCGAAGGCCTTCGCGATATCGGCATGGCGCGACAAACCCTTGCCTTGGCGCGTGAGCTGTCGTCGCAGCGCGCGGACCAGTGGTCGGGTTCGCCTTCGTCGTGCGGCCAATCGCTCGGCGGGCGGCAGCCCCCGTATCTCTTCCTCGATCCGGTAGATCGCCTGGATACCGGCCATCGCCGTCGTGCTGAGCTCGGTCGGCTGGCTGTCGTGAACGTCGAATATCTTGCGACGCAGATGGGCCAGGCAGGCAGCTTCTCGAATGGCGCCGCCCTTGTAGAGCTGATTGTAGCCGCTGAAACCGTAGGCCTGGAGCGTGCCGGCAAATCCGGCGAGCTCGCTCATCACGCTCTCGCCGGCGCGGCCCATGGTGGCGCGATACCAGGCGATCGGCGGCTCCTGCGAACCCGAGTTGCGGTCGTCGGCGACGTAAACCCAGAGCGCGCCCTTGTGTGTCTTGCCGTTGCTGGGCGCCAGGATCGGAAGCCGCGTGTCGTCGGTGTGAATCTTGGCGCGGGTACGGCCGATCTCACGGAGGCGATTGTAGATCGGATCGAGCAAGGCGGCGGCATAGCCGGCGCTGCGCGCAAGCGTGGATCGCTCGATATCGACGCCCTTGGCGGCCATCATCTGGGCCTGACGGTAGACGGGCAGATGATAACCCCACTTGGCCATCATGTATGGGCAAGCGCGGCATAGCTGAGCTTGCCGCGTGCAATGGCCTTGGCTGGTGCCGGCGCCTGGATGATTTATCGCAGGTCCGGCAGCTGAACTTGGGTCGAACGGTCTCCATCACCTGCCAGGCCTGGGCGACCAGATCGAGCATCTCCTCGCTATCTTCGCCCATGGCGCGCAGATCGCCGCCGCAGCCCGGGCAGCATGCGCAAGAGGGCTCGCGAACGACCCGCTTGCGCGGCAGGTTCGGGTTGAGCTTGCGCACCGGCAACACCCGCACCTTGTCGGTGTCAGCGACGATAGGCAGTTCCGGATCGGGCGCGCTGGCGGCGAAATCGATCTCGAGATCTTCGAGTTCGAGCCGCATCTGGTCCAGCTTCTCGGAGGAGCGGCCGAAGGCTTTGCGGTTGAAGCGATCGATCTGCAGCTGCAGGCGCTGGATGCGAAGCGCGGCCTCGGCGCGCTCTCTTCGCAGCTGCTCATCCCGTTCAGGCTATGGCGATGTCACGGGCACAAACCGCCGCCTCCAGAGTGGCGATGCGAGCGAGGAAATCAGCGGCTGAGGGAGCTTGTTCCGACACCCAAATTACATCCCGAAACACCTCATCTACGGAAGCAAAATCGACAGAAAATCAATGAGAAACGGCCGAATTTAGCCGGCCAGACGCGGTCGATAAATCTTGTTCGGCCGGCGCCAGTCGATCCCGTCCAGAAGCAGCGAAAGCTATGCCTTGGTAAGCGACACAGTCACCTGATCCTTGGTGGTCGGCCAGGCGAAACAACCCTCGGAAAGCCGTTTTGTAAAAAGGCAGAACCCCTGGTCATGCGCCAGAATCTTGATGATATGACCTTTGCGTCCACGGAAGCAGAAGATCGCGCCGGTATGCGGGTCGAGCGCGAGCACCTGCTGCACCATCCGCGCCAGGCTGTTGATCCCGCGGCGCATATCGGTCTCGCCGCAGCAAAGGTAAATCCGGTCGGTCGGCACCACGGTGATCACCAGGTCAACTCCGCCAGGACGATACCCCAGCGCCGTCGGATCGACGGTCCCGTCGATCCGCAATCGCGTGCCGTTCGGAAAGGCCACGACGACCCTGCCGGCCGGGTCCGGGCAATCGGCGACGGGACGCGCGACCTCGGGCAGATCGTTCACTTCGATCCGCGCGAAAGTTGCCATCGCCCGATCGGCCTCCAGCTCGCCGCCGGCCATCTGCTTGCACCAGGCATAAAGCTGTGACGGAGCTACGCCGAACGCCTCCGCGACCTCGGTCACCGACGACCCCGCCGCGCTCGCCCGATCGACCAACGCGCGCTTCTCCATGCAACTCCACAGCCTCCGCTGCCGCACGCGCCCGGGCACCGCTGCACAATCTTCGGCCGGCGCCCCGCCGCTTAACTCGGCGACCATATCGCCCCCTGCATGTTCCAATGTCATGGCGCGAAAGCTCCATGTTCATCAGCCTATTGCAAGGTGCCTTGGCGCACCGCTTACGAAGGAAGAGAGTTCGGCGCGGGTGATCGGCTGGAAGTAGGCGATGCACATCAGAACCAGGACCTCTGACTGCGTGAGGTCGACTGCACGACCGCTGCCGCCGACGGCTGTGCCAAATGCACTGCGGATGGCGTCGGCATAGGCCGGCCGGGTCAGGTGCTTCCAGCCGCCGGCGACCGCGACCAGGTCATAGGGACGGCCGCGCAGCTCTTCGCGAATGTCGTCGATGAGAAGATCGATGCTGCAGCTTTTGCCGACAATGCGGCCGAGCTTTTCGCGGGACACCGGTTCGCTTGCGGCAAAGATGGTCGCTTCAACACGGTTCATCCATTCGCGCCAGCGCGCCTCCGGCGGCAGCTGATCCAGCTCCCGGTCAAACGCTGGTCAGCTGATCGACGGTCATCTGGCCGGCTCCCCCCTCGCCTGCGCGCTGCCTCCGCCATGATCGTCAGAGCCCGTAGATGCGGAAGGTCGGGCGGCCGGACAGCTCGCGCACGGCGCCGAGTTCGACCAGTCGGTCGAACAGGCGGCGCAGCCCGCGGTCGCTCATGCCGGCGATCCTTTCGGAGGCGACGATCGCGTCGTCGCACAGGAGTCTTTCGACGACCATGTCCGCCGCCTTGGCCCTGAGCTTTGGGGCAACAGCAAGCAGCCGGTCCGCGCGGCGCTCGAACTCGGCGGACAGATCGATGGCGCGCAGCGCAGCGCGCGCCTGGGCGGCAAGCAGGCCTTTGGCACGCTCAGGATCTCAATGCCTGTCGCGACAGAGCTGGCCAACGATCGACGCGGGCGAGCGCTTATGCCCAAAACCGCTTCGGCGCCCAGCAGCGGCACCGCGTGTGCCCAACCCAGCCGTTGCGCCAGCAGGGCGTCGGCGAGCCAGGCGCCAAGGGCGCGCCCCAAGCCGTGGCGTTCGGCGATCCCGATGGCGCCGATCATTATTCCCACTGTCCCGTCCCTGGCAGCTAGTCCTCGTGGACAAAGGGTAGCCAAAGCTTGACTGCTGCGATGGCGACGAAGCCGAGGTAAGACTCCTTGGTCTTGTCGTATCTGGTGGCGACGCGCCGCCAATTCTTGAGCTTGTTGAACAGCCGCTCGATCAGGTTGCGCCACTTGTATTTTTCGGCATCGTGCGGCGCAGGGTCCTTGCGGTTGCGCTTGGCCGGGATGACAGCCTCGATCTCGGCTTTTGCCAACTCCTCCCGAATGGCGTCGGCATCGTAGCCCTTGTCGGCCAGCAGCGCTTCGATCTTGTCGGCGATCATCCGCAGCAGTGGTGCGAAGCCCTTGATGTCGTGTGCTTCTCCGCCCGTCAGGACGAAGCCGAGCGGACGGCCTTTGGCATCGCAGCGGGCATGCAGCTTGGTGGTGAAGCCGCCCCGCGACCGACCAAGCCCCTCTGTCTGCTGAGTCCCCTTTTTATGCCGACTGCGCAGTGATGCGCCCGGACGATGGTTGAGTCGATCATGTCGGCGGTGCCGTCTCGCTCGACCAGCTCGGCCAGCGTTTCGAGCATGGCATCGAACACGCCTGTTTCGACCCATCGTCGGTAGCGGCGGAACACGCTGTTCCACTTGCCATATTCGTCGGGCAGGTGCCGCCATTGCGCACCCGTCCGCGCCATCCACATCATGCCCTCGAAATAGAGCCGGTTGTCTTGTGCCGGTCGGCACCCGCCCCCGCGCTCGGGCGGCAGCAACGGCCCGATCAGCGCCCACTCCTCGTCCGTCAGACCGATTCGTTCGCCCAAAGCTTCCTCCAAAAAGAAGCCTTGAATCAATCCGAGAGTCTCACGTCAACCTTTGTCCACGAAGCCTAGGCAACGCGGCACACCTCACCATGATACGACGCTCCAAGGCGACCGCAAGGACGAGCACGGAGTGTCACTTGGCAGTCAAAGAATCGGTCCTTTCGGTCATATTGGGGTTGCCACTTTATGACGATCAGCTTGGGTCAACCTTTGGCGCCGATACCCAGTCGTGGTGCTTATGAGATACGCCGGGCCATCGGCTTCGGCCAACCCGGCCGCGATTGACCGCAGCGCCTTCCACGCCACATCGAGTCGGCGTAGCGCCTCGAACAGGAGTTCGTGGTGCCGCTGAGCTTGTCGGAGGGATCATCGACACCTGACGTCACATCGCCTCCTCGTCACAACCATTGAGCCAACAGAATGCAGCAACTAATTCGCAAACGCAGGATATACTTCCGTCAAAACCTGAAAGGCGCCTAAGGCGCGATGGAGATTAGGTCTCGCGAATTTGTGATGTCTGCTCGCCGCATTTGATATTTATTTGAGCGTCCGAGGGAATTTCATAACTTCGTTGTTGCAGAAGTATCGATCAAAACGGTATGGGATCAGAAAGCTCGAGGATCGAATTTGAGCACACCAAGCTCCGCTGTGTGTCGTTTTCACTAAAAAAGATCACGGATGGCAGGCTGGCGGCCTGACGTGCGTGCACGATAGGCGGAACAAGCTTTGCGGGTTGTCAATCGGCTCGGAAAGGGGGGCTGACGCAATCTCGATGAAGTTTGCGTTCATGCAGCACCTGCGGCGCGTTCTGTCCGGGGCATTTCGAAGGCGTGGCCACCGTGGTGGCAAAACTCTTGCTGCAGACCGGCGCCGATCTCGCCTACTTCGGCGGGAAAGATTTCCAGCAGCTGCACGTGGTGCGGCGCATGGCGCGTGATCTGGACATTCCGATCGACATCGTCCCTTGCCCTACCGTCCGTGAACCCGATGGGCTGGCGCTCTCCTCGCGCAACGTGCGCTTGTCACCGTCAGAGCGGCGGGCCGCACCCAGGCTTGCCGCGATCCTCTCCGATGCGGCCACACGCGTCGCTGGCGGAGCGGCGGTCGACGCAACGCTCGACGAGGCGCGATCGGCGATAGCCGCGGCGGGCTACGCCCGGGTCGAGTATCTCGAGTTGCGAGCCGAGGAGGACCTCGCTCGGATGCACACACTTGACCGGCCCGCGCGCCTGCTCGTGGCCGCCTGGCTTGGCGAGACGCGGCTGATCGACAATGTCGCAATGCCGGCCCGGTCGGGAGCCACCACGCGCGCGGCGGCTTGAGACGGATTTCGCCGGCTGCTCCCTCCGTCCTGTTCCGCAAGGTTGCTGCACTTGTTTTTGCAGGTGGCGGAGCTATGCGCTCATCGTGTAGAACATCGCACACGAGGCGCTCAATGGCGGGCGATCGAACGGCTAGGTGCGAATGCCATGTTCAGGCTGCCGCTTCCCAGACGCAAATAGCGCAGCGCCAGATCAATACCCAGTCCGCCAGGCATAGATCGCGCCGTCGACCTTTCCGGAATCGGCAGTGGCCGACCCTGAAGCGGCAGATGCAATATCTGCCCCAACCCAGTGTCGTCGAGCGATTCGTCGCCAAAGCGTCTCCCCGATAGTACGGTATGATGACCGCGTCATGTTGGTCTTGCGCAAGCTCGCCCCGTGTGCCGACTTCATTCGCGAGCGGCTGCACTGCCGGACGACCCTGGTAAGTCTTTGCCGACAGCCCTTACCAAGGCCGCCTTTGGGCGGTGCGGTTCGCGCCAAGGTGGCAAGCCACGCTTCGTCGCTATCGGTATATGAGGCCGTGACTAAGCAGAAACGCTCGAACGGCTCGATGCCTGGAACCGGCCAATTCATTGGGTTCGCGGTCGTATCGAGAAGGGTATTCGGCACATGGAAGCGCAGTTACGGCCGAATGCAATCTCGCGGCCTTGCCAAAGCCGCCGTGCAGGTCCGTCTCACCGCCATCGGCTACAACCTCAAGAGCGCTCTCAGCATCGTTGCAACAGCGGTATGAACGTTGAGCACCAGGCAAAGAGCCGTGGACTGCATACCGGAACGACCCTGCGGGTCGGGTCTTGAATGCCGCCAGCCGCCACCACAACTACCCGCGCTCAAGTCTCGCAGTTTCCGACTTACGGCCGCGAGCTGGTCCCGCCGCTCACTCTCTTCAGCACCTCGCACTCGCCGACGGCTAAAGTCCTTCACCCCATCCGCTCGGAAGCATGTGCGCCGGGCGATGGCGGGAAAACTACGGTGCGGTCGCCGTTGAGGAAGGTGCGGTGCTGGATATGCGCATGGATGCTGCGGGCCAGTACCTGCGCTTCCACGTCACGTCCAATCGACACATAATCGGCTGAGCTCTGCGCATGGGTAATGCGGGCCACATCCTGCTCGATGATCGGACCTTCATCCAAGTCAGCCGTCACATAGTGCGCGGTGGCGCCGATCAGCTTTACCCCGCGCTTGAAGGCCTGCTTGTAGGGGTTGGCCCCTTTGAACGAAGGTAGAAACGAGTGGTGGATGTTGATGATGCGACCCGACATCTTCTGGCACATCGCATCCGATAAGACCTGCATGTAGCGCGCGAGCACGATGAGGTCGGCGCGCGTCTCCTCTACAATCTCCATGATTCGGGCTTCGGCCTGCGGCTTGTTGGCTTTAGTAACGGGCACATGGTGGAAAGGCAGGTCGTGGTTGACGACCACCTTCTGGTAGTCGAGGTGGTTGGATATGACGGCAACGATGTCGACGGGCAGGGCGCCGATGCGCCAGCGGTAGAGCAGGTCATTCAGGCAGTGACCGAAGCGCGACACCATCAGGACGACCTTCATCTTCGCTTGGGCGTCGTGAATGTCGAAGCTCATGTCGAAGTCATTTGCCACCTCGGCAAGGCCTTCTCGCAGTTCTTGCAGGCCACGCCCCTCCTCGCTGATGAAACTCATCCGCATGAAGAAGCGATCGGTTTCGGGATCGTCGTATTGTGCGCTGTCATTGATGTTGCAGCCGTTCTTAGCGAGAAAGCCCGCCAAGGCGGCGACGATGCCGCGCCGGCTGGTGCATGTCACGGTCAGAATATACTTGCTCATGGGTCCATCCAGAAAGAAATAGGTCCGGCCATCGCGGACAAGAGAAATGCGAGAGCAGCCATGAAAGGACACGCCGTGTCGATCAGGCAGCTAATCCTTCGGGGTCTTCCAGCCCGCTGATGCGGCAGCAGGCGGTCAGGGTGTTCGCAAGAAGACAAGCGATCGTCATCGGTCCGACGCCACCCGGCACGGGCGTCAGGGCGCTGGCGATCCCGGCGGCGCTGTCGCGCTGCACATCGCCCACGAGCCGCACCCGGTCTTCCCGCTCGATCTGGTTGATGCCGACATCGATCACCACCGCACCCGGCTTGATGAAATCGCCGGTGATCATCTCTGCCCGCCCCACTGCGGCAACCAGAATGTCGGCCTGACGGCAGATCGCGGCAAGGTTTTCAGTCCGGCTATGGGCGATCGTCACGGTGCAGCTTTCGCGCAGCAGAAGCTGGGCCATCGGCTTGCCGACGATATTGGAGCGCCCGACCACCACGGCGTTACGGCCGGCCAGATTGCCGAAATGCTCGCGCAGAAGCATCAGGCAGCCGAGCGGCGTGCAAGGGATCATCGAGCGCTGGCCGGTTGCCAGCAGGCCGACATTCGTGACGTGGAAGCCGTCGACATCCTTGGCGGGATTGATCGCGTTGATGACCGCATCGGCATCGATATGCGGGGGCAGCGGCAGCTGCACCAGAATGCCGTGAACCGCCGGGTCGGTATTCAGCTGTGCGATCAGCGCCAGCAGCTCCACTTCGGCCGTTTCAGCGGGCAGCTTGTGCTCGAAACTCGCCATGCCGGCTGCAACGGTCTGAACGCCCTTGTTGCGGACATAAACGGCGCTGGCCGGATCGTTTCCCACCAGCACCACTGCCAGCCCCGGCACGATGCCCTGTTCCGCCTTCAGTATGGCAACGGCAGCGGCAACCTTCTCGCGCAGGCGGGCGGCAAAGGCCTTTCCGTCGATCAGATGCGCGCTCATGGTTTTCTGTCTTCGAAGCGCAGGATGTGCCTTTCAAGCGCATGCCAGATCGAGCCGGCCGCCGAGCGCATGCCCAGGATCGCGATGTGTTGGGCGGTGCGCCGGATCACGAACACGCTCATATGTTCCAGGCCGGTGCGCGTCGCCGAGCCGGACGGGAAACGGGTCGGGTCGATGTTCACGAGCTTCGCCATCAGCTGAAGGATCGGCGCCTCACCTGAGGACGAGCGGAGCTCGAAAGCGACGAAGCCGTCGGTCTGTTCCGTAACGGAGCAATCCGGACAAAAGTTCATCACTTCCGCGGTGAAGTCCGTGTCCGCTCGGTCCAGCCCTTCGATCATCCACTGGTCGGGGCCGGTCCAGAAGGCTGCGACCTCGCCCGATGGTGTCCAGGCACCGGGTCCGGGCAGGTCCAGGCCGAAAGGCGCGGGTTTGGGCGTACCCCGGCGCAGGGCTAACGCGGTAAGCGCCAGTCCGCTATTTTCTTCGAGGTCGAGTGCGCCGTGGCGGAGACGGCGTGGCTTGTCGCCGCCAAGCGCAGTGATGGGCTTGAGGTCAGGCACGCAGGCGCTCTCCTTGCGGGTCGACGAAGTGGGGGGAAACGACGCGCAGGCGCACGCTCTGACGCTGGATCGGATTGGCCGCAACGATCACCTCGCCCTGGCGCGCCGCGCCATCGAGGAGGAAGCCCAGACCGATGCTCGAGCCAATATGGGGCGAGAAGCAGGCCGAGGTGACCCAGCCCTGATCATTGGCCGTGTCCTCTTTCGCGCTTTCCGCGAAGAGGTGCGAGCCGGCCACCACGGGCTCGGACGGGTTCACCGGCTGGAGACCCACCAGCACGCGCGTGTCGGCGAGCAGGCCCTCGCGCCGCGACATCACCGCGCCGATCGAGTCCTTTCTGACTGAGACCATGCGGCCCATGCCCAGCATCTGCGCCGTGCTCTGGCCGTTCAACTCATTGCCGGCGGCGTGGCCCTTTTCGATGCGTAGCACGCCGAGCGCCTCCGTGCCGTAAGGGGTCGCGCCCAGATCCTGTCCCAATTCCACGAGACGGGCCATCAAGGCGTTTCCGTAGCGCGCGGGCACCGCGATCTCGTAAGCCAGTTCGCCGGAGAACGAGATGCGGAAAAGCCGCGCGCGCAAACCCCCGCAAACCGACAGGTTCGCGCAGGCCATGAAGGGGAAGGCCTCGTTCGAGAGATCGAAGCCATCCACCATGCGTTCGAGCAGCTTGCGCGCATTGGGTCCGGCCACCGAAAACTGCGCCCAGGCATCGGTGGTGGAGATCAGCTGCACGTCGAGTTCCGGCCATAGGCATTGCCGTGCGAACTCCATGTGGCGGTAGACCGTGCCGGCATTGGCAGTGGTGGTCGTCACCACATAATGGGCCTCGCCTAGGCGCGCGCAGGTGCCGTCGTCCCAGGCCTGCCCGTCCTCGCGCAGCATGAGGCCATAGCGGACCATGCCGGTCCTCAGGCTCTTCATGGCGTTGCAATAGAGACGGTCGAGGAATTCGGCCGCGTCCGCGCCCTGCACATCGACCTTGCCGAGCGTGGTCACGTCACAAATGCCGACGCCCTCGCGCGTCGCCAGCACCTCGCGGTCGACCGACTGCCGCCAGTGGGTCTCGCCAAGCCGCACGAAATATTGCGCGCGCATCCACTGACCAACTTCCACAAAGACGGCACCCTGGGACGTTGCCCATTGATGGCTGGGCGTCAGACGGCGGGGGCGGAAATGCGATCCCGTGTTGCCGCCGCCGAGAACCGAGATCGAGACCGGCGTGTAAGGCGGGCGGAAGATGGTGGTGCCGGTTTCGGCGATCCCCTTGCCGGTCATTTCGGCCATCACGGCGAGGGCGGTGACATTGGCCGTCTTGCCTTGGTCGGTCGCCATGCCGAGCGTGGTCCAGCGCTTGAGATGCTCGACCGAGCGCATGTTTTCCTGGTGCGAAAGCTTGACGTCCTTGACCGTCACATCGTTCTGGAAGTCGATCCAGGCCCGGTGCTTGCCCGGTACATGCCAGAGCGGGCTCAGGTTTGCAGGCGCGTCTTCCGCAGCGGGCAGTTCGGGCAGCGTGGCGGCGATGCCAATTTCGTTCAGCGTACGGACAGCAGCTTCCGCGCCTGACACCAGTGCCGCATGAGTCGTGCCCCGGCCCGCTGCCGCACCGGCAACGATCATGCCTCCGGGCAGCTCGGTAGGCGGCACGAAGGTCTGCTGCGACTCGTTCCAGACCGGACGGCCGCGCTGATGCGAGGCGAGATGCACGTTCGGGTTCCAGCCGCCTGACACCCCGAGCGCTCCGCACGCGATCCATTCCGTGTTGCCGCCGCGTGTGACTTCGATTGATTGCAGGCCCAGCCGCCCCTTGGAGCCGCTGACCACCGCGTCGCTGATCACGCGATACTGACCTTTCGCCTGCGCGTCGGCGCGCGTATCCACCACCGCGGCGATCTCGACACCGCGGGCGAGAAGGTCGAGCGCTGTCTGGTGGCCGTCATCATTGTTGGTGAAGATCGCAACGCGCCGGGCGGGGCTGACCGCCCAGCGATTGGCATAGGCGCGCAACGCGCCGCCCAGCATGATGCCGGGCCGGTCATTGTCCATGAACGGGATGTGCCGCTCGGTGGCGCCTGCCGCGAGCACCGTGTGCTTCGCCGTGATGCGCCAAAGGGTCTGGCGGGGCTGGATACCGGGATCGGCGCGGTGATCCGAAACGCGCTCGACCGCGCCGTAAATGCCATGATCGAACGCGCCGAACACCGTGGTGCGGCGAAGAATGCGCAGGTTGGGGAAGCACGCGAACTCGGCTTCGAGTGTCGCGATCCATTCCGTGGCGGGCCGGTCGTTCAGCGAATGGCTCTCGGCCAGCAGCCGCCCGCCAATGAGATAGTCCTCATCGCCAAGGATGACTTGGGCCCCGGCCCGCGCGGCGGTCAGCGCTGCGGCAAGGCCTGCCGCGCCTGCGCCTACCACGAGCAGGTCGCAGTGCAGGAAGCCCTTGTCGTAAGGGTCGGGATCGGCCTCCATCGACAGGCTGCCCAAACCCGCGGCGCGGCGGATCGCCGGCTCGTAGAGCTTTTCCCAGAAGGCGCGTGGCCACATGAAGGTCTTGTAGTAGAAGCCTGCCGTGAGGAAATTGGCGAAAAGGTCGTTAACCGCCATGCCGTCGAAGCGGAGCGAAGGCCAGCGGTTCTGGCTCTGCGCTTCGAGCCCGTCGAACAGCTCGGCCATCGTGGCGCGTGTGTTGGGCTCGCGCCGCGCGCCGCTGCGCAACTCCACCAGCGCGTTGGGCTCCTCGGAGCCCGCCGCGATTAGCCCGCGCGGACGGTGATATTTGAACGAGCGGCCCATCAGCCGCACATTGTTGGCCAGCAAGGCCGAAGCGAGCGTGTCGCCGGGGTGGCCGGCATAGCTCTTGCCGTCGAAGGTGAAACGCAGCGTGCGGCTGCGGTCGATCAGGCCGCCGGATAGTCTCATGCTGCGTTTCCCCCATCGCGCGGGGTCCGGTTGCGAAGCGCGACGTCGCGGGCGAGTTCCGCGCCCAAGATCTCGTGCGTCACCGTGTTGCGCGTCACCACGAGCCAGGACCGGTCGCCCTGTTCATGGAACCACAATTCTCGGTGCACGCCCGCCGGGTTGTCGCGCAGGTAGACGTAAGGAACGAACGCGTCCGTTGCGTTCTCCGCCATGCCGGCGGGGCGGTCGAGCAGCGAAACATCGCCGAGATAGGAAAACTCATGCGCATCGCGCAGGCCGAGCAAGGGATGGGGGATCAGCATAAGGCTGGCCTCAATGCAGGTTCGGCTGGGCGCCCGCGCCCTTTTCGTCGATCACATAGCCCCGCGCGAACCGGTCCAGCCGGTAGGCGGCAGCGGTTTCGTGGGGGCGGTCGGTGGCAAGCAGATGGGCGAAGGCGTAGCCCGAAGCGGGTGTCGCCTTGAAGCCGCCATAGCACCAACCGGCATTGAGATAGAGCCCGTCGATCGGCGTGCGGTCGATGATCGGCGAGCCGTCCATCGACATGTCCATGATTCCGCCCCACATGCGTAGGAGCCGCGCGCGCCCGATCATCGGCATCACCGCCATGCCGCCTTCGGCGACATCCTCGATTGTCGGCAGATTGCCGCGTTGCGCATAGGAATTGTAGCCGTCGATGTCGCCGCCGAAGACGAGGCCGCCTTTGTCGGACTGGCTAATATAGAAGTGGCCTGCGCCAAAGGTGATGACGCCCGGAATGGTCGGCTTCAGCCCCTCGGACACGAAAGCCTGCAGCACATGGCTCTCGATCGGCAGCTGCCCCATACCCGCCTGCGCCATCACGCGGCTGGTGGAACCTGCGACGGCAACGCCGACCTTCTTCGCGCCGATAGTGCCACGCGAGGTCTCGACGCCCTTCACCCGGCCGTTCTCGATGCGGAAGCCCGTGACCTCGCAGTTCTGGATCAGATCGACGCCCGCCCGGTCGGCACCTCGCGCATAGCCCCAGGCGACGCCGTCATGGCGCGCAGTGCCGCCGCGGCGCTGCAGGAGGCCGCCTTTCACCGGAAAGCGCGCATTGTCGAAGTTCAGGAACGGGATCATCGCGCGCAGCGCGTCGCGCTCCAGAAGCTCGGCATCCGCACCTGCCAGAATCGCAGCATTGCCGCGCCGGCGATAGGAGTCGCGCTGGCCGTCGGTATGGAACAGGTTGACCACGCCGCGCTGGCTGACCATCGCGTTGAAGTTGAATTCCTGCTCCAGATTTTCCCAGAGCTTCATCGAGAATTCGTAGAAGGGCTCGTTGCCGGGCAGCAGGTAGTTCGAGCGGATGATGGTGGTGTTGCGCCCGATATTACCCGAGCCGAGCCAGCCCTTTTCGAGCACGGCGATGCGCGACTGCTTGAACGTGTTCGCAAGGTAATAGGCCGTCGCCAGACCGTGCCCGCCGCCGCCGACGATCACGTAATCATAGACGGATTGCGGCTCGGGATTGCGCCAGAGCGGACGCCAGCCCTTATGGCCGGTGAGGGTTTCCCTGATAACACGAAGCGCTGAGAAACGCATAAGAACACTTTCGGCAACATCATTGCGTTCGCCTTCATCGCATGAACGTTCAAATCGCGCGTATCTAAACTAGACACATAGTGTACTATTCAGGACATGAAATCGTCCCACCACCCCCGTCGCTTCGGTTTCTTCCTGTGCGACGGCTATGCGTTGATGTCGGCTGCCGCCGCCGTCGAACCCTTGCGCGCGGCCAACCTGCTGACCGGGCGAACGCTTTACGAATTGCTTCTGTTTTCCGATCTAGGCGGCAAGGCTCGGTCTTCGGTCGGCAGCTGGTTCGATACCGCGCCGATCGGTGAATCCGCGTCGGAGCTCGACATCCTGTTCGTGGTCGCGGGGGGCGATCCGCTCAGCGTCGATGCCGAACGACTGTCAGGCTTTCTGCGGAGGCTCTCCGTGCAGGGCGTGGCACTCGGCGGAATTTCGGGTGGGGCCGCGATCCTGCATAAAGCAGGACTCTTAGAGAGGCGCCGTTTTACCATCCACTGGAAGCATTATGATGCGCTTCGCGCCAGCGCGCCCGATGCCTTGATGGAACGGCGGCTGTTCGTGATCGACCGCGACCGTTTCACCTGCGCGGGCGGCTCGGCACCTTTAGACATGATGCACGCTTTGATTGCCGCCCATCACGGCGCGGGCCTGGCGCGCGAAGTGAGCGACTGGTTTATCCATACCAGTCTGCGCCCGGCTGACGACCCTCAGCGCCTGGATGCAACGTCGAAATATGGCGTACACCATCCAGCACTTATCGCCATGATCGCCTTGATGGAAGATCACATCGCCGATCCCATGAGTCTGCCCCAACTCGCCACACTGTCGGGTATCGGCGAGCGGCAGCTGGAACGGCTGTGCAAGACGCAGCTCGATCAGTCCGTCATGCAATTCTACCGGGAATTGCGACTGTCCAAAGCGGTCGATCTTCTGCGCCAGACCACGCTTTCAGTCACTGAGGTGGCGTTGGCGACCGGCTTTTCCAACAATGCCCATTTCGCCCGTGCTTACCGGCAGCATTATGGGACTTCGCCAACGCAGGAGAGGCGCCCGACTGTGAAACGGCAAAGTACGACCTCTTATCACGATCGGACGACCAGCCGACGATGCCGTTAGGCAGCATGTCACAGAACGGGTCGCCGATCTGCGACGGACGGAGTTCGCCGCTTTTGCGATACCAGAAATAAGCCCGAACGGTCATGCCACCCGCCCTCGCAGCCCCGGACCCCTGCAGCCATCACCACCAACTGAACTGGCCTACGGTCGCTCACCCAACTAACCGCTACGGGTCGCCGCCGCCGATCTCTTCGCACCGTTTCGCAACATAGGCGTCGAGTTCCTCGGCAATCGCGGGATCAAGTTTCGGTTCTTCGTATTCGGCAAGTGCCCGCTGCCACAGCGCCGTTGCGCGGTCGAGCGCATCATGCGCTCCCGCTTCGAGCCACGCGCCATGATTGCTCCAGTCGGAAAGCATGGGCGGTAGAAGGCGCTCTCATAACGCGCCATCGTGTGCTCCGCCCCGAAAAAATGCCCGCCCGATGGCACGCTTGCCATCGCCGCAAAACCCAATGCCCCTTCCGAGCAATCGAGCGGCTGCAGGATCTCCATCATGTTCTGCAGTATCTCGACGTCGAGGATGAGCTTCTCATAGGACGCCGTCAGCCCGCCTTCGAGCCAGCCTGCGGCATGATAGATGAGATTCGCACCCCCCAGGATGGCGCCCCACGTGGCGTTGACTGTCTCGTAGGCCGCTTGCAGGTCCACCGCGTTCGAGGCATTGCTGTTGGAGCTCCGGTACGGCAGCCCATAGCGCCGCGCTAGTTGCCCAGAGATCAGATTGGCCCGCGTGTTTTCCGGCGTCCCGAAGGCGGGAGCGCCCGAGCGCATGTCGACGTTCGAGGTGAAGGCCCCATACATCACCGGCGCGCCGGGATTGACGAGTTGCGTGAGAACGACGCCGAACAGCGCCTCTGCATTCTGTTGCGCGAGAGCGGCGGCGAGCGTCACCGGCGTCATCGCGCCCATCCGGGTAAACGGAGTGATGGTGACCGGCTGCCCCAGCTCGCACATGGCAATCAGCCCGTCGCCCATGGCTTCATCGAAGAGCCGCGGCGAATTCACCGAGATGATGGTAGTCACACCCGGCTCGCGTTTCATCTCGTCAAGCGAAACGCCGCGCGCGATGGCCATCATCTTTATGCCGTCAAGTGCACGGCCTCGTCCAATAGCTGTGCAGTGATAGCTCCGATCGCTGTAGGTTAGGTTGGCGCGGTAACAATCGAGATGCCGCGAATTGGCCGGAAGCTCCTGCGGTGCGGCCACCTGGTTGCCTATCATGTGAATGGCGTTGAAGTGATGCGCCAGCCGGATGAAGTTCTCGTAGTCGTGCAAGTTTCCAGAGCGCCGCCCAATCACCCGATCATGCACATTGGGCGGCCCCGCCACGAGACCAAACACCACATTGCTATCGCCAAAGAACAGTTTCCACGCCGGATTGCGCGAGGTGAGTGTGAAACGCCGCGGCGCCGTCTTCAACGCCGCGTTGACGATGCTCTCGTCGATGCGGATGATCTTTTCGGACCGGTCCACCTTCGCCCCAGCTCTTTCAAACAGTGTCATGATATTCTCTGCCATGACACGGATGCCAAGCTCGGACAGCACTCGCATCGAAGAAATATGAATCGCCTCGATTTGCTCAGGCGTCGCAGCATTCACTGGGTCGAAAGGGTTCTCGACGACCCGCCAAGGAAGCTGCGAAATTTTTCCTCAGCTGCGCTCTGACTTACCCCGCCTGCCTCCTGTCCTCCGTTCACTTAACCTCATCGTAGATCCCTTCCTTCCGGAGACGAAATTGTTCCACAACAAGAACGAGTTATGACACGAAATACAGCTATTACTGACACTCGCATAAATTATATTCGTGGCTTGTTGGCTGCCGTAGAGGCAGAATTTCTCACAACGCTTCGGCAAGAAATTGCGTTCGCATGTGATCAGTGGTAATACTTGGCATGTTGTGTCTAAGGGCATGTAAACGCGCGGCTACCAAAACAGCGCCTTGACGCATGCCTCCAAGCTGTTGTCTGACCCCTCGGGCTTCGTTCATCGTATGCTTCGTGCCCACTTGACGCGGCGGCCTTCTTTTTCGAAGCGGACGGCATCGCGCTGACGCTCACTCGACGGTGAATGCCCGAACTGTTCCCTATAGCAGGCGGAGAAGTAGGAGCTGGTACAGAAGCCTGTCGCCATCGCGATATCCACATTGGCCAGGCTGGTATGGAGAAGCAGATCCCTCGCTTGTTCCAGGCGCAGCGTCTTGTAGTGCCGTGCGGGAGTCTGGCCCGTATGGCGCTGAAACATCCTTTCGAGATTGCGTACGCTCAACCCGACCTTTCGGGCGATCTCGGTGCTGCTTAGCGGGTTTTCGAAGTTCTGCATCATCAGACGCGCGGCTTGGCCGAACTGCGGCGGCAGTGTGTCCAGGCGCACCGAGCTGCCCGAGCGCTGTTCGACGCTTCCGGTTCGGATCCGATCAACTTGAAACTGATTGGCGATGGAGCGGGCGAGGAGATCGCCGTGGTTTTGGGCGATGATGTGAAGCATCAAATCGAGCCCCGCCGTCCCGCCCGCGCAGGTGTAACGGTTCTTGTCGATGACGTAGAGCTCGTTGCTGAGCTGAATGTAGGGAAACTCCTCGCGGAAAGCCGGCTGCCCCTCCCAGTGAAGCGTGCACCGCGCATCGTTTAGCAAATTGGCTCGCGCAAGAAAGACGGCCCCCATGGACAGCGCCCCCATCCGGCATCCTTCGCGTGAGCGCCGGTTCAGAATGACGTTGAGGCGAGTCTGATCTTTTGCGACAAGCGTCATGCCAGCGCAGACAAAGAGATAGGCGGGCTGCTTCGATAGGCCCAATCGCTCGTCGACATTAACGGAAATGCCATTTGACGCATTGGCCGCCGCGCCGTCTTCTGACGAGAAACTCCAGCGATAGGCCTCAAAGCCAAGCAACCGGTTCGCCGCCCGTAGCGGCTCGATGGCGCTGCTCACGGACATCAAGGAGAAGCCGTCGAGCAACATGAACTCGACGTGTTGAGGACATTCTTCCTGACCCTTTTCGGTGATCGGCGTCATCTCTCTGATCAACGAAAAGAGAAAGCCGGGCACAAGTCCTGACTTTCAACTTTTCGGCTTAGACTGTTTTGGGTCAGCTCCAAGGATATGGACTGTTCGAGACAGGGTGAAGTTCCCCTGCTGCGTAGCGACCCAGACGGAACGGCTCGAGCAGCGAGGATTTGTTTCCAATCACCTCTTCTGCGACCAACGCGCCGAGACCGATCATCTTGTAGCCGTGGTTAGAGTCTGCAATCATGTAAACGTTCTCACGAAACGCTTCAAAGACCGGGAAGCTGTCAGGCGTGAAGCAACCGATGCCTCCCGAAGGCTGCTTGTGGTACTGAGGCATTGTGCCTTCAAAACGCTTGTGGCAATGCGCCAGCGCCGACACCCACATATGCGCGAATTCAGGGCTTGAAACAAATTCTGGCGAGGCTGGGCCATAAGGATCGATCTGGACCTGATCGACTGGAGTGTCGACCTTGTACGGCATCGCACCGCCCTGGATGCCGCCGAAATTGAAATCGGGCTTGTAGTAGATGCCCCACATGCTCTCAGTGATGATGCTGCCATCGACGGCGGAATAGAGCGGGGCGTCAGTATCGACATGCATCACCGGCGGCATCTTGCCGTCATTGGTTTTGAACGCGTCCGGTTCGACACCGAGCACGCCTTCCTCGAGCTGCCAGAAGCGCCACATCGGAATGCCGTCATGCAGCTCGCCGTCCTTGCTCTTGATCGTCACAGTATCGGGCAATTCGGCCATCTTCCAGAAATCGCGAACCCAGGGGCCAGCGCCGACCACGAGATAGTCGCAGGCGATATGTCCGCGATCGGTGTCGACGCCGGTCACGGCCGAACTGGCTCCATTGGCGAAGGTCATGCCTTTGACGGTGACGCTGCTGAGAATCCGCACGCCTTCGCTCTCTGCCTTCTCCGCCAGCGCATAGATGGCGGCAGCGTTGTGAGCGTAGCCACCCTTCTTCTCGTGCAGCACCGAGGTGATATTCTTCGCCTGCCAGTCGGAGAACAGGTCTTTCATATAGGCGTCGGACTCTTTGGCGCCTTCCACGAAGACCGATTCATAGCCGATCGCCTTCTGCTGCTCGTAGATCGAGCGCACGTCATCGCGCATCGATTCCGAGCTGATCTGCATGTAGCCGACGGCGTTATACTGGTAAGCCTTCGCATCGCTTTCCCAGACACTAACCGAATGGGCCATCAGCTCGCGCATGGCGGGCTGGAAATAGTTGTTGCGAACGACGCCGCAGGCAATACCCGATGCACCGGCGGCGATTCCGCTCTTGTCGATGACGAGGATGTCGCTTCCGCTTCCCTTCCGGGTGCGCTTGAGCGCCAGTGCAAGGTGGTAGGCCGTCGAAAGCCCGTGAATGCCAGCGCCGATAACGAGGTACGGGGCCGCCGTAGGGAACGCCATGGTCGATCATCTCCAGTTTGTCAGCCAGCTGCTCTTCGCCTGTCTATGTTCGGCATGATCATCCAGCTATGACACGCAGAATGTCGGAATAACGTCAATCCGCGCAAGAAAACCGGCAGCTGGGGATTGAAGTTTCTACAAACCCCGGTACTCGCCGGCCTTTGCCGTGCAAGTCCATGGTCTTACGCTAAGTGGCGATCGGCTGACGTTTTTCCGACACCGCTTCGTTTCGAAATCCGGATTCTCGCCGACGATGAAACGACAATGCCGAGCTGAATGCGGGTCTCGGCCATGGGTGCCGCCGTTGGGTAAGTGTCTTTGGAGGTGTCTTAGTTGGCAAGGCAGTGGCGAGGCTCAGAATAGGTAACATGGCAACGGATTGAGTGGCCGGGAACCTCCTCGCTCAGCGGTGGCTCCCGCGTCTCGCATACCACACCGATCTTGCGCGGGCAGCGCGTGTGGAAGACGCAGCCCTTCGGCGGATTGGCGGCGCTCGGTATCTCGCCGTCGAGGCGTATGCGCGAACTCTCCGTCCGGTCGAGCTTCGGAACCGTCGACAGCAGCGCTTCGGTATCGGGTGATGCGTGCCGGAGAACTTCCGACGGGCCGAACTCCATGATGCGGCCGAGATAGAGCACCGCGATCTTGTCGGAGAGATAACGCCCACGCCGAGGTCGTGCGAGATGAAGATGTAGCTGACATCCTGCTTCGACTGCAGCTCGGCCAGAAGGTTCAGGATCGCCGCCTGCACCGAGACGTCGAGCGCCGAGGTTGGCTCGTCGCAGACGCCGTCATCAGGCGAGACCAGGCCGAGCAGAAGCCTGGCAAAGATCGTCTTGCCGCTGCCGGAATCCCCACCAGGCCGTGTGTCTCGCCGGGCCTGAGGCTGACCGACACATCCTTGACCGCCTTGAGCGCAGGGCCGTGGCTGGCATAACACTTGTTCAGCCCCTCGACGCGCAGCACCGGCTCCGCCGCTTTCGGCGCGGCGAGCGCCACGTCGGCGGGCGTCGTGCGCGGCAATGATTGCGCCTTGCCATGGTAGTGGCAGCGCGACAAGCGGCCGTCGCCCAGATCATAGAGCGGCGGCGGCTCCGCGCGGCAGCGCTCGGTCGCCAGCGCGCAGCAGTCGGTGAAGGCGCAGCCGACGATCGTAGCGCCGATGTCGGGCAGGAAGCCGGGGATGGTGTCGAGCCGCCCTGGTCCTTGCGCTGGCCGCCGCGCGGCAGGCAGCGCAGAAGCGCCACGGTGTAGGGATGGCGGTGATCGTTGAAGACGTCGAAAAACAGCGCCAGATCGAGTTGGTGCTCGAACAGGCGCGATATGAGGCCATCAGGGCGCGCCGACAGTATGACACGGTCGACCCTGAGAATCGTCTGGTTGCTCACGAACTCGAGCGCCGGTGGAACGGCGCCCTCGCGGCCGGACGCGCACTCGAGGAAGAACTGGAGGCCCTGGTCCGACAGCGGCCGGCCGCTTTGAGCGCCGAGGAGCGCCAGCGCCTATTGCAAATGGGGGCCGACCTGGAGGCCGCCTGGCATCATCCGGCGGCCACTGCCGTCACGCGTAAGCGCATCATCCGGGTCGTGTTGCGCGAGGTCGTGGCACAGGTCGAGGGTGACCAGATTCATTTGCTGTTGCTGATCCGCGCCTGCGCGCGACTGATGCCAGACAAGGGCATTGCCGGACTACTCAACCGGGCAGGAAAGGGAACAGGTCGATCGAATGGATGGTCGCAGTCGCGTGTACGGGGCTTCCGCAACACGCACGGCATCGCGGTCTACCGGGATGGCGAATGGGCCGAGCGCGGCGAAGTGACTGCAGCCGCCAGGATGCTCAATCTGAGCTCCGCGACGGTCCTTCGCCAGCTTGCCGCCGGCATCATTCCTGCCGAGCATATTGCAAAGGCGCACCATGGGTCATCAAACGACGGGAAATCGAAGATTCGCGTCTGATCGAGTGCGTCAGGCACTCAAGGCGCCCGTCATCACCAAGTTCGGAGCAAAAGACCATTGACTATCAATAATGTAGCCAGATGGGCATTATGACGCGGGACCAGGTCCGGTGGTGGCACTGGCCTATATCGCGACCATCGACATATCACGGCCACAACGCCCCGCTCACCCACAGGTTTATGGTCTTTACCTCCTTGCCTCTGGTCAGAAACGCCGTGCCATACCGGCCATCAAGCGCCAGATGCGCCAGCGTTCCGTCATCGAGCCACGTGACGGGACATGTCAAGACCGAGCACCGAATGGGCTGCAACGACCTTGCCGGCGAGCACGGCGACGCCGTCAACGCTGACCACCTCGAGCCTTAGTCCTACGCGAAGTTGCGGTCGGCTGACGTTTTTCCAACACCGCTTCGTTTCGAAATCGGCAACTGGAATGGATGTCTTTCCGTTGCGAGGCAGCCCGATGAGCAACCCACAAGTCGCCAGCCATGAACAGAAGACCCGCGAAGCGCTGGAGCGCTGTGTTGACGGCTATTCGTTACCCCAGCAGTTCTACAGCGATCCCGATATCTACCGGACGGATGTCGAGGCGGTTTTTTTCAAGGAGTGGCTGTTCGTCGCGCCGGAATGCGAGCTCCCCGATCCGGGAGATTTCGTCACCGTGCAGATCGACACCACACCCGTCGTCGTCCTCAGGGATCAAGAGGGCGAGTTGCGTGCCTTCCACAATTCCTGCCGTCATCGCGGCTCACGCCTGTGCAGCGAGCATCGCGGCAACAAGGCACGCCTGGTTTGCCCCTATCACCAGTGGACTTACGATCTGGACGGCCAGCTGCTTGCGACACGCTATATGAGCGAGGATTTCGATCCGTCCAAATTTCCCCTCAAGTCGGTCCACGTCCAGACGCTGGAAGGGCTGGTCTATATCTGCTTGGCCGACGAGGCGCCGGACTTCGAATCCTTCAGGAAAGCCGTCTCGCCTTATGTCGCGCCACATGAGCCGCGCCGCACCAAGATCGCCTATGAATCGGTGATCGTGGAGGAAGCGAACTGGAAGCTCGTGATCGAAAATAACCGCGAATGCTATCATTGCGGCGGTGCGCATCCCGAACTGCTGGTTTCCCTGGTCGAAATGGCATTGCCGGAAGATTCGCGCTTCGGCGAAGAGTTCGAGATCATGCAGCAGAAGGCGCGCGACTGGGATGCGCTCGGCCTGCCCCATGCGCCGGTTGATGGCGGCCTCGAGTTTCGCTGCATCCGACTGCCTTTTCGTAAGGGCGCCGTTTCTATGACGATGGACGGTCAACTTGGCTGCCGCAAGCTGCTAGGCGAACTGACAGATCCCGATCTTGGATCGGTGCGTATGTTCCATGTGCCGAACAACTGGAACCATTTCCTGTCCGATCACATCATTGTTTTCCGCGTTCTACCGCTCGGGCCCGATCGCACCGAGGTGCGGACGCTATGGCTGGTGCACGAAGACGCGGTGGAAGGATGGGACTACGAGCCCGAGCAGCTTTCAGAAGTGTGGCGGATCACCAACGATCAGGATCGCGTGCTCGCCGAGGAGAATCACAAGGGCATCAAGGCCGCTGGCTACGAGCCCGGTCGCTATTCCGAAGTGGCAGAGTTTATGGTGGTGAACTTCATCAACTGGTACCGTCTACGGCTATCTAACCAGTTCGATGAGCCGCGGCACTGTCTGATGGCGGCGGAGTAAACCATCCATGGCGCAACACGCGAGCCTTGCGCCGCGGGCCTTTCCGAAGCCCGGCGTGCCCGTTTTCGAACCGGACGAACTGCGTCTTGTGCTTGTTGATCGGCGCGCGGAAACGGCTAACGTCACAACTTACGTCTTTGAAGCCATCCGCCAAGATGGGCAGATATTCCGACATCATCCGGGTCAGTCCCTGTCACTTACTCTGCCTTCAGGAAGCAATCTATTCCAGCGCAGCTTCACAATCGCGTCAGGCGGCACGGACGGCAACCGCATCGAACTGACCATCAAGACCGGTGGGCAGGCGCAAGCGACGCTCTGGATGCACAAATATCTGCGTATCGGCGATACGCTCGCTGCACGTGGCCCATTTGGACGTTTCAGTCTTGTGCATGCGCCAAAGGCGCCGCTGTTGCTGGTGGGCGCGGGCAGCGGTATGACGCCGATAATGTCGATGCTGCGCTGGCTTCGGACGCGTGCAGACACGCTCGATATCGCATTGGTGCAGCTGGCGCGCTCACGCGCCGACGAGCTCTTCGCCGACGAGATCGGTGCCATGGCGGAGGCAATGCTCAACCTGTCTGTTCATCTCTGCTTGTCTCGGCCGGATGAAAAATGGACGGGTTTGTCGGGACGAATCAACCGGCCGATGCTGCGCGGAGTCGTGCCTGACATGGCGCGTCGCGTCGCGTTCTGCTGCGGCCCCGAGCCTGTGATGAAGGCGACGCGCGCGATCTATCTTGCAGAAGGCGGCGTCGAAGACGCGTTCGTCACAGAGACCTTTGGCGGCGCAGAGCACGACGCTGCCTCGCGTCGACGACAGATTGCCATGCCCGCTGTTCGTCCTGTTGAAAGACTCTCCCAAGTCAATCTGTCTGTTCCCACGCCTGTCGACCAAGGGGCGCGGTGCCCGGCACCGCAGATGCGCGAGAGGTCAGAACCCGCATCTGCGCCGGTTCCTTCCGGCGAAGATTTGATGATCGGTTTTAGGGGGAAGAATTTTCCCGCCAAGCCAGGGGAGTCGATCGTTGCCGCCGCAGCCGCGAGTGGGCTGCGTATTCCGACCGGCTGTGGTGAAGGTTCTTGCGGCACCTGCCGAGTCCGTCTCATGAGCGGCCAAGTCGACATGCGCGACCAAGGCGGTATTAGCCGGCGCGACAAGGCGGTTGGCTATATCCTCGCTTGTTGCTCCTATCCATTGAGTGATCTTGAAATCGTGAATGAGCTCACAGGTGTGGATCAGGCCGTTGTCGTGTCTCCGCCGATAGCGTCCTCAATATAGTCGGAATCGAGAGAGGGAAGGGTGCTGTCGACGACCGCAGGAGACAATGCAGATCGTAATAGTGCCGCGAAACCCGCTGGCCTTCCTGCCGCAGTTCACCGCGCCACTCATACCAGCGGCGCAAGCCATGGGCGATCACCACCTTGTCCCAGAAGGTGGGCGTCGCCTGGTCACATCGGGCACTGCAAGGTCAGTGCCTGCTGTTTCCTCGGCGACATAGGCGGTGATCGTAATGAAGAGTGGGTGTCGAGCGCCGATTTCGCGCCGGGTTCGAGACGTATCGCCGGTCGGACATATGCTTCCGTCCGCTTCAATCGCCTGGTCACAGGCGGCCGCAATTGGAGGCCAGGGGCGGATGGGACCCGGACGGCGGAAATGGCGTGGATCCGCAACAGGCAAACGGCGTCACGGCGCGCCTAAAAGCCGAGGCCTCGACAAGGACTTCAAGGCCAGTCCACTCTCGGCCGTCGCGTTCCTCGCGTACTCGTTCACCATGAGTTTTGAGTCATTCCCTTAGCGGCTGAAATACTTTTCGGCGTCTTTAGTAATATATTCCACGAAGTCCAGACAAATGAGCGATAGAAGGCGAACTTTGGAAGCAGAAGGGCGATGTCCCAGTGGATTGCGGGCTCAACTGGGATGAATTTGACCCTTTCGCCGCACTCGCCCACAGCGACACAAGGATCCACTAAGGCGATGCCAGCTCCCGCCCCGACAAGGGTAAGAATTCCGTGTTGAGTACGGGCTTCCAATCGAACGCCCACTTCAATCCCGGCACTCTTGAAGGCACGATCAACGAACACTCGGAAGGGGTGTAGTGGCAACAGCGGCAATAAAACGTTCGCCGGCAAACTCTTCTATATTCATCACGGACTTTCCGGAAAGCATGTGGTCGAGAGGAACAGCACATAACGCGCTCTGACGCCGAAGAAATCGCACTGATACCGCTGTTTGCGGAACAGGCAGTACCACTAATCCCAAGTCATACCATGTTTCCGCAATCCAACCGGGGATGTGCGATGACGGTTCGGTATCCAGCTCCATGCGAACTTCTTTGTGTTTTACATGATAAGCGGCAGCCAAATGCGGCACAAAACCTTCTGAATAGACGGTTTCTGAGGCGATTCGTATCCGGGTATTGCGCATTGGCTGATCGAGATCGTCGAGGCGGCGGGCCTTGAAGGCTGTTACCATATCAGTTGCGATCACCAAGGTGTGCCGGGGCTCAACGGCGGCGCCTGCCTCACCGCCCGCGACCTCGCGCGCTACGGGCTACTGTTCGCGCACAAGGGCGAGGGTGTCGACGGTCGTGGTGTCGGCGATGCCGCCTTCATCGAAGAGACGCGCCGTAATCCGGGTCCTGCCTTGGCGAAGCCGCGCGACTGGACAAGTTATAGCCGCCAAACGTACACCGATGGGACGTGGTTAGGCCACGGCGGCTATGGCGGTCAGTACATGCTCGCAAAACCCCGACACCGGCACTGTAGTCGTTTACTTCAGCGTGCTAGCCGCCTTGATGCACGGCGATGAGGTTTTGGCTGCCTGAAGCGGCGATGTGGCCGCTGTTGGGCGCTTTTCCGCGAACCTCGTCAGGCGCCGGCGGTGATCCGTCGTGATGGCAGGTG
>NZ_JAMYQK010000055.1:0-31405 GCF_040320845.1 Mesorhizobium sp. M0601
AAGAAAGCTTGACCCCAGCACTCCGGTGCTCAGGTTCTCCTGGCTGCCGGATGCGCACGTCTGCGGTCTTCACCGGATGCGTACTCCGGCGACAACGTCCGTGTCCATTCTATCTCCGACCATGATCGTGTCCGCTGCACTAACTCCTAGGCGGTCGAGCGCGCTTCGCATCATGAATGGGTTCGGTTTGCCGACGAAATAGGGCTGACGGCCGGTAGCCTTTTCGATCAGGGCTGCGACCGCGCCGCAGGCCGGATGGAAGCCACGTTCGGTCGGGCCGGTGGCATCAGGATTGGTGGCGAGAAACCACGCGCCCTTTGCCACAAGCTCGGCGCCGGCGGCGATCTGCTCATAGTGGTACGAAGTGGTGTCGCCGAGGACTACGAAATCCGGGGCAAACTGCGTGATCCGACAGCCCGCGTGCCGGAGGGCCTCGACCAGGCCATTGTCGCCGATGACATACGCGGATGATCCGGGCTTTTGTAGCTCCACGAATCGCGCAGTGGCGAGCGCCGATGTGTAGATGTGCTCTGGCTGAACGAGGAAGCCAACCGCCCTCAAACGTTCTGCATGATCTTCAGGCGTGAAGCGGGAGTTATTGGTAAAGATCTGAAACGGCTTGCCGTTGCAGACCAGCCCGGCGACATAGTCGATCGAGCCCGCAATCGGCTGGCCGCCGCGGACCAAGACCCCATCCATGTCGAGCAGGTGCGCTACGATCATCAGAGTTCAACCCTTGATGTCTTTGGATGAACGCGTGGCATAAGTCCGTTGTGGGTCACGTGCGTTGTTCCCTTTCTGGTGTTTGCGCGGGCAATGTACGCACCGAGAGCAATGTGGGAATGGCATACGGTACCTGGTGCGGCAATTGGGACATTGCAGCTTGCAAAAGGGTCCGTTGAAGTTCGCTCGAAGATGACGCGGTGCGTGAAGCGCCGGGGAAAGACCGTAAGTATGGGCGCCACTCCATGGGGAGTATCTGGTCGCCACATCGGCCGACCATCACCTACATTGAATCTGTGCCCATCGGCCTTGCGCTTACCGCCGAACGGACCGCCATGCGCTATATCCTTGCGGGCGATTTCGTTTGGTCGCTTATTCTCCCCTTAACGGTGTGGATTGGATTGAGAGCTGGCAAGAAACCGCGAAGAGTTCGATCAGCGCAATGATCCCGGCGATTGTCCGGAAGCTGGAAAGCTCGAAGGATGAGCTTCAGGCTTTGATGACCGCCGCTGAGGAGGCGGCAGCGCAGCGACAAAGGGAATGGGAAGAAGCACACGAACGCTACCTTCGTGAGGAAGATCAACGGCGCGTGGAGCAGGCGATGTCAGAGAGCCAGAAGCAACTTTCAGACATTATGGACAGGTGGGCGGCTGCGATGTCCATTGAACGCTTCTTCCGGGATGCGGAGCGGCGCATTGAGGATGTGGAGAGCCAGCGACTTGCCCAACCAAAATGGAACGTCTCGCTCTGGCGAGAACTATGCTCGGTACGATGGATCCCCTAAATTATCTTGAGGGCTGGCTGGCCCCCGAGGAGCGGTACAAGTCGAAATACAGTTAGAACCGGACCTTCAGCCCCAAACAAGGCCCGGAAAAATCGACAGCTCCGAAAGCTGATGGGTGGCTTATAGGATGCCTCTAGGATGCTTCGCTGAAATCTGTGGGGGTACTCCGGATCAAGGCGTTCTTATCGCTTCGAGACGACCCCGGAAGCGGATAAGATCTTCCCGGTCCCAACGTAGATTCTGAGAAGATCGTGAGCGCAAACTCGCCAAGAACCAGCACTATTAAACGTCTCTTTGCCCTGTCAGGGAACCGTTGCGCTTTCCCAAAATGCACCGCTCCGATGGCAATCGATGAAACACTCGTTGGCGAAGTCTGTCACATCAAGGGAGCCAAGCCTGGTAGTGCACGGCATGATCCCGCGCAGTCTCCCGAAGAGCGGCACGCATTTGCAAATCTCATTTTGATGTGCCCGACCCATCACACCGTTGTTGACGACGATGAAGAGTCATATCCGGTTGATCGACTTGTTCGCTTGAAGCGTGACCACGAGGAACAGGCAAAGCCCGTCGCCGACGGCGAAGCCGATCGTGTCGCGGAAGTCTATATCCAAAACGTTTCGACCATCGGCCAAAGCGGCGGTCTCTCGGCGCACACGGTCCATGCAAATAACATCACGGTGCAAACGACCCATGGCGCCGGTGAGATATCCAGCCGCCAAATGGTGGCGATCGAACGTCTCTGGGAAGTAGTCAGAAGCCTGGCTCGGGAATTCAGCATGGTGATCTTCATCGACTCTATCCTGCTGCCGCAGGAAATGGACGACTACTTCAAGGGCGTGGATTCGAATGCTTTCATGAATTCGGCCCTTGAATACGAAAACCCAAAGGCCCCTTTTGACAAGTTAGCCCGTGCAGGCGCCAACGACGCAGACAAAGAGCGCCCTTTTGTCAGCGCTCGCCTTTGGTCGATTTTCTTCATCATCCAAGGTATGTACGGGCGTAGCGCACTTCTCTTAGGCAACTCATTCAAAGATAGGCGGCTCAAACATTGGCGTGACGATCATGGCTGCGACCAATTGCTGCGATCCGTTCTCCCGGCACATGCGGTCGACCACGCCAAGGGCCTTTCTTTCAATGGGCTGCGGACAGCGATTGACATGCTTGAATCACAGTTTCTGACCGAAGCCGGCATGAACAGCCGCCGTGACGTCTTTGCTCTTGGTGGCGTTCGGCATGGAGACAACTAGTAGTGAGATTTCGCTTCTCCCCTGGACCCATCGAACTGAGGAGATGTCGCACTCCATCGACCAGCGCGTCCGTCCGCTAACCCCGCATTCCCATCAGTGGCAGTGTCGGGTCCCGGTCATTCCACCGGCGCCAGAATTCTCGGCACGTAGCAATGCCAAGCTCGGTCAAGCGTAGCGACGTGTTCGACTCTGCGCTACGCTCCAGCAACGCCAGCTTGACGAGCGGGAGAACCCCACCGTCCGAAAAAGTCTTAGCCTGGACGCTATCATCCCCGATGACGCGCCAGCGATGGCGCCTGTTGACGAAAATGCGTTCGAGCGCAACCAGCGAGCTGGTTTGCTGTCCCTGCTTCCGGCAGAAGCCTCCGGTGACTGAAAAGAGGGTGTCACGTGCGCGTGGTGGTATCTCAATCCATTCGACGAGGCCTTGCGTGAGGGGCTTATTCAGTGCGCCAATCTCACGAGCATCGCGCCCGAGTAGAAATGCATCAGCCAGCGCGCGTTCAATCTCACCTATTGTGTTCTGGGACTGTCCGTATCGACGCGCCGCTCGATCTCGCGCGACGATCCGGCGCGCCCCTTCCTTGAAATGAGCACGTAGCTGCCTGTTGAGCTTAGGTACTGTCATTCAATGCTCCTAGGGGCGCCCCATGCACGGCATTCGGCTGTTCCGCGACCCTCGCCAAAAACCGGGTGACCCGCGATCCAACCTCAGGAAAAAGGAAGCAGAGCGCTGCCAGCCATTCCGGGTCGGGCATGATGCGCGGGTCCCCTTGCTGCAAGGACTCTTTCAATTTCCGGCTCCTGCGCTGCCATCGCCCTTTGGAGTCCTGGCTGTCGATCTTGTCCTGAGCCTTCGCAATTGCGAGTGCGTGGCCGAAGGCTAGAATATGTTGAGGGTACATCTCGGCGATATGGTGCGCGACCTGTACCAGTTTGTGGAATTGCCAACCCACAGGTTCGCCCTTGAACGCACTCAGCAATCCATGAACCATTGTGGAGAAGCTGCTATTGCCGTCGGACCGCTCGGGGATAGGAACGCCGCGAGCGGCCAACTTTTGGTGCAGGCTCGTCCACGGCTGCAAACTGTCACGCACCGTGTCCCCATTCCAAAAAGCGAAAAACGCGGCGCGTAGTTCGGCGTCTATGGCGGCCCATAGCTCTTTCTCGGCCTTCTCGAAATCGAAGAAGAACGTGCGCTGCGTTTCCGACTCCATCGTCAACTCGGAAAATCTCGCAATCTGTTCCGCCCATCGCTCTTTGACCGCATCCCGACCACGGTAAGGCTCTCGGTAAAAACAGCGCAGATGGAATTCTTGTTTCGCTTCAGAGAGGCTGCAGGTTTCATCATCTACGACGAACACATTGGAATTGTTTGAAAACAAAATGTCATCGGTCGTCAGGCGACGATAAGCTGGATCAAAGCCAGCCATAATCCAGATGAGTTGTGCGCCGCCCCTCCTATAATCATCGCGTCGCCCGACTACGACATCTAGGAATGTCGTGGAAAGTTGTGCCTCGAAAGCGATCCGTCGGCCGATGCGTATCGCTTGGACATCTGGTTGTCGCCACTGAGTCCAATCGTCCGAGACATACCAGCGCTTTTCTTGGAGAATGGAGTCGGCCTGAAAGGCGGGGTCGGCCAAAAGACTCCGCTCAATCAACCGTTTTATGCGTTTGTGAGGTTCACTCTCGCGCAGGCCGTGATATTTACGCGCCCTGATATCATCTTGATTGAGCGCGCCTCGTGTTTGTGAAGGGCATGATCCATCTTCCTGCCGGTGACGAAAGAAAAAGCGCTTTTCAGGAGTGGAGACGAGATAGACCGCCGAAGGACAGGTTGCGCATTTGTAGAGTGGCGCTGCACTAAGGGCGGAGCGCACCTTCACGCGCTCGGCTATTAAATGGTCATACCGAAAAGACCGAATCAGCTCTTTTACTGAAAGGTATTCTCCCGTTGTAAGGTCCAAGACTTCCTTAATCTCAGGGTTATCCACCGGCGAAGCCGGAGAAAGCGGGTCGATCGTAACGTTGCCTTGTGTCATTTGGAATCACATTCCCCAGCTGAGCTTAGAGAATCGGGATAGTATTATCCATCAGTTGCCGCGATCGATCAGGCCTTGTTTTGTTCCCCGATCGTTTCGCGCCCAGGGGAAGTTTGATGTCGATTGAGTTTCAGGACGGAAGCGGCCGGAAGGTCAGTATCGACAAGTTCTTCGACAATATCCGCGACAAGGCGGTTGAACTTGCCAAGACTCACCTTGAACAAAGGGCTCGCGATGCTGCATGCGCGCTTATCGATCCGGAGACCGGCAAGCATGCGGTCGTGTTTGTTCGACCGAACGGCGAAACGCAGCTCGTGATGAGCACCAAAGGATCGCCAGTTTTTGCGCGTGAACTGGAGCGGCGGCTTGGGGTTGAGAAAGGGGTGATACGCTCAATGATGGACGGACCAGAAGCAAAGACTCCTATTGTGTACCTGGCGCACGGATCGCCGGATCACAAAACGCTGGCACGTCCGTTTGCCGAACGGTTGATGCAAAACGGTATCGAAGTGTGGCTGGAGGCTTGGGAGATAGGCTCTGGTGATAGCGTTCGCCAGAAGATGGACCAGGGCCTTGGCGACTGCACGCATTTTATCGTTTTGCTGACTCCGACTTCCATTGGTCGGCCTTGGGTCGAAACCGAAATCGATGTTGGCTTCTGCGAGCGGTTGAGGGCCATTCCAAGTTCATCGGGCTGCGGGTTGGCGTTAGCGTGAGCCAACTCTCGCCTTTCTAGCACTCGCGCCGCTGCCCGGAACTGGACTTGAGTGACACAGCCGCCGTTGACGAACTAGTCGCGGAGCTTCACGGCGTCTCCAGCAAACCGCCGCGCGGATCGACGCCTCGCTACGTCAAAGCGGTGCCTCCGGGGTTGCAGTTTTGGGCGCCAGGCGCAATTGCCGTAGCCGAATATCTGGTGCGTCAAAGCAAGCACGGCAGCAAATTCGATCCGCAAGTCAGCGTGAGCGAAGTCGCCGTGGCCTTGGAATTGCCCGAGGAGGACGTTCGGTTGGCTGTCCTCGACCTCAGGGAAGCGGGGTTGGTGGAGGAATCAGCCGAGCTTCGCTCAGAGGCTTTCTGGCCGACGTCGGGGCTATTCGTCGAGTTCGATCGCCATTTTCTCGACTTCGACAATGAGCAAGATGCCATTGCGATTGCGAACTGGGTTGTGAGCAACGGGGTCGCAACTATCGTGATTGATGATTTGTCGAAGACCTTTCCGGATTGGCCCCCGAGATGCTTGAATAGTGCGCTAAGTTTTCTCGAGGGAGGTGCGTTGATCAATGCTCGTCACTTTATCAATCAGAAGTCGTGGGTGATGCATTCCCTGACGGTGACCGATCGCACGCGGCGTTTTGCTCGAGATCATGGGTAGGAATGGAAGGACCAGGCGCGGACAGGATGGTCGTTTCTGATAGCAGCAAGCCCGCCATCAAGCACACAGGCTGCCTTCTATCGGGCGCCGGGCACCACAAGGCTTAGGCCTGAGGCGGCTCGGTCTCGGCCACCGTCTTCTTGGTGTGATCGACGACGACCAGATCAGGCGGACGGTGCTCGAAGACGTCGAACGGGTGAAGGCCGTCGGCGACGAAGGCATCGACCATCGCTTGCCGCTCGGGCGAGCTTCGCCAGCTCCCTTGCGGGAACTCGAGCAGCGCACTGGCGGTCACGCCCTCATAGGCGACGGCTAGCGAGCCCACCTGAAACTCGACCATCGTGGTGACCAGTGCGTCGTCGGCATGTTCTGCATAGGTCCACAACACGTGCTGGATCAGCGCCATGTCGCCATCCGAGCGGCGGAGCAGCCGTTCGAGCGTACGGAAGTTGATCACCTTGGTGCTCTCGGCACCGAAGAACATCCCAGCATTGTCGGATGTAATGACTAAATGATCGAGCGTGACGACGAAGCCCTCAAAGTTCGGATGACCTTCCTTCGGGAGCATGCGCGCAAGGAAGCGAATGCCGTCCTCCGTCCGAATGAAGCGCCGAAGCACCTCGACCTGGCGGAAGGCCTTGGAAACGCTGTCCTTGTTGAGCACCTTGAGTTGGTCCTTCGCCCATCGCGGCGGCACCGGGCATTTCAACTCGCAAACGAAGGTCACATAACCGAGCGTCGGCTCCACCGAGATCACCAGCAGGTCGATATCGGGTAGCGTGGCGTCAAATTCACGTAGCGACACCTCAGTGTGGCAAATAAAGTGTTCGGCTTCCCAGGCCGCCTTGACGCGTCGCACAAAGGCGCTCCCGATTTCGTTGCTCACCTGCTCCAAAAAGGTGTTCGGTCGCCGCTGCGCGATGACGCGCAGCATATTCACCAACCCTTCGGCAATCACGAAATGGTGTGGCCTCATCACGATCTGGCCGCCCGGTTCGCCCTCGCGCATCAGCGAGAAATAGCTCGCGTCGACCCTCTGGGCAGTCGCGTCGCGGTCGTACACGAGATCTTTCAAAATGCGCTGTGCAGTGTCGGGCTCGATGCCAAGTTCCTCTCGGATCCCGTCGAGCAGATCTTTTTCCGGCATGTAGATCGCGCCAACCGCATCCCGCGCGCGCGCCAGATAGCGATGATAGAGTGCCTTCGTCAGCAGCATCCGATATACGTTGAAGAATTGCTCATAGGTGTAGCGGCCCAGGTCGATCTGGCTGTCGGGCGGAATCAGTGAGAAATAGGCGGCGAGCTTCAGGTCAACCTCCGCCTGCATCAGCGGATTGGCCGCTTCGACGTTGGGCGTGACTACCCCCTCCGGTTCATCCTTGAGCAGCCGCATGATCTCTTCCGAGTGATTGAAGTCACGGAAATGGTGTTGCGACCCAAGCAATTGATCGTTGTGAACCGTGAAAAACTGACGCGGTATTGACTTGTCCGCGAACTGAATCTCGACACGGCCGTCCTGAAACGACCAGCTCATCGAACCTGGCACATTGTACGAGTAATAGAGATACTCGCGGATCATGTAGTAATGCGACGCGAAAGCGAGATCGTCCATTGTCTGCCGAACATCGGCCTCGCAGGCGATGTGCGCCCGATAGCCATCGGTGCCCGCGGCGAATTGGCTCGCGAGAATCGAGTAGCCACGATCGACATAGTCGGCCCCGTCGACACCATTCTTAAACGCCCCAATCTCATACAGCTCCGACGCCATTCGGAGGGCGCTGGTGCTTGCCCATCGCCTGCTTGGCAGCGCGTCGAGCGCCGCGTCCAGCTGGCGCTCGAAGTCTTGCAATTGTTTCTTCAGTTCAGAGGACATCGCCTATCAGCTTTCTTGATTTCACTTCCGCTTTATCGCCCGCGTTTGGTCCGGTCGATCTGACTTTGTCGACCCATGAGCTCCGCCGAGTTGATTTTGAACGGCACGAATGATCTATGCCACGTCCATGACCCGCAACAAAAGGAGCAATGGAGCCAACCGCTTCTGGCCGTGTATGTCCGCAACACGCCGGTGCTGCAGAATTTGCTCACTGCCCTTGGCGATGGCGATTCGACCATCGAGCTGGTCGGCGCCCACGGCACCGGCAAGACTACCTTGCTGCAATCGCTGGTGCACGACCGGCCCAAACCCTTCGATGGCGCGATTGAGCATTTCGGCGGGAGCCCGGGCTTTCCGCTGGTGGACGCCGTCGATGTCATCGCCGAAAGCTTCCGGCGTTCCCGTGGCCGAAACCTCCTCATCATCGATGAGGGCGAGCGCATGGACAAGGGCGACCTTCTCGAAGGCATCAACCGGCTCGGCACTGGACCATGGCGTTTCGCAACCATCATCGCCACGACTGAGCCGCTCAACGTTGGGCGACCCGTCTATATCACGCCGCTAAACTACGAGGATATGGGGCAGCTTCTGGAGTCCCTACTCGGGCAGCCCTTGCCCCACGAGGTGCTCGGAAAGCTCTGGGCCGCATCGCAAGGCGTACCGCGCCTCGCCCAAATTCTTGCCAATGAATGGCGCGCGGGGAGCGTGCGCAGCTTTGACGCCCTGGCGGATCTCTTCAACCCGCTTGCCCTGCCAGGCTTGGTCGACCCTTATGGACGGCCGCTATCGCGGGGCAGCCACGAAGAAAAGACCATTATCTCGGACGTCCGCTTCGTGAGCGAGGCATTGCTTAGAGCGGTGGGTCAGGATCCGGATCTGGTCCATGCACTGACGCCGCGTGAGTTCGAAGAATTGTCGGCCGAGTTGTTCCAACGACAGGGCTACAAGGTCACGATCACGCCGCAAACCCGGGATGGCGGCAAGGATCTCTACTGGCTAAGGCGGACGGCTTCGGGTCGTTCCTGTATATTGTCGAGTGCAAGCGTTACGCGCCACACAACCCCGTCGACGTTGGTGTCGTACGCGCGCTGTACGGGGTGGCTCAGCATGAGCGTGTCACTGCAGCGATGACGCTGACCACATCCTATTTCAGCAAGGACGCGGCGGATTTCGCCGCCGAGATCCATTATCAGCTGACGCTTAAAGATTTTATCGGTTTGAAGCTATTACTCGCTCCTTATCGGATAGCTGATCTACGAAGCGATCGCCCGAAATAATCTTGACCAGGACACGTGTCGCGCGCGGATGCGCGCGAATATCTAGGCTCTCGCTGCCAAGCCCTGATATTGCGGACCGTGCATGGCTTTTGCCTCCGGCTCATCGTCGCTCCCGATTTCGTCGGTGCCTTCGTGAGGTCCTTGCCGCGACAGAACTACTTCGGCCATCCAAACCTCAGACGACAACCAACCGATTGGCGTGCTGTCTTCTCACGGACGGGCGAGACAATCTAAAGAGGGCAGGACCGCTCGCCGGCCCCAGGCCCTCACGGACTAACGCGGATGATCGTCTTCCCCGAGCGTCGCTCGGTCGGGTTGAAGGCGGAAACGGCATCGTCGAGGGTCCAGATGTTGCCGATGTTCGTCCGCAGTCGTCGGTCCCGCACCCGCTGCACGATCTCACGCAGTTGAGCACGATCGGACTCGACAACGAAGTCGACCGCCAGGCCATTGGCGGGCCGCGCGTCGGGCGGTCCGACGACGGTCACCAGCGTCCCTCCGGCTCGAATCAGGCCCGCGGACCGCTTCTGGATGTCGCCGCCGATGACATCAAACACCAGATCGACGCCGCCGACGTCTTCCAGGGCGTCGTTCTCAAGGTCGACGAACTCGTTCGCGCCGAAGTCGAGCGCCTTCTGACGGTCGGCAGCGCGTCCGGTGCCAATGACGTAGGCGCCGGCCTCTCGTGCGAGTTGCGTCACCATCGACCCGACTGCGCCGGCCGCACCATGCGCAAGGACGCTCCGCCCGGCCTGAAGGCGGCCATGGTCGAACAGACCCTGCCACGCAGTGAGGCCCGAGATCGGCAAACTAGCGCCTGCCGTGAAGTCGACATCGCCCGGCAGCGGCGCGAGGTTGCGTGCCTCGACGGCCACATACTCCGCCAGGGTGCCGTCACGATACCAATCCGCGAGGCCGAACACCCGCTGGCCCACCGACAGTCCCGTCGTGCCGTAGCCGAGAGCGGTGACCACTCCGGCCAGCTCGTGCCCAGGAATGGACGGCGTCCGCTCACGATCGACACGATCAGTCCAGGTCGAGGACCACGCCAGCTCCGTGGGGACGAATCCCGACGCATGAACCTGGACGACGACGTCGTTTATCGCTGCCTGTGGCTCGGGTCGCTCCGCCAGCTTCATCCCAGCCGTTCCCGCAGCCTGGTCCGTTACTACGATTGCCTTCATCGGAATTGTCTCCTCGGTCATTTGTCACGTGGCGATGGCCGGTAGATATGTCCGGCTCTGGTCATGAAACAGGACCAAGATTGGCGGGAATGATGGTGCGATTGCGCCATGGCCGCTGTGCCCATCTATCTCGACCGCGCCGCAAGGACGCCGCTGACGACGCAGATCTACCGGGCGGTCCGGGACGCCATCGAGACTGGGCGGCTAGATCCGGGAGCAAGCTTCTTTCCTGGCGTGACATGGCCGCTCAGCTCGGCGTCTTGCGCGGCACCGTACGCGTCGCGTACCAGCGCCTCATCGACGAGCAGCTCGCGGTCGGCGCCGGCGCGGCGGGCACCCGCGTCGCCGAGGGCCCGTCGCCTTCGTCGGCGCCCTTGTGGTCGCCAGACGTGCCGCCCCTGCCGGAACTGTTCCATACCTATGGAAGGCCGCCTCAGCCGTTCCAGATGCGCGTGTCCTCGCAAGACGCCTTTCCGTTCAAGCTGTGGTCGCGCGTCTTCGCGCGAGCGGCTCGCCGGGCGGCGGCCGCGCCGGTCAGCTATCCCGATCCCCGGGGTGATCCGCAGCTGCGAAAGGAGATCGCGGCCTATGTCGGATCGCGCGGGGTCTTCGGTGCAGTCCCGCCCAGGTGTTCATCACGGCAGGCTATGCCGGCGCGATCGGTCTGGCGGTGCGCGCTCTGCAGGTCAAGGGATCGCGAGCCTTGATCGAGGATCCGAGCTTCCCGATCACGCGCAAAGCGCTCGACCTGGCCGGCATCACCGTGACGGCCGTTCCGGTCGACGCCGAAGGCCTGGATGTCGCGTCCGGCATCCGGAGCGCTCACGACGCAGCGCTGGCGATCGTCACGCCAGGGCAACATGCGCCGCTCGGGATGACGATGTCGCTGACCCGCAGGCTTGCGTTGCTCGCTTGGGCTCGCCGGTGCGACGCCTGGATCATCGAGGACGATTATCTGAGCGAGCTGCAGCTGACCGGCCGGGCGGCTCCAGCGCTCGCTTCGCTCGATCACGGTGGACGGGTCCTACATATTGGCAGCTTCAGCAAGACAATCAGCCCAGTTCTGCGACTCGGGTTCGTCGTTGCGCCCATCGAACTGACTGGCCGGCTCGGTGACGTATGCGCCTGCCTGGCGCCGGCTCCAGCCCTAGCGCTCCAAGGCGCTGTGGCCGAGTTCCTGCGCGAGGGGCACTATATTCGGCATCTGCGGCGCATGAAGCGCCTCTACGTGTGTCGGCGGTAGGCCCTGATCGAGGGCCTCGCACAGCTCGGGTCGGAGTCGCTGAAAGTCGAAGCCACTGCGGGCTTGGCTTCATTGTCTCGAATGCCAGCATTCGATTGGCGGATGCCCTTGAGTTTCCGAACAAAACATGAACATTGTTTTAACCAGTCGTGATGGTGCTGCAATGAGGTGGGACCATCGGCGGAATCAGGCGTTAACGCTCTTGAGCTAGGTTGAAATCTGGCTGAGGGTGCACGACCAAGAGAGAGCCACCAATGCATATAGCGCGCAAAGAAGAGTTTGGACCGGCGGCGTCGCCTATCTCGCCGCGCCTCGAATTGGGCGCATACGAGGGCCTCTGGCTTCAGAAGGGTGCAACCTTCAAGTCGATTGCCGAGAAGTTCGCCCGGGATCCGTCGGCGCTGCCCTCTGATTTTGTGGGTCCATCCGAGGCAAATGATTGCGCTACCCGGGTGCTTGCAGAAACCGTGAAGAAAGGCGTTACGCGCTTTGGCGTGCGCATCCATCACGCCGGCGACTATCCGCAGAAGTTGCGTGACGCTCGCCACCCTATCGAGCTGTTGTACTTCCAGGGCATTTGGGAATTGACGGAGACGCGCTGCATAGCGATCGTCGGCGCCCGTGAGGCCACGGATGAAGGAAGGCAGCGCGCAAAGCAGTTGGCCCGCGACCTGACGGCCCGCAAGCGCTCGGACGGGAAGGACGACTTCACCATAGTCTCCGGCCTGGCGGCTGGCATCGATCGTGCCGCCCACGAGGCCGCGATTGGCAACGGAGGGCGCACGATTGCGGTCATCGGAACGCCACTTGGCACCTACTATCCAAAGGAGAATCGCGACCTGCAGGATCGTATCGCCAAGGAGTTCCTGGTGATTTCGCAAATTCCGTTCCTGCGGTATGCCGCTCAGGCCGTTCCGCAAAATCGGCTGTTCTTCCCGGAGCGAAATGTCACCATGAGCGCGCTGACCGAGGCCACGATAATCGTCGAGGCGAGCGATACGTCGGGCACGCTCACGCAGGCGCGAGCCGCGTTGTATCAAAAACGCAAACTGTTCATCCTCGATTCCTGCTTCCGGAATGACCTGAGGTGGCCGCATACCTACGAGGCGCAAGGTGCGATCCGGGTGCGTTCAATGGACGACATCTGGGCCCATCTTGACTAAGGTTCTCTTCCGCCAGATCGATGACAGCAATCGCGGCGATCATTCGCGACTGAGCGCCGATGACAACTGCGTCTTCCTCTACGAGTTTACCGCGTTCGAGTACACAAATGGCCTTGGTTTCCGCTTCAGCGACACCAACCAGCTGATCCACAATCTGAAAAAGAAACCATCCGAACGCCTCACCAAGGGCGGTTGGAAATACAAGACGATGGCCATTCAGCAGTGCGCTGCCGCATTGCGCCAGGCGCTCAATCCTCTTTGGCTGAAGTCCGGGACCATCGTGCCTGTCCCGTCTTCGAAGGCTCAGGGCCATCCAGACCACGATGACCGCCTGACGCAGATCGCCAGGCTGCTGAGCACGCCGCCGTCCGACGTTCGCGAGATCGTGAAGCACAACCATTCTCACGCGGCGGCGCACGAATCAAACAACCGGCCAACCATCGAGGAATTGCTCGCCATCTACGAGATCGATGAGGCTGTTGCGAACAGCAAGCCGGTCACCTCGATCGCAATCTTCGATGATGTCCTGACTGCCGGCACGCATTACCGGGCCATGCAGATCAAGCTCGCGGCCCGCTTCCCTGGCATTCCGATCTTTGGCATGTTCATCGCTCGGCGCGCTGTTCCGCCATTTGATGCCGAGCAGTTCGCCAAACAGATGAAAGCGCTGTTTGGCGATGTTGAAGATGGCTAGCAATGGCGCGGCGGCTTGCCGTGCCTGCGACTGGCGCGACGGCCCATTCACCGAACAACGTCATCGGATCGCGGACAGGTGCTGGAAGCGATTACAGCTGTTGTGAGACTGAATCATCGGCCTGCCCCGATGCAGGGCCTTGCTCGGGCAGGCGGCGAACCCGCTGTTCGGTCGCGCGCGCGTGAGAGAGTGCTGCGTCATCAGATCAGCAGTCACCGATGGACGCTTCTCTTGCTGTCGTGACGCCAAATATAGTTTCAAAAATATAGTTTCAAAGCATGAAGAGACGCCTTGCTGTTTTGGCTTCGCCAACCTAATGCTTGCTGAGGGGACAAGGATGAATTTTCTAGGGTGGGTAGATCACGATCCGCGGCAGGAGGACGCGATCCTGCGCGCCCTGGGCGCTGCCAAGGGGCACGACGCTCGTGATGAACTTGGTCTTGGCGCCATAAGAGACAGTTTCGCCGACCTTTTTTTCCCCGGCATTTCTACGATCCAACAACGTGTGCGCTACTTTCTCTTCGTCCAGTGGTGCTGCGAAATCGCGGCGTCGCAAGGCGAAGCCGATCGCGTCTTGGCCAGGTTGCGCGAGAGCGAAGAGACCCTCATCCATTCGCTCGAGCACCTCGGCGAGGGCCATGGCGTAATCGGGATCCTGAGCAAGGAAGATCTCAAGCGCACGCCGAGCGAAATCTACTGGAACGGTCTCCTTGTACTGGGCATGCGTCGCACGCGCGGCAACCGCCGACGCTGGGCTCGGCAGGCCGCGGCCAGCCGCAGCTCCGGCCGAACCGACAGTTTGGGCGAGGACGCCGCGAAAACATCGGTTGACCTCGGCTTCGATCCTGAACGCCCTCAAGCTCCGAAAGGCTTTCCAGGGGTCGAGCTCGACTTCGCCCTCAACGTAGCGGAAGCTGACTTCCTGCGCTCCCGCCTTGTAAACGGCTGCGTGGATCCGGCCGGACGTGGTCACGAATATAATCTGTTCGGGACGTTCGCGCGCTATCGGCATAAGACCGATGCGCAAGCCCTCTGGGACCATCCTCGGATAAGCGGCCTCAAGGCCGAGGCGCGGGACATGGTCATGCTGGGCGCCGCTTTCGCCCGGATCATGTACGGCGCTGCAATCCTCTACAATGTCTGCGTTGCGCGCCTGATGCCATCGAACGAAAGCACCGAGCGCCTGCGCTCGGCTCATGCCACCGCCTTCATTGGCTGGGCAGAAGCCCTAAACCCGGCCGATGTTACCCTGCTCGACCGACGCATCCCAGACCTGCAGGCCTTGGGGGCGATCACCCGTCACGGGATCAACGATAGAGCGATAGCCTTCGTCAGGCGCTGGACGCAGTTGTGCGGCGAGCCGCTAAAATTGCTCCATGACCCCACCGCGAGCCTGTTGGTGAGCAATCGGGAAGTCTACCTCAAGACGAGCAGCGGTACGTCGCGCATCCGCTCGGCCAAGCAGCGCGAGCGATGGAGAGGCGAGTCTGGAAGTCAGCAGATGGATTTCCGCTGGTTTGTCGCGCGCAGCTGCCTCAACGATTTGGCAACGCCCGCCGATGCTTGAGCCGCAGAGCCGATTGTCCTTCTACGATATCCTGCGTCCGCCAAGTGGCTTCCACTTGGATTGCCTTGTGGCGGCGACCTATTCGGCCTCGCTCGACACGATTCTTTCGCTGCCTGCGGCCATGCTGGTCGATGGGTCGGGCGGGCCTAAGCGGCAGGCCGGAATTTTTACGGCTGCCGACCTTGCCGCGCTGAAGCGTATCTGCGGCCGCACAGCCATCTTTTGCCAGGGCGCTGCGATCCACCCGGCCGAACTCATTCCACCCGCGATCATCGAAGCTGAAGAGATGGTCCATGAGGTCTCGGCGCCGAACGGCGGCAGTTTTCATCCCAAAGTCTGGGTTATGCGCTTCAAGCATGCGGAGTCCGGCCGATTGCTGCTGCGTATGGGAATCATGAGCCGCAACCTGACTGGCGATGCCTCCTGGGATGCCGGCATCGTTTTGAACAGCACCGTTGCGGCCGCCGCGCCCACGACCAATGATCTTGGCGCGCTGCTGCGTCTTCTGCCGGGCCGATGCCATCGTCCCCTCGATGCCAAGCGGCGCGCCCTGCTGCTGGAACTTGCCAAGGAGGTCGAGACAGCGAAATGGAAAATGCCTGCCGGGATCGGCGCGCCTGCGTTCCATCTCATCGGTGGCCAATCCGGCCGCGCCTGGGTCCAACCCGAGAGCGAACGGCTCGCTATCATTTCGCCCTTTCTGACCCCAGGCGCGATCAAGAAGCTCACGCAGTCGGCAAAGGCCCGCCCGGTCCTCGTGTCGCGCCCCCTGGCTCTTGAGCATTGCTGGCCCGCCATTAGCGGCAAGTTCGATCGGCACATGGTGCTGGCGCCTCCAGGTGACGTCACCGACGCGCCGCGCGCCAATGGGGTCCATGCCAAGATCCTGCTATGGGAAAATCGGTCGAAGGTTCGCATGGCGCTCGGGTCGATGAATGCCACCTCCGCTGCCATCTCCGGCCGGAACGTCGAGTTCATGGTGAGTTTCGACTGCACCAAGGCGATTGGCCCTGCCGGTATCGATACGCTGCTGGAGCGCAGCAGCCTCGGCAGTGTGCTGGAAGACTTTGAACCGGAGCCGGGCGGCGAGCCGCTTTCCGAACCATTCGACGACCGGCCCGCCCGTTACTACCTGCTCGCGGCCCAGCTTCATCTTGCCTGTGTCTTTGAAGAATGCGGCTGGGCGATAAGCCTGGTGCCCAAGTCACCGCACGCCGATATCGCGACGCTGCTGCCGTCTCTGCGGTTTCGCCCGGCCACGCTTGCCGGCGCCCGCGCGGGCGCCTGCGCGGCCGCTCTGGCCGCGGGGGAGGCGGCGCGGCTCCCCGGCACGCTCGAGCTTGCCGAGATCACCGGCTTCACCGTGTTCGAAGCCGATGGCCCGGACGGACCCATTGCCTTCGTTCTCAATCTTGAGGTGCGCGGTGTCGACGAGGGGGCGCGGCGCCATGCGGCGCTGAAGGCTCTGCTTTCCAGCAATCGGATGTTTTCGGACTTCCTCAGGACCCTGTTGGGCGATTTTCAGGCGCTTGACGCAGTTGCCGACACAAGCGGAGCCGAAGGTCTGTCCATAGGCTGGAAACCGGGACAATCGGGCCTTCTCGAAATGCTCATTCGTTGCGCCGCCGATGACCCGGCCCGCTTCACGTCCATCAAGGAGACACTCCAGGCCTTCGGGCCGGATGAACTCGAAGCCGTGGCTCCGCCAGGCTTCCTGAAGATTTGGTCGGCGATCCTCGAGACGGCGGGCGCCCAGCCATGAATCCATCAACGGGCAGAAGCGAGCCGACGCGCTTCCAGGCGAGGACCATCGCCTATGTCGTCAAACGGTTTTGGGAAGACGCAGAGCCGGCCCGCCGTTTCCTGGTCGCCGACGAGGTCGGCCTGGGGAAGACCATGGTTGCCCGGGAAGTTCTTGCCGAAGCGCTGCGCCGCAGACCCGGCGAGAGCATCGACATCGTGTATCTGTGCTCAAGCCAGCCCGTCGCAAGCCAGAACCTCAAGCGGCTTAAGGTTCACGGTCATGGCGGCAACACCAGGGCAACGCGGCTGACATTGCTTGCTGCCGAGCCGCCCGGGCTGAACGGCATTCGCTACTTCGCGCTAACGCCCGACACATCGTTCAAGGTGACAGGCCGGTCTGGCACCATTCGCGAACGTGCCCTTATCTATCGATGCCTGCGCACGATGTTCCGACGCACCGGCTTTCAGACGATCATGCAGCAAGTTTCGGATAGAAGTTGGCTGGGCGAACTTGAAAGGCTGAAAGCATCAAGGCTCGACCAAACCGTCATCCGGGCGTTTCGAACCGCGTTGCAGGAAGATGAAGCGCTCCAGTCGCAGATACGGGATCTTGCCAGCGAGGCGGTGACGATCGGGTCGGGGGCGAAAGCAAAGCAGCTGTTCAAAAAGAAGCGCGATGCGCTGGTCGGTCGGTTGCGCAAAGAGCTTGCCCTGCGCAGCGCCGAGGCCATTGCCAGCAACGGGCTGGTCATCGTCGACGAATTCCAGCGCTTCGCTTCCCTCTTCGACCTTGCGAATATCGAGCATGACTTCGGTGTGCGACTGGCCGAGCGCCTGCTGACCCAGGACATTCCGGAAAGGCGCGTCCTCCTGCTCTCCGCAACCCCGTACCGCATGCCAGGCGGGATGCTCGGCCCGGACGAAAAGCCCTATGCCGACCTGGTGGCGCTGGTGCGTTTCCTTGCCGGCGCCGCGATCGCGACGGCGCTGTCTGAGGCTCTTGACCGTTATGCGCGCGCCTTGCGGGCTCAACCGCCACAACCCGGCGCAATCATCGCGGCCCGCGACGATGCGCGGGCTATCTTGAGCAAGATCATGTGCCGCACGGAGCGAACCAGGGCGGTTGCCAACGCCATGGTCTACGAGGAGGCGCGAAGCGTTGCCCCCACAGCCAGCGATCTCGGCGGCGCCATGGCCGCGCGTCGCATCGCAAGGCGGCTCCAGGTGCGCGATCCTGACGAATACTGGAAATCCGCTCCGTTCTTCCTTGACTTCATGCGCGACTATCAGTTTCGGGACGCCGCGATCGACGTTGCCGCGGAGACCGATCGCCGGTTCGTCGCGAAACAGGCGAAAAGAGGTCAGCTGCTGCTTGATCGCCAGTCGCTCAAACGCCTCGACGCTATCGCGCCCCCTTCACCGCGGCTGCGCGATCTCATCAAGGATGCGATGCCCCCGGGTGTCGAGCGCCTGCTGTGGATCCCGCCGTCGCTGCCCTATCTCAAACCCGGCGGGCAGTTCTCCCGGACAGCGCCGGACCTGAAGCGGCTCATCTTCACTGAATGGCGCCTTGCGCCCGATGCCATAGCGGCGCTGACGTCCTATGAGGTCGAGCATCGGCTGGCGGCAGGGCTGCGCGCCTCGCGCTCAACGCGCAAACGCCGCGCCGAATCCGGGCTCAGCCATCAGCACAAGCGTTTCGGGGCCTTGGGCAACATGCTTCGTCTTGGTCGCGCCAATCAGTCCGTGGGTGACCCCACCCTCGCGATGGTGCCTCTGGCGCTTCTGTTGTCCGGGCCGCGCATGGCACAATGGGGCGATCCCCTGGTTCATGCGGTCGCCTCAGGCGCGCCTGTCGATGCACAGGACGTTCTCAACCGCACCGGTGACAAGATCAGGACGGCGCTCAAATCCGTTCCTTCGGGCGGTCTGACGGGACGCGTCGACGATCGCTGGTATTGGGCAGCTCCGCTCCTCCTTGAAGGAGATGCGGCGAACCGGGACTGGTCGCGCATGGACGATCCCTTCCTCGCCGCCAAGGAGGTGATTCCGGGCGACCTCGACCGTGTCAAGGAGGCGATCTCCGCGATCCTCGCACAGCCCGGCAGCCTCGGAAGACGGCCTCGAGATCTCGTCCGGGTACTCGCCAAGCTGGCGGTGGCCGGGCCGGGCAATTGCGCCTACCGTGCGCTCTCGCGCACCGCGTTCGGACCTGTTTTGGTTTCGCAGCTCAGACGCGGCGCCTTCCATATCGCCCGCGGGTTCCAAAGCCTGTTCAACCAGAGCGAGGCGGCTGCGGCCATTCAACTCGAGCATCCCGGCCGAAAGCGCGTGTTCTGGGACCAAGCCTTGGACTACTGCGTCGATGGCAATCTCCAGTCCTTGCTGGACGAGCATTTGCATTTCGAAGTCGATGGCCTTGCGCTGTTCGATGGCACGGACACGAAGAAACTGGAGATGGCCGCGGCGGCGGTCCACTCGGCGCTGACGCTGCGCCGTGCCTCCATCGAAGTGAGCGGCCTCGAGCGACGCCGCAACAGGATGGCCACGGCCGACATCGTTCCCCTGCGTTGCCGGCACGGCGCGCGATTTGCGGAGGTGAAGGAGGCCGACGGCGCAGTCAGCCGCCTTGATGCGGTCCGCGCCGCATTCAATTCCCCGTTCAGGCCGTTCATCCTCGCCTCGACGGCGGTTGGGCAGGAAGGACTGGACTTCCATCCCTGGTGCCATGCCGTGGTCCACTGGAACCTGCCGAGATCGCCGGTCGAGCTTGAGCAGCGCGAGGGACGCGTCCATCGCTACAAGGGCCATGCGGTCCGTCTGAACGTCGCACGAGCGATCAATCTTTCTGGCTTTGCCGGTGCACTTTCAGCCGCAAGCCCGGATCCCTGGCGCACGCTGTTCGACATCGCTGCGACGCTCGACCTGGAAAACGAGCTTTCGCCTTGCTGGTTGTTCGAAGCAGGGCCCAACCCGACCAGGATCAGACGGATCATTCCGTTCCTGGATTTCAGCCGCGAAGAGGAGGGTTGGCCTCGCCTTCGCGCCAGGCTGGCGACGTACCGCCTTGCCATGGGTTTGCCGCGCGCGGATGATCTGCTCGATGATCTCGAACGGAACGGCGTCACGGCTGACCAGGCTGCGGCCTGGCGGATCGATCTGCGGCCTCCTCGTTTAACTTGAGCCAATAGGCAAAGTGGCTCATCGCCCCCATACGGGGCCGCGCAGCGATGCGTAGACGCCATCCACGCGAAAAACGCTGAACCCTGAAACGGTACGGACCTGGGTTCCGTCGTCAGCATCGTGAGAGCCGAGGGAAATCCGGCGCCGTCGGCACAAGGCGGCGATATCAACCGAATTGGCGGCCGTCACCAATCTGCGTAGACTTTGTTTATGCAGAGAATCGGCTCCGAATTACAGTTGAGCGCCTCCGATCTGGTCGGCCACTTGAACTGCGGCCACCTGACGGCGCTTGACCTTCAGGTGGCGGACGGCGCGCTTGAGAAGCCGAAGAGGTGGGACCCGCTACTCGAGATATTGCAGCAGCGCGGCGCTGCGCACGTAGCGGCCTATATCGATCACCTGCGCGCGTCCGGCCTTACGGTCGCGGTCATCGAGGGCAAGGGTATCGATGACGGCTCAGTGGCCGCCACGATCGAGGCGATGCGCGCCGGAGCGCAGATCATCGTGCAGGCCGCGTTGCGCGCGCCGCCCTTCACGGGACGGGCCGACATCCTCCGGCGCCTCGAGACACCAAGCGATCTCGGCGTTTGGTCCTATGAAGTCGTCGACACGAAGCTCGCCCGCGAAACCAAGGGCGGAACGGTGCTGCAGCTCTGCCTCTATTCTGACCTCGTCGGGCAGGTGCAGGGCCTCGTGCCAGAATACGCTTACGTTGTCGCGCCCCTCACCGGAGCCTGTTGAGCACCGCCGCTTCCTTCTCTCCTTCAAGGCCGGTGAACCTGACTGGGACTTGTTCGGAGTGCGTGGAGCCGCGGAATTGTCGGCGGTGCGCTGGAAGATCGACAATTTAGCGAAACTGCCAGAGGACCGGCACGGAAAGCTGTTGTCGGATCTTGAGAAGGCGCTTGCATAACACGTTCACGCAGCGTGTTTGGCAACCCGCACGGTGCCCCAGTCGGATGAGAGTCCCGGATTTGAGTGGATCAAGCCGCCATAGCGAGCGCAATCCGTTCGGCTTCAGCATCCAGATAGTTTAGGAGCTGACGTTGGCGGATCAACTGCTCGCCTTCGAGACCATCGGCGATCAACTGTTCGGCTTCCCGGCGCGCGGCGGGAATTGAGCGCCATCGGGGCTCTGCCTCGATCGGGGTCATCAGACGATCGTGCACTTCGGTCTGCCAAGCACGGCGCAAATCGGCAGACATGAGATCAGGCCGCTCGAAATAGACCAATCGTAGCGCCAGTCGGCGAAACCTCTGATCCTGAAACTGGCGCGCCACACCCTCCCGCTGCTCCCAAGGCGCGGCGTGAAACTGCGCCATGCGCGCTTTGTCCTGTGGCGTTGGAAATCCGCCTTGGTAGAGCTGCTCTTCGACGTGCGGGGAGGGCGGGTACACCTTTTCGGCCGCCTCCGCGACCCGGCGAAGTCTCTCCAGGAATGGCTGATCGTCGCGAAGGGCGTTGACGCGCTCGAGCACTTCCGCCTCGTGAAAGGGAGCGAGGTGTTCGGGCAGCGCGTCGTATAGCGCCCAAAGGGTCGGCGCGGCGTTCGTGCGCACAGTCACAATCGGCCGCTGCTGCGATTTGCAGATTGGAATGAGTTCGTCATCCGAAAGCCCTTGGAGCTGTTCGATATCGGCGGCGAGGTCGAGGCAGTAGTGGCGGATCGCTTGTTCGCTATGCTGCCCGATACGGGTGACGATGCGCGCGCGATGCTGGTTGCCGACCGTCTCGGAGACGAGGAACGCGTCTTCATTTGTGATGAAGGACTCGACGCTCGCCTTCTGACTGAAGCGCATGAACTGCGACCAGAGTTCTGGCGCCTGGGTCCGAATAATCTGGCACAGCGCGTGCATGATGAGTACATCCGCCATCGCGTCATGCGCCAACGCCACCTTCAGACCGTTCGCCTCGGCCAACGGCTTTAGCTTGAACACGGGTCGCCCACTCTCGTCCGTCGCCGACCGCAGGACGTCCGGCCGCAAGGCCGCCGTCAGGCGGCAAAGGCCGAGCACATCGGCGCGCGCACTGCCTTGCGTGTTCGTAAGGTAGGCGTCGTGAAGGCAGTGGTAAAAAGCATGGCGCAAAAATTCCTCGTCGAAGGACAAGGAATTGAAACCGAGGAAGAGCGCCGGGCACCAAGACTGAAGCACCCGGCGGATTTCCGTCACCATCTCGAAATGCGAAGGAAGGGCCGGGTTCGCGAGCTGATCGATTCCAAGGCCGGTCACGTCCAACGCCGCAGGCGACGGAACGATATGTGGCATCAAGCGGCAGCGTAGTTGCAGGCGGTCAATAATGTTCAAGTCGACGTCAGTCCGAACGCCCGCAAAATGCACGATCTGGTCGAAGTGCTTCGTCAGCCCCGTCGTCTCGACGTCGTAGAGGACAAAGCTCACCCGGGATCTCCCAGGGAACCGAGCCGGAAACGCATCGCCGCCTCGCTCACACGAAACCGCTTCGCCAGCGCGGCAACTGCGTCGTCGTCCTCGAGATCGACGGATCGACCATCGAGCATCGCCAGCAGAAGGTCGCGCGGCATGAGCAATTCGGCGGCGAATGTGTTGGCTTCGATTTCGTTTGGGTCGGTGCCGGTTGCGGTAACGGCATCGCGCCGCAACGAACCCCGGTCGACATGGACTGCGTGTTCAAGTTCGGGCCGGTGAAGTTGAATATGTGCCAATTCATGCGCGAGGGTGAAACGCTGGCGATTCGGCGCATGAAGCGTGTTGATGCCGACGATCGGCACACCGTCTCGCACGTGCGCGAGGCCTGATAGCTCGCCATCTAGCGGTGCATATTCCACCCGGACACCGAGCGTTTTAGCGATCCGTTCCACGGGCACGGGCGCAGACTTTACCCCGTGCCGGGTTAGCAATTGCCGTGCGGCCTCCTTGGCCATTTTCTTGTCGGCGGTCCTGGTCATGGCGTGCGCTTTCTCAGGCGTTCTTCAGCAAAGGCCGAGGCTAGAAGGTTCTCGACGGCAGATTGCTGCTGTGGACTCAATGCGGTGTCGCCAGCCACCCTGATTTCGGGGAGCGGCTCTGCCGGAGTCCAGGTCTCGGGCACCAGCTCAAGGATGGATTTCAGGTTAAGCGCATGCACTAGCGCAAAGAGTTGGTGCACCATAATCCGCTGCCTGCCGCTTTCGAGATTGGCTAGCGACGCCCGCGATAAGCCGAGTTTCGCCGCAACCCGCGCTTGGGTCATGCCGAGCTCGTCTCGTCGCTTTGCAACTGCTTGGCCAAGGCGGCGATAAAGTTCCATGTCTGACATTTCCGTAAACTGCCGCGAGCCCGATGTGTTTGTCAAGCTGACACCATGTGTGTATATCACAAACGTAAAAAAAAAATACGAAATTAACATTGACGTCCTAGCGAGACATGTCCATTTTATGAACCAGCGGGTGGGGAATGGTCTTCATCACGAAAGGGTCAGTGAGCCCCAAGGAGACTGTTCAAATGACGCATCTTATTGATGAAAATCGGATCAATGGGGCCTCGGCGTCCAAGGTCGGTATTCCGGTGAAGGCCGGCCACGGGGAAGAGCGGGTAATTGAGCTCGACCTTGGCGGTCGGGTGACGGTTATCCTCGACATTATCGCTGCCGAGCGTGGCTGTTCAGTCGAGGAGCTGATCCTGGTGCGCGAGGGCGACGAAGAGCCGCTGACCGAGATGGTGGTGATCGAGGCCGACTATCCGCACAAGCGCCGCCATCATGTCCACCACGCCGGCGAGGTGGCGGTGACGGTCTACTACCAGGCCCGCGAAGAGAAGCGCGGTTTCAAGCGTAGCGCGACTGTCGAAGCCGTCGTCGCCTGGGCGATCGACGTGTTCAAGATCGACCCGAGCATGGCCACTGAGTTCGAGTTGACCCGCCACGGGCAGAAGGAAGAGCTGCCGGGCTCCGAGCATATCGGCCACTTGGTAGGTCCTCACCGCGAGATCGCTCTCGATTTGGTCCGTGGCGACATCGCCAACGGGGCCTGCACGTGATCGCCGACCCGAACGCCAGCCGCGTCGCAGCCGACCTTGAGGAAGCGGGCTTCCTTAGTGGCTGTGACGCGGGTCGTTGGCGCATCATAGCCTTCGCCTTCCCGGTCCTCGACTTCGCCATCAGTGCTACTGAGCCGGATGGCCGAACGACCGAGTACGGGTTTCACGCCGAACTCACCAATTTTCCGTCGGCGGCCCCGTTGGTGCGGATCTGGGATCATGCCCAGAACAGCCCACTGTCTCCCGCCGCGCGGCCACAGGGCGGACCGCGCGTGCTGAAGACCTTTCAGCACTGGGGCTCCGATACCGTCTACCGGCCGTGGGACCGCATGACCGGCCCGCATGGCAACAACGCCGAGACATTCCCGCACCTCTCCTGGCGCCCGGAGCGCCGGTTGACCTTCATCTTCGAGGATTTGCATGGCATCCTTAATAGCAACGCTCGCTCGCAGCCTGTTCGGCCCGCCGCCTGAAGTCCTGTGTGAGCAGGTGACCTGGACCGCCGGTGTCGCCGAACTCCGCCGCCGGACCCACGGGCGGCGCGAAAGTGGCGCGTTCCTGCTGGGCGGGAAGGACAGAAGACGCCGGATCGAGGAGTTCGTCTTTTACGACGACATCGACCCGCACGCGCTAGATACCGGCATTGTTGAAATCGACGGGCGGCGGCTTGGCGCCCTCTGGACTCATTGCCGCAACACCGGCCGTGAAGTCGTCGCCGATGTCCACGTTCATCCGGCTGGCTTCGGTCAGAGCCCATCGGATAAAGCCAATCCTATCATGGCGGAAATCGGCCACATCGCGATCATCCTGCCGCATTTCGCCGGGCGCGCCACTATGCCGGGCGGCATCGGGGTGTATGAGTATCTTGGCGCAAGGCGATGGCGCGACCGCAGCCGCGAAAGTCCGTCGCCGCTACATGTCGGGTGGTGGCCATGGCGCTAGACAGGCAAATCGCGCGGCTTTCCAAAATCCTCGTCGATAGTGAAGGCATAACCTTCGATGAGGCGCAAGTGCGCCTGCGCGGGCTTACGCTCGAAATCGTCGTCTGTGACGATGCCACGACGCCGGCCGCGCATGCGGCGGTGTTGACGGCTGTATCCGTGGGTAGCCGCACCTTTGTCGGCGGTGTCCGCCTTGTCGGTGCCGTAGATCAACGGCTCAATTCCGCGTTGCCTTTGCCCACACAAATACTTGCGGCTGCGGCCGAGTTGGTCGGCGCGTCCCCGTTTGAGGGACCGCCCGCGCAGCAGATCCAGATCGGCGCTGCGTCGCAGCTGGCCGAAGCACGCACCGTCAGGGCATGGTGGAACGGCTGGCGTGCTGGGATCGGCACGGCCGGCGAGTGCACCATTTGCGACATCGGTGAGAACCCGCTTTGCGGCATCGTCGGTGGCGCGCTCGCCGTCGGTGCGGCGTTTGACTTAGCACGGAGACGCGCCGTCGAATTTCCGACAGAGGTCGACCTCTGGCCCAGTGTGCCTGGCGACGAGCCGCCTGCTTTTACTGAGGTGTACCTGCCGGGTGCTTTGTGGCTGGTCGGCCTTGGCAATCTCGGTCAAGCCTTCCTCTGGGCATTGTCTGCATTGCCCTACGCGAACCCGGCCGACGTCGCGCTGGTGCTGCAGGATCGCGACAAGGTCAGCGAAGAGAACTGGGCAACCTCGGTGCTCGTCAGGTCCGAAACTTATGGCGACCTCAAGACCAAGGTCGCCGCGGCCTGGGTCGAAGCGAAGGGCTTCGACGTCCGGCGGCTCGACCGCCGACTTCTGGCGAGCGATCGTCTTGAAGACAATGACCCGCACGTGGCACTTTGCGGCGTCGATAAGATCGCAGCGCGCAGGCTTATGGCGCAAACCGGCTTTCAGTGCATTGTCGATGCCGGGCTTGGCCGCAAGGCATCCGACTTCAATCGCTACCGCGTAACCGTCTTCGATGCCGCCCGTCCGATCGACAAGCATTTTGAAGGGCAAGCAGACACGGCCAAGGGGAACGAAATCCCTGACGCACACGCCTATCGGCGGCTTCAGACCGAAGTCGGTGACTGCGGCACAGCCGAGATCGCTGGTGCAAGCGTCGCAGCGCCGCATGTAAGCGCCATCGCCGCTGCCGTGGCCGTGTCGCGCCTGATCGCGATTACTTCCGCTTGCCCATGCAGGGTGGGCGAGGTGCGGCGCCTGTCGGAGCCAAAGCCCAAGGCAGGCCCCCAGGCGATCATCCAAGCCCGCGCCGTTCAGCACGCGGGGCGGCCGCTAAGGCGAGACAATTGTGCTGGAGCCGAAGAGAGGTAGTTCGATTCGAATACTTCTTACCTGCCGGCCTCGTGAGATCTTTCTTGCGAAGTGACTGGATAATCATTTCATAAGAAAGCGATTTTGTGGCTTTGCTAGCTGGCAGGGAATGTTAGGTGGCTTACCGGAAATCGGGAGGAGAATTTCGAGCAAAGTTGCCCTGGTCCGCTTGCCCATTTGAAATTCTCTCCTAGAAGGCGCGCAGACTTCCTCTGCTCCCAGTCACGCCGGCCTTTCCTATTTGTCATCGGCCGCGGAGGAACGATTGAGCAGGGCGAACAGGGAAAGCTCGGTACGAGGATCAATTTCGAAACTCGTCACGGGATGTATTTCCCACGCGGACCCCGGTTTCAATCCGTCGGGCCCGACTGGCCCGGTGCCGGAGTTGGGATTTACTGGGTGATCACTGTCGTAGAATGCTGAGCCTGTGACCCGTACCAGCACCGGTGTCTCAAAAAGCAGATAGTTCCCTGACCCGGGCACTTCGTCATGGCCCGAATAAAGTGGCCACTGCTGTTTGAAATACTCACGCGCAGCCTTGAGTTTCTGCTTGCTACCGCCCAGTCGTGGGACCCCAGTGATCTCAACAGTTAGACGACACTCTGGTTTCCTACAACCTTCGTCCTGGAGGATGAAGTGATAATCGTTGTCATCCTCCTTCTTCGCAGCAACGAGATATGCTGCAGCTGTTACATTGCGGTTTTCTGCGTCCACCCGAAATTCATCGCATTTCTTGGAGATCGATTTTGCTTGCATCTCAGCATCGGACGGATGCGAAGCCTGATACGACTTGACTGTGAGATTATCCTCGTCAATTGGCGCCTCCGCAATGCGAGTCTTAGCGACCTCCCTGACCGTCCCGCGGAAGGTTTCGCCGTCGTTGTCACGCGGCACCGGCGTACATGCAGCCGGCAGAACTGCTTGGAGACCAATTTCGTCATCTTCCTCCTCGTCCGGCCAATCGCTGCGCATGATGGTGCTAATCACATGGCCATTAGGAGCAACATGCTCCACCCGGTTGGCGCTAGCTTCTGGAGTAATTTGCAGAGCCTCTAATACCTTCGGCGCTGCCGTGATCTTCAAGACTTCGCGCTCCGCGCAGAGAACACTTGCAGGGGCGTTCATGACCGTTATACCAACAATCATGAGGATTCCTGCCACACGACCAGCTTTCATTGCTTCTCCTAAACTGACGTCATTAGTTATTTGCGCCAATGCCGATAGGGCGAGCCATAACTGCTTACCCATTGTGAAGAGCCGAGATCTTAAGTCAAATCCGTTTTCCAGCCAATCGCAGCACTTTTCAGGGACAAGGCCGGCAACTGGTAGTTCATCATGCTACTTCGATCAAGTAAGCCGTTGGTAACCTGCTGTATGTGCCTGATCGGTCTTGGATTGTACGTGACCCACAATGCCCGAGGGGTACTGAGGATCATTGTGGACCAGGATTATCGTGCTGCTTAGATTCGAGACGAATTTGCCATTCAGATGGCCACCATCAGCGAATGTCGGTGGCGGTGGTCGGAGTTTCTCTGCAACCAACATACCTTATAACTGCACGCCTGGGTCGTTTCTTTCGACGGTGTGACGACGCGAGCGGAGCAGGGCCTCAACTGGATTCCTCAGTATTGGGTTCGCCACCGAATACGAGAACATACGAACGATATGGCTATTTTGGAAAAGCCGCGAGGCAAGAAGCGAGACGCCCTGACGCCTGGTTCGCCGGGCCAGAGGGGCCGCAAGCGCTGTTTGCGGTCGTATCCTGTCCTTCGACAATAGAGCCGGGTTTGGTCTGGCGCGGCTCAGGGAAGGCGGTCGGCCGCCCCCGCAGTGGGCTCGACATGATCATTGCGGCCGTCGCCGGCGCGAAGGACTGCGTGGTGGTGACGGACAACGAAAAAGATTTCGTAGGGGTTCAGATCATCAATCCCCTGCGCGGCGACTTGGGGGGATAATGACGGTCGCGCCTGTGCCTATTGTCCGTATGGCTCGCTTGTTTTGATGGTTTTGCCCACCTCAACAATCAGATTCGAAACGTAAACCTCCCCTCGTTCAATCCCCAGCCTCTACACCACTTCCGACTTTAGCTCTACGCCAGCGACCTCGATCGAATGGGAACATCACGGAGTCGCGCACGGTGAGCGGCTCAGACTGGCCTCGGAGGCCAACTTTCGGCCACTCATTCTTTTTTGGCCAGTATGCCGTTAGAAAAATCGTGTCCCAGATGGTTGTAAAGAATCCATAGTTTCGGTGCCGGTGATGCGTTTCCATCGAGTGGTGAATGCGGTGGAACTTATTGTCCCCGATGATGTATCGAAGCGGCCCAAGATTGATGCGGGTGCTGGAGTGTGAAAGATGTCCCTGAAAGGTAATCAGTGTCATGGCAACAGCGGGCACTACGCTAGATTCGAAATGGATCAGCTTGAGTGGTAGTGATACAAGCGCTGCATAAATGAGTGGCTCGGAAAAGTGATGATTGCAATTCCATGCCGTCAATTCGCGGATCGAGTGGTGAGTAGCGTGCATGCGCCAGAGGAATGGAACAGCATGCTGAGCGCGGTGCATCCAGTAGTAAAAGAAGTCGCCGGCAATCGCGACTAAGACCCCGGAAATGACGGCCAATCCAGTGTTAATGACTGCGTTGTCAGAGTGAAGCAAAGCACCGAAATTGATCGTTACGAGCGGCTTTATTCCTAGCCAGCCCAAGCTCGCAGAGTATAGATGCCAGATAAATGTACCCCATCCGAGCCAAATAATCCAATTCCGCACGCCGCCAACATATGAGGCAAAACTGTATCGATAAGCCGGAAAGGTTAGCTCCAGCGCCGCGCAAACGGTAGCAAAAATCACAACCAGCTCAAGCGATATTAGGTAGTACTGGACCATCTGGTTGACGTCGAGAATCTGCATTTGTTTGCTCCTTCCTTCGCGCGGCCCTTGTCTCGCCCAGCAAATTGGCTCGCGTTGACAAGGCTAACCGAAGTACGATCATCATTGCCAAACGGTGATCATTCCGCCGGCACCACTATGCGGCATCCTGGTAGATTGATAAAATTAGTTGTTTGGATAAGACCCTCCGTGTCCCCCATGGTGGAGGAGTCCAGCAGACGAGGTGGCTTGCGCGACGCGACCGAAGTATGCACCAGTGTGCGCGCCGGGCGGTTACGATAACGTTGCTTCGAGGTATGAGCCGTCTACTAAAATTTACTCGCTCTTATTTTTTGATGTTTTGCGGCTATGATCGCCGCAAACTAGATTTAGTCAGGTGTGCACAGTCGCCGACGCCAAGATCCCCTTGGTGATAGCCGAGCCAACGGGATTCTTGCTCGCGCAATATGATCCTAGATTCCACGCGGTTGGCGGTGCTTGGCTCCCGCCGCTAATCGTCTGCTGAACCGAAGATCATTCACCCATCGACGAAACCAGAGCCACAAAAGCGCTGGATCAGATGCTTTTGTCATAAGCACCGGCCAGCGAACATGATCCTCCGATGGCTGAAATCGTCGGCGATAAAATGGGGCCACCGATCGCGAGCCCGATTCTCATATGGGGTGTTTCCAAATCTTTTCGAACACCAGAAGCTTGGCCTGGCGCACCGCTTCCTCAATCGATCCCCCGATCGCCAGATACGCGGCTATCGCGCTGGCCAGGGCACAGCCGGTGCCGCGCATCGTTCTTGCCAGCCGACGAGTGTCAAGGCGCACGGGTTCTTGGTTGGGTCGAACGAGAACATCCGTTGAGCGAGGTCCTGAGCCGTGGCCGCCTTTGATCAGCAGGGCCTGAACCCCGGCGGCGAGCAGTTGTTGTCCGGCAAGAAGCGCCAGTTCGATGAGATTGGGTGTGACGATACGGCAAAGTGGCATCAGATGCTGCTTCATGATGGGGATGGCGCTTGCTTCAAGAAGCGCTCGGCCTGACGTGGAAGCCAGCACCGGATCGAGGACTGCCGGTATGCGCGGATTTTCGCGCAGCACAGCGGCAACCGCAGCGACGATCTCAGCCGTTGCGAGCATGCCGATCTTGACGGCCGCCAGCTTGTTGGCCTGCAGCGCTGCACGCATCTGATCGGCCACCAGACCGGGTTGCAGATGAAGGATGTCCGTGACGATGTCGTGTGTTTGCACCGTCACCGCAGTGACGGCAAGGCAGCTGCGCACGCCCATGGAGGAGAGCGTCTCGATATCGCGCGCGATTCCGGCACCCCCACTGGAGTCCGATCCGCCGACGACAAGTACATGCGATTCCTGCCTCAGCGCCATGGCTTTGTCTTTTCGATCCATTCCCGCGTGCGCGCTTCGGGATCGGCATTCAACGTGATGTCGGTGACCACCGCCGCGCTGTCCGCACCAGCCTCGAAGACACCGTCGAGCCGGTCGGGGTTGAGGCCGCCTATTGCGACCAATGGGATCGGTGCGATCCGGCGCTTCCACTCGCTGAGCCGTTCAAGCCCTTGCGGCCGCCATTTCATCTTCTTGAGGCTCGTCGGATAAATAGGACCCAGCGCCACATAGTCCGGCTCGGCCGCCAGCGCCATTTCCAGTTCGGTGTGATCGTGGGTCGAAAGTCCGAGCTTCAATCCGCCGTACTTAATCGCCAGCAGGTCGGCCGCAGCCAAATCCTCCTGGCCGAGATGAACGAAGTCGCAGCCTTCCTCGATTGCCGTGCGCCAATGGTCGTTGACGATGAGTTGGCAACCATGGACCGCGCAGACGCCGTTCGCGCGGCGGATTTCCGTCCGCAGCGTGGTCTCGTCCCTATCCTTGATGCGCAACTGAACCAGCCTGACGCCAAGCGGCACCAGCCGTTCGATCCAGGCGGCGCTGTCGACGATCAGGTAGAAGGGATCGAGCTTCATGAGAAAACCGCCCTGCCGATGGTCGGCGTCGATGGCACGGCGACGTCGCGCGGCTCGAGCATTCCCGAGCTGAAAGCTTCACGACCGGCGTCGACCGCCTTGCCGAACGCACGCGCCATGCCGACCGGATCGGCCGCCTTGGCGACCGCTGTGTTCAGGAGCACGG
>NZ_JAMYQK010000056.1:0-31378 GCF_040320845.1 Mesorhizobium sp. M0601
AGTCACGATTACAGGGCTGACATGTCGGCACGAGATATGGTTGAACGAGCCGTCCTGTCGATCGCCCGTTTGTTGGGTCGGCGGGTTGCTCGGGAGCATTTCGAGGAATTGCAGGCGGCCAACGACAACAATGTCCACCTCTTGAGAAAACACCGTCAGAAGGGGAGGATGGGAACGGCGGCGGACAATAGCAACGAGAGGAAGAGGAGCGGTTCATGACCCGTGTCGCGCTGTATGCCCGTCACTCATCCGACAACCAGCGCGAAGCCTCTATCGAGGATCAGCTGCGGCTTTGCCGAGAGCACGCGGCCAGGGAGAAGTGGACTGTCGTTGGGACCTATGCCGACGCCGCCGTATCCGGCTCAAGCATCATCCGTCGACCAGACATCCAGCGGCTTCTCGCCAACGCTCAAAGCGGGCAATTTGAGATTGTTCCAACCGAGGCACTCGATCGCCTATCACGCGACCAGGAAGACGTAGCCGGCCTCTTCAAGCGACTTCACTTTGCCGGTGTCAAAATCGTCACTCTCTCCGAGGGCACCGTAGACGAACTGCACTTGGGCCTCAAAGGAACGATGAACGCGTTGTTCCTGTAAGCCTCTCGATGCTTCAACTGAAAGGACAGTCTTCCATCTTTCTCGGACCTTTGCCGACGGTCGCCGGTCAAGAAGTTGTGACCCGAAGGCGACATTTGTCTGGACCGTCGGTAGGTCTCGTCAGGGTGGAAACGGAAGTTCGACGCGAACCCAAGAGAGAGCTCGCCGGCTGTTCACAGCTGCTCTACGGGCTCGGTCCTCGGACAAGCCGGCCAGAGAACTATCCTTCCAGAAGCGACACGGGATCAAGGGGCGCGTCGCCTGGCCGGACGTGACGCGCAGGAGAGGGCATCTTTGCAGCCGCGACGATCACTCCGGCACGCCGGCAATACCCAACGCTTCGACGTAGTGCTCGGCGAACACCTTGTCCCGCCACGGGTTGATCTGCCTCTGCAGGCCGAGCGTGTAGGTCGGGAACGCCTCCATCAGCCGCCGCGCCGCCGCCTGCGCTTCGTCCGGCCGGTTGAGTTTGACCAGCGCCATGATCACCACCCGGTGCGAGGAGCCGTAATTCGGCATCTCGCGCAGCGCTCGTTCTCCCCAAGCCAGCGCTTCCTCGTAGCGTTCGAGCATCAGGTAGCTCATCCCGATGCCGGAGAGCGCGATGCCCTTCTCGGGGTCGACCGGACTCAGCCGCATCGCCCTGTGGAAGTGCTCGATCGCGACGAGGGGGTGGCCGGAATGGGCGTTCACCCAGCCGCTGCCCGTATGGCCCTGCGCCGAATTGGGGTTGAGGAGCAGGGACCGTACGATCGTGTCCAGCGCCGTCTCGTAATCCTTGGCGCTGTAGGCGATCACCTGCGCGGCGAAACGCAAGCTTGTCGGGTCGTCTCGCGCGTCCGCCAGCACCTCGCGGGCCATGCGCACGGCGACGCGGATATCGTCGGGCTCGTGCCAGCACTGACTCACCGACAGGCTGCGGATATAGGCACCGAGTGCCTTCGCCAGGGTGAAGTCTGGGTCGATGCTGAGCGCCTCGTTGGTGAGCCGGCGCACGTCGGCGAAGCCTTCGCGCGTCATGCTGTAGAAGCGCGGCAGCGCACGAAGGTAGAGGTCGTAGGCACCGATGTAGTCAGTCGGCTTCATGCGCGCCTGCTTGATCTCCTGCAGCCGGATGCTCGGTTCGACAGCGCCGACGACGCTCTCGGTCACCTTGTCCTGCAGGTCGAAGATGTCGCTCACGTCGCCCTCGAAGCGGTCGGCCCAGACATGGTGTCCGCTGATCGCGTCCACCAACTGCCCACTGATGCGCACCCGCGATCCTGCTCTGCGGATGCTGCCTTCGAGCACGTAGCGGACGCCCAGCTCGCGCCCGACCTGGCGCAGGTCCACCGCCCGGCCCTTGTAGGTGAAGGACGAGTTGCGGGCGATCACGAAGAAGGAGTTCACCCGGCTCAATCCCGTGATGATGTCCTCCACCAGCCCGTCGGCGAAGTATTCCTGGTCGGGATCGCCGCTCATGTTGGTAAAAGGCAGAACCGCGATCGAGGGTTTCGCGGGCAGCGGAGGCGATGCAGCCACCGAGGCGCCGGCGTCGGTCTCGACGCGGTAGGCGCGCACAGGCCGCTCGATGTTCTTGAGGCGCAGATTGCCGAGCGGCGTGAAGCCGCAGTCGAGCTTGCCCTGAAGGTGGTCGTAGGCGGTGCCTGAGACGACCACGGTGCCGGGGTCGGCGATGCTGTCGAGGCGGGCTGCGATGTTGACCCCGTCGCCGTAGAGGTCGCCGTCCTCCTCGCAAACCACGTCGCCGAGATTGACGCCGATGCGGAAGCGAATCCGCTCTTCCTCGGGCATCTCCGCCTCGTGTTCTGCCAGGGCCTGCTGGATCGCCATCGCCGAGGCCACCGCGTTGACGACGCTCGCGAACTCACACAGCATGCCGTCGCCGGTGAGCTTGACGATTCGACCCCGGTGCTCAGAGACCAGCGGTTCGAGCAGGTCCTTGCGGTAGATCTTCAGCCGCTCGAGCGTGCCGCGCTCGTCGCGCTCCGTCAGGCGCGAATAGCCGACCACGTCGCAAACCATGATCGCTGCGAGGTGGCGCTGCGTGTTCATTGCACCGCTCGGCCAAGCGCCTGCACGCGGGCCGCCCCGCGTCCATGTCCTGCCAACTTCCTGACTCCCCGTGTGCATGGTATCCATCTCTCCCAACCGCCGCCCGTCGCCGATAGAGAACGGAAAACGCAGCTTGACTTGGCTTCACGAGATTTCGCTATCCCGCTTGCGAGGCGTGGAGCGATCCAGTCGCCGCGCTAACAGCCAACCGGCGACACGCCCACGCTGCCTCTGGGGCGCTGACACGCCACTCCCACAAGGCCGGAGATATTTGCTGCCCTTGGTAACCGGTTGACGCCACCGTGGCGGTGCTTTTGTCACCGCGATGTAACGGCGAGATGCCCTACGAACGCGCGCATCGGGCATCACACCAGACGTTCGCGCTTTAGAGGTGGTGAGGTCGGAAAGTGGCGCTCTGTGCTCGTTGCCGCCGACCGATTCAAACGGCAGGGCCTAACCCCATCTCGGCCATTCGCGGCATAGCTAGAATGACTGAGTTTTACCCTAGTCTTCCTCCCGAAAATCCTGCAGCGAGGCATGGCGCAGATTCTCCTCGCCGCGGAGATGCTTCACGCGGCCGATCAGCCCCGGCTTGGCCCATTGCGTCGCCGGCCGTTTCATCCCGTTTGGCGCGGGCCCAGAATGCTCCTGTACGCGCTCCCAGAGGCGTTCCCGCATCTCCCGGTTCAAGGTGATAAAGGCGCTCCCGACATAGCGTCCTGTGCCACGCTCGGCCATTAGGGCGAAAGCCGGCTTTCCGGGTTCACGCTCGACGCCGAGCAACTCGTATTCATCGATGCTGTAAGCCTTGGTCTCGAGCCAAGCCGTCGAATTGCCGCTCCGGTATTTGCTGTCCTTGCGCCTCGACACCATGCCTTCGAGCCCCGCCTGGTCTATCAGGTGGGAAGATCGCCTTAGCCTCGCCGGGAAGCGCCTGGTTGAATTGGATACGGCCACCGTCCGGGATCATCACGGCAAGGATCTCGCGGCGGTCCTCCAGCGCCATGTCGCGCAGGCCGTGACCATTGAGATGCAGAAGATCGAAGGCGACGAATAGACGAATAGAGGTCGTGCTGGCGTCGGGTGATGGCTTTCCGCAAGGCTCCGAAGTCAGACAGGCCAGTCTCGTTCAATACGACGATCTCACCGACGATGATGGCGCTTTCCACGTCCAGTTCAGCGGCGGCCTTTGCGAGGGCGATGCCGATGGCGAAACTGTCCGAAGGTGATACGATCACGATGACTGGCGAGGTGACGCTTGTTCACGATGACGGGACCGTCACGGTTCGGCTTCACGGCTACGACGTTCCGGTGACGACGCGCGGGGAACGCCTCGCCGAAATACCGGACCTCTCCACCGCGTCCGCCCTCGGCAATCGCGACAGCATGCTTGGCTTTCGACACATCGACACCGACGTAAAAACGTTATCTTGCTCCATGGCTCGTCCTTTCTTCGCTCGGCTCGGCTCGGCACTCGCGAGCAACCCCCTTTTGCTTAACAGCTGCAAAGACTAAGCCCGGGCCGCCGCTCAGACCACGGTCATAACGTCTAATAGCCATCGCAACCTTACCCGCAAATCGTCCTTGTTGCGCCAATATTTGACGAGCTTCTTTTCAAACAGCTTTCGGAATCTCTCGAGTTTGGCCTTTTTCTCGAACTCGGCCTTTTCCGCGGCCCACGTCTTGCGAGCACCGCCTTCGAGCAAAAATGCCACGTAGACACGCCTTGGGCGACGGCGTACTCGTACTCCATCTGGGTGTAGCTCTTACCCTTCAACTCTGAGCCGTACCGCTCTGCTACGATGAGTGCGTAGTAGTCGCTGTCATCGATGCGCCGCCTAATGTAATCCCATTGCGTGTCGTCGCTGGCTTGGAATGCCTCCATCCCCACAGGAATATGCCCGAGGTTAAGAACGGACTCGATGACCGACCGTCTTTCGTCCACCAAATCGGCGTAGGTCGAGCTGACGAAGATTTGGTATTTAACGTCCATGCGGCTTCACCCTTCGATCCGCCCTTGTAAGTCTGGAAGCAGGCTGGGGATAACGTTCCGTGCCCGCATCAAGAAGCCGAGTCATGATTGGGTGAAGCGATCAAAGTCCGATCCGCGCGCTGGCACGCCAGGTTGCCCGATTTGCCGGAAGGAATAATCACTTGCGGCCGAGGAGTATGATGCGGTGCCCCCCGCCGCAGCGACAGCCTTCGCTATTCCTTCTTGTCGACCAGCGCCCGTAGTGCCGAGACGTCATGCAGCAACAACCTGCTGCCGCGCTTTTCGATCAGGCCTCTCTTGGCGAGGTCGCTCATTTCGCGCGAGACCGCTTCCCTGTGCGTGCTCATCGTTGCCGCCAGCTCGGAATGCGTCGGTGCCGGGCTTATGGACACCTCGCCGTCCACGAGTGCGGCTTTCTCCGCCCGATGCAGGAGCTCGACGATCAGCCGTTTTCGCACGACCAGAGTGCTGTATTCGAATACCCGCTCGGTCATGCGCCGGAGCTGGGCAGACAGATGCTCAAGCAGCATCCAGGCAAAAGTCGGGTGGGTCATCACGATATCCCGGAATGCTGTGCCGGACAGCCGTGCAGCGCGGGTTTCCTCCAGCGTGACTACGCTGGCAGAGCGTGCAATCCCGTCAATGCCTCCGAGCTCCCCGAAAATGTCACCCGGTTCGACATCGCGATACGCTATCTCCCTGCCGTCCGCTGAAACCAGTGTCACGCGAGCCCGTCCTTCCAGCAGGAAGAAGACATCGCGACCAGTGTCGCCGTGGGAAATGATTAGCTCGTTGTGTCGATAGCTGCGCTCGTGCCACCGTTTGGTCAGCGCGGCGAGGTCGGCATCGCAAAGTCTTGAGATGAAGGCCAGAGAGCCTGTCACAACGGTCTCTTGTTCAATCAAGTGTACTTCACCTTACTCCCTATCCAAGGAAATTTGATGGCAGCAGGCCCCGCTTTCCGGGATGCAAACTGGGAGCGGATTTCGCCAATGTTTTCCCCGGTGTGGGAATTCCCACAGCCGAGCCTGGTTCGACTGTCATATCCTTTTTGCAACGTCAGGCCCGCCGGCTCGTGTGCAAGCCGGCGAAGGGAAAGGGAACAGTCATGAAATTCTTGGCTCCCGTCACAAAACTTGCTGCGGGGTTTCGCAAATTCGTCGCGCCGCGCTACCGCCCGGAGCTTTATTACATGCGTGGCCCGGGGCCAGCCACCGCCCGCCGTATGGGCACGCCGCGGCAAAACCAATCCATCGACCACTACGCCTAATTTGCCTCGCGGACGGCTGACGCTCTCGCCCGGAGTGCCGTTCGCGCCGTTCCGTACCGGTCAATTCAGATCAATGAAGGGACGATCTGATCATGGTTATAATTCGTGCTGCCGCCATTGGTCCATTTCGCAGGTGGTTACGCCTCCGCGCCGAGCGAAAAGCTCTCCTGTCGGCAACGGACCAGTTGAGCCGTTTACCCGATGACGTCCTTGGCGACATCGGCATCTCACGTGACGAAATCATGTGCGATTTGCGAAGCCGCGCCATCCGTCATGCGGAGGCAGGCGCGGCCGGCACGACGATCGAGCGCACCAGGATCGCTTCGGCCTCGATCCCGAAACGGTTGGCCGCCGGCCGTGGCTACGCCTCGGCCGAGATCCCCTTTGGCTGGTCCACGAGCGCGCGATCGAGCCTTACATCGCGGCTTCGACAAGCAGCGGCGCGCGGACGGGACCTTCGAACGGCACTACACCTGCGACCCCCAAGGACTGAATGTTGACCTACGGGAGCTGGGGAGGATCTCAAAATGATCATGTCAGTTGTTAAGTCCCTCGCGCCTGTGACGCTCGGCACCGTGCTGATCGCAATCAGTCCGGCTTCATTGTCGGCTTCTGACGCTCAGGACCTCGCGTTCGCTCACGCTGACATGCCAATCAAACAGCTGAAAGACGTCTATTTGGATTGCGAGCGGGGAGGCCGCCGGTGCGCTGGGGACGGAAGACGTGATGTACTGTTCGATGCGCGAGTTCCGACTAGGCGCGCGATAGCAGTTTGCGCATAATCTACGATGCATGGCCTTCTGCACCGTGCGACGCGGCCCTGCGATCGACCACTTCGAACCATGTTTGGACCGCGCACTTCGCCGATCAGCGCAGTAACCAACCCGCGGAGTTCCGCGAGCGACAGCCTTCAAACGAATCAGTCGGTGGTAGCGTCACGCATAGGGTGAATCGCGAACGCGCTCGCCTGCAAACCCCTTCGCCCGGAAATCTGCCCCGGTTACGCGGTTCGCCAACAGACTGAGAAGGAGCGGCTTCAGCCGATCGCCGATGCTATTTGTTATCTTTGTGCCGAATGGCAGCTTTGCGCCCCGATTTCGGCAGTTCGACTATATCGTTCGAACTGCCGAAAGCTGTCGGGGCTCCGGCCCTCTCAAACCCTCCGCCGCCGTTGTCGCGCATGTGCCGCATGCCACCTGCCGTGCTTTCAGCGAGCCGACCTTACCTCCAGTCTGGAACCTAGCAGTCGCCCAACTGGTTCAACCTTCCGCCACGGCCGGGCAGGGGAGGGCGTGCAAAACGGTAGGCGCGACCTAAGAAACGGTCGCGGTTCGAGTCGGTAGATGGATACCGCCGATACGGTGCTGTAACCGAGTTCGTTTGCTGACGGGACTTCTTGATCGGCGCAAATAGGTCCGACTCTAACCTCCGCAACCAGTTCCAGCATAAATCACTAATAGTCACGATCTGATCAAAGCCCCGCCGGAAAAACGGCAAGGCATTTCCCACGGCAGGTTTGGCGAAGCGCGGAAGGGCACTCTGCCGCCCAGAGTAAGCGGCCTGCACGGTGAAGACGAGAGGGACGCTTTTCCAAGCGCGGAGTTCGAATCCCTCCCTCTCTGCAATACGACATTGTTTACGTTGATAAAAATACAGAATAGGTTGCGCGTCCGCCATAAAGCCCGCCAACCGAAAAAGGCGTATTCGCGGCACGTCAGCTTACGACACAAATATGCGGGGTTGATGCTTCGACCTGGGAGATGGCAGAGATCAACTTCGGCTTCGCTAAGCGAAGTCGTGGGGTTCATGCGACAGCGGAATCAGGGTATGCGACGAGCACCCCGTGCCGGGTGAACCTCGCCGTCGGGAAGTACCGATCGGTGCGGAACCAAGCGGATTCACGCTTGTCGGCAGCGGACGGCGGCGGTGGCGGTCAGCATCCGAGCAGGCTCCCAACTAGCGAGACAAACGTCCAGAGCGGAGGGACTTCGCCACCCTGAACGACCGCTCTCCTCGGCTTAGTCAAGCATACCTACGGAATGATGCGCCTGGCCGGTGACAAATGAATCTCTGCTGGACCGCCGATGATATGGGGAGGCGCTCGCAAATCGCGCCCTACGCGCGGGTTGATCGGTTGATCAACATCAAAGCTTGAATATGAGAAATGCGCTAACTGTGACGGCGGTGGTCACCGTGGCTCGAGTGTCAGCAGATGTGGTAAGGTTGAGTGTCGGCGAGTAGCAGAGGTCCAGCAACAATGACTTTGAGGCGAACCAGAGCTTACGGCGCATCCGGCTTGGTTCTAGCGGTTTGCACTGTGTTTGCTTGGCAGAACGCCACTGCTGCTCACAATTGCGACGCAGCCGCGACGCCTGGCGTCAATTGGCACGAGTGTGACAAGAAGCTTCTCATCCTAGAAGGACAAGACCTGAGCGGGGCGAACCTGTTCGGTGTTGATTTCACTTCGACCGACCTCAGGAACAGCAATCTCCTTGCGGCAAATCTTGAGAAGGCAACGCTTGTGCGTGCTTCCCTGGCCGACTCGACCGCCAAAGGCGCCCGGTTCGACAGAATCGAGGCCCACAGGACCGACTTCAGCCGTATGGACGCGCAAGGCGCTGTGTTCGCGAGCGCGGAAATACAGCGCTCGAATTTCCAGGGCGCCAATCTGACCAATGTTGATTTCACAAAGGCAGAATTGGGGCGTGCGCAGTTCCATGACGCCGATATCAGCGGCAGCCGCTTCTCGTTTGCCAATCTCGCACGGGCGGACTTCCGAGGAGCGACGTTCACCGCGCCGATAGACTTTGACCGCGCCTTTTTCTTTCTGACCCGTATCGAGGGCGTCGATCTTTCCAATTCGGCGGGTCTGTCCCAGTGGCAGCTCAACATGGCTTGCGGAGACGCCCGGACCGAGTTGCCTTCTGGCTTGACGAGGCCTGAAGATTGGCCCTGTCAATTCCAGCAGGAATAGTTGTCGGCAAGCGAACTGCGCGGCCTGAGACATAGGTGACGTTTTGTACCGGACACATGGGTAACACTTTTGGCTTTTGGCCGGAGGTGTTGATGCCGTGGAGAGAGTGTTCGGTGATGGAGGAACGTCTACGTTTCGTTGCCCGCCTTCTCGAGGGAGAAGGCATGAGCGATGTGTGCCGGGATTTCGGGATTTCGCGCAAGACTGGCTACAAGATCTTCAACCGCTATAGGGAGGAAGGGCTGGAGGCGCTTCGCTGTGTTCCTTGGCCGCTCGCCCGACACTGCGACGGCTGAGGACATCCGTCGATTCCAGCTGCATCGGCATGAGAGCGGCGTCGGCTCTGCGACGATCAATGGCGCGGTCTCGGCACTGCCGTTCCTGTCCCTCGTGACGCTGAAGCTTCGGGATCTGGCGCGTGCGCTGGTGATCATGAGGTGTCAGCGCAAGCTGCCCGACGTGCTGAGCGTGGAGGAAGCGGCGCGGCTGCTCGAAGCCGCACCCAGCATCAAGGCATCAAGTACAAGGCGGCACTTGGCGTCGCCTATGGCGCGGGCCTGCGCGTGTCCGAAGTCGCGCAACTCAAGATCGACGACATCGACTCGACACGCATGCTTATCTGCGTCGAACAGGGCAAGGGACGCAGTGCCGCGCGACAATCAAGTTGAGAGCGCGTGTTGCCTTGATTGTCGCGCGACAAGACGAGAGCCGCGTCCGTAAAGACCATTCGGCGCGCAACCTCGCCATGATCCGCCGCGCGGTGCTCAACATGCTCCGTCGCGAGCCTTCAAACTCGCTCAAGCGTAAGCGCCTCAAAGCCCTCATGAACCCGACCTACCGCCAAGCCGTCCTTGCAGGTTAACGATTCATGATTTGGCCCCGCGTTGGCTTTCGTGTGCACTGTGTGTGCATTGAGAGATGTGATGTGGCCAAATGGCTTTCGGTCGCGGCGGCACAATCGTAAAATAGGTTATGTCTGAGTAAGCGCCGTCTGACGAAATACTCAGTCTTTCCGACCGGGCATTGGACGGACTGAAGCAGAAAAAAATAATGAAATGGATAAGATAGAGCGGCATCTTGCTCTTGCTCCTACGATGGACTGGACGAACGTGGCGATCAACATCTCTCGGATACGTTCGTGATAGCGGCGCAGCAGCCGCCAAGGCCCGGATAACAGGACATCTGTTTAGAAAACCAAACATCAGATTTGATATCCGGCAGTCGACGTGCTATGGCTCCAGAGCAGAAGGAACTTGCGCCATGACACGCTCGACCGCTCAAAGCGCTTTGCGCTATCCACTCACCATTATGCTCGGCACCGACGCAAGCGTGAGATTGCTCCGGGAATTGTCCCGGCACGGCGGCTTGCTTTCTTCACCATTGCTTGCGGCTCGTAGCGGGCTTGCGAGGGCAAGCGTGTGGTCTGCTCTCGCAACCTTGGAGGGGATTGGCATCGTATCTTCAGAGGGAACGGGCAGGGCTCGTCTTTATCGGTTGAATGATCGCCATCCACTGGCGACATCACTGGAAGCCCTCTTTGAGCAGGAGGCGCTTAGGTATTCCAACATTCGGGCTGTAGTCACTGAGGCGGTCTCCGCAGTTCGGCCGAACGTGCTCGCGGCCTGGATTTACGGCAGCGTGGCGAGGGGCGAGGACCGTCCAGACAGCGATCTCGACATCGCAGTGGTTACGCCATCCGAAAAGCTAGAAAGCGCGCTCCAAGAGATCCGTGAGGCACTGGTGACCCACGGTGAAGAGCTTGGCTTCAATCCCTCGGTGGTGGGACTCACTCCGCAGGATGTGGCGAGGCTGTCGAGCACGGGAGACCCTTGGTGGGGCGGCGTCGAAGCAAATGCCCTGCTCGTCTTGGGTCCACGCCCGGACGAACTCGCAACAAAAACTCGCCAGAAGGCGTTGGCATGACCAGAAGAGGTGCGACGAAAGCAGTCGAGACAGACTTTGGCGAGGGGCGATTACGCATCGCCCGCTCATATTTGAAGGCTGCCCGTTTGGAGGTGGCAATGTCTGAAACGGGTGACATCGGCAATCCGGCTATGTCGCAGATCGTGAATGCGGCAATAGCATACGCCGATGCGCTCACTGCCCGATTTGCAGGAACGATCAACCGCGCGGATCATGCGGCCGTGGTGAAAACCATGCGCGATGCGCTTGGAAATCGCCTTCCTGCAGCGCAGGCCAGCCGGTTGCGGAGCATTCTCCATGAGAAGGACGAAGCTCAATACGGAATCAGGGCAAAATCACTCCCCGAAGCCGAGAGCTTGCTCGACAAGTTGGAAAAGTTCGCGGAGTGGGCGGAAAAAGAACTGGAAGTCTGATCAGCAATGGAGGCGGCATGTCGCTTATGGCGACCTGAATGTTACTTCAGCAGTTTGATCAGCACTGTGAAAGCCGCGTCGATGTCAGCGCGAACCGCGGCCCGGACAGCTTCCGCGTTGCGATCTCGCAGCGCTGCAAACATCTGCTGATGGTGCTGGTTGGCGGTCGAATAATTTCCAGAATCGTGCAGCATGTTGAAATAGGGACTGATCTGCAGCCACAGGTTCTCGATGATGTTGAGCATGTTTTCCGAACCCGCGGCTCGATAGATGGAGAAATGAAAGGCGTAGTTGGCCCTGAGGTAGGATTTGACGTCGCCGGCGGCATTGGCCTGTTCGAGTGCGTCCAGATGCTGGCGCAGCAGCGCCACGCTGGGATCGTCCATTCGCTCGGCCGCCCATGCGGCGGCGATCGCCTCGATCTCAAACCTGACGTTCCTGAGATCGATGAGTCGCGCGCGGCTTAATGCCGGTATCCCGATCGAACGGCCCGAAACCACCATCAATGCGTTGGCGGCGCTCAGACGCCGCAGTGCCTCGCGAACCGGCATCGGGCTGACGCCGAAAGCGTCTGCGAGGCTCTGCACCGTCACCATTTCACCTGGAACGATACTGCCGTCGAGGATCAACTCGGTGACGTGCCGGTAGACCCTGTCCTGCAGGGTTTCCCTGGACAGCGGCGTAATCTCGACGCCCGGCTTCCTGAATGCCGCCCCAGCCATCTGTGCCTACCTTTCCCCAAACGGCGACGCTCTTGTCCTACCCGGCGCCTGTGCCCGGAATGCAAGGTTCGGATTGCCGCGTCAAGCGCTGGCGTATCCGGCTTTTACCCATTAGCATTTCATCATTGATCTTTGATCAAATCATGATACGGTCAGCTGCATCGAATGACAAGGAGCACGTTTCGTGCCCTTGGGAGGCATTTGGTCGTCTGAACTGGGAGGAGTTTCGAATGGGTATCGGATCGAAAGCCCGGCGGCTCGCGCTGCTTGCCGGCATGGCTGTTTGCGCCTTTGGGATGTCGGCGGCCGAGGCGGCCGGAAAGCACAAAATATTTCTCAGCATGAGCTTCATCGGCAATGATTGGCAGGCCGAGGCCGCCAACATGGTCAAGGCGATGGCGTCGCACAAGAGCATGGCCGACAAGGTCGACCTCCAGGTTCAGGTGGCCGGGCCGAACGCACAGCGCCAGATCCAGCAGATCAACGCGATGGTGCAGGCAGGTGCCGAAGCCATCGTGATCTTCCCGATCTCGCCGACAGCGCTCAACCAGGTGGTGAAGAACGCCTGCGACAAGGGGGTAAAGGTGTTTGCCTATGATGCCGAGATCACAGAGCCCTGCGCCTACAACGTTCATATCGATCAGGAAGAGGCTGGCCGCGTGACGGCGGAGTGGCTGGTCAAGAAGCTCAATGGCAAGGGCAACATCATCGCAGTGACCGGCGTTCCCGGCACCTCGGTCGACGATCTGCGCACCAAGGCCGCAAAGGAGGTGTTTGCCAAGCATCCCGACATCAAGATCGTGGGCGAGGCTGTCGGTATGTGGAGCCAGGCGGTGGCCCGTACCGAACTTTCCAAGATATTGGCGACGCGCAGCTGGGACGACATAAATGGGCTGTGGATGCAGGTCGGCTGCTTCACCGCCAATTCCATGCAGCTCGAGGCCGGCAAGAAGAGCAGCGAACTGCTGCCTTGCGCCGGCGAGGGCTCCAATGGCGGGCGCATCCAGATGCTGCCGGAGGGCACGGAGGTCGAGGGCGCAGCCTCTCCCTATGCGCCGCTCGGCGCGCCCCGGATCTCCTATGCATCGCCGCCCTATTCCGGCGCGCTTGCCCTCAAGCTTGCAGTCGAGGCGCTTGACGGCAAGGAGGTTGCCAAGAAGACGATCCTGCCACTGCCGGTCGTCACCAACGACACGATAAAGCTTTGTGACGAAGGCACCTGGGCGGAGATGAAGGCTGGCTGTAACGCCTTCAAACCGTCGCTGGTCTCCAACCCCGGCTGGTTCGCCTCGATCTTCTCCGACCAGACACCTGAAATCGGTCTCGCGGCCGCCCTTGTCGGCCAGCCCGAGGAGTAAGGCTCTCCGAATGGGGCGTGGGGTGCTTTGGAGGCTCTCCCACGCACCCCGTGCAGGCCGGGACTGGGATCATGATGTCAGCGCAATCGACAGCTGTCGGCATAGAGGGCGTCCGCAAGGCGTTTGGTGCGACGGTCGCCCTCGATGGCGTCTCCTTTGAGATCGTTTCGGGCAGCGTGCACGCGCTGCTCGGCGAAAACGGTGCCGGCAAGTCGACGCTCGTCAAGCTGCTGTCGGGACTGGTGCGGCCCGACGAAGGGCAAATCACCGTTCTTGGTGAACCGGCGCCACTCGGTTCGCCGCGCGCCGCGCACGCCAAAGGCGTGCAGACAGCCTTCCAGGAAATGACGCTGGTGCGCGATCTCAGCGTTCTCGACAACATGCTGCTGCCCTACGCGCCTGTCGGCCCGAGCGGCCTGATCAGGCGGGCGAGCGCGCGCAGGGCGGTGCGCCAGCACATTTCAGATCTCGGCTTTTCGGTCGATCTTGATGCCGAGGTCGCGACCCTCGATCTCGCCGTCCGCCAGAAGATCGAAATCGCGCGCGCGCTCTATCGCAAGCCGCGCATCCTCCTGCTCGACGAACCGACCTCGACGCTGTCGGGCGGCGATGTCGAATGGCTGGGCGGCATCATCGCGCGACTTAAGGCCGCCGGCACGACGGTCGTGTTCATCACCCACCGCATGCGAGAGGTGCGGGCCTTCTGCGACACGCTGACCATTCTCAGAAACGGCCGTCACATCGTGACGGCGCCGGTGGCCGACGTCCCGGATGGAGAAGTGATCGAAAAGATCATCGGTCGCAGCATCGCCCAGACCTTTCCGCCGAAACCCGAAAGCGAGGCGGTCTTCGGTCCGCCGGTGCTCGGCGTACGCGATCTCAAGGCCGGCATGAAGCTCGACGGCGTCGGTTTCGACCTGCGCAAGGGCGAGATTCTCGGCATTGCCGGGCTTCAGGGCATGGGCCAGCTCGACCTGTTCCTCGCCTGCTTCGGCATGGCTGAGATCGAGCGCGGCCATATACTGGTCGACGGGCGCGAAGTTTGGCTCGGCTCGCCCGCCGATGCGCTCAAGGCCAACATGGCGATCGGGCTGGTGCCGGAGGACCGCAAGACCGAAGGCCTGTTCCTGAAGCTCTCGGGCCGGCAAAACGTATCGCTGCCGGTCGTCGCGCGTTTTACCCGATTTGGCCTGATCAGCAGGCACGAGGAGGCGCGGGCCGTCCAGTCCGCCTTCTCGGCGGTCGAGGTCGACCACCGCGCCATGTGGACGAGGGCGGGGGCGTTTTCGGGCGGTAATCAGCAGAAGATCGCCATCGCCAAATGGCTGGTCGCCGAGAGCCGCATCCTGCTGCTCTTCGACCCAACCCGCGGCATCGACGTCGGCACCAAGCACGAGCTCTATGTGATGATGCGCGACTATGTGGCGGCCGGCGGCTCGATCCTTCTGCATTCAACCGAAATTCCCGAGCTGGTCCATCAATGCGACCGAGTGCTCGTCCTCTATGACGGTCACTTGGTGGCGGAGCTTGCCGGCAACCACATCACGGAAGGCGCGATCATGCGACCGGCGCTGGGGCAAGGCGAGTTGGTCCGGGAGGCGGCGGAATGAGCGTGACGAGTTTGCCCGCCGCGGCACCGGCCGCGACATTGACGCGGCTTCTCGCGCGGCACAGCGGCGCGATCATCGCGGCGATCGTCTTTGCGGTGCTCCTGCTTGTCGTCGATCTGGTCAGTGCCGGGCGGCTCACCTATTTCGACATTTCGTTTCTCTCCAGCGGCGGCGCCACCTCGGCACTGGCGGCGATCGGCCAGACGGTGGTCATCCTGTCCGGCGGTTTCGACCTGTCCGCCGGCGCGGTGATCTCGCTGGTCAATGTCGTCCTGGCAAAAGGTATGGATCCGATGGCGACCGGCACCAGTGTCGCGCTGTGGACCTTGGCCGGAATTGGTGTCGGCATGCTGGTCGGCGCCTTTAACGGCTTCTTCATTGCCGTCCTGCGCATGCAGCCTATCGTCGTCACGCTGTCGACCATGTTCATCCTGCAGGGGGTAACGCTGCTGGTCATGGACAAGCCGGGCGGCTTCGTCTCGCCCGATCTTGGCGCCTTCTATCTCGGTGATGCTATCGCCGGCTGGATACCGACGCCGCTGGTGGTCATCGGCGTCGTCCTGCTCGTCTGGTTCTGGCTCAAAGGCTCACGCTTCGGGACCGCGCTTTATGCCGTCGGCAGCGATCCGGACGCGGCCGCTTCGGTCGGCGTGCGCGTCGTTCTCGTGCGCTTCCTGGTCTATGTCATAGCCGGCGGCTGCTACGGGCTCGCCGGCGTCTTCATCAGCGCACAGACGGGCAGCGGCGATCCGCTCGTCGGTAACCCGTTGTTGCTGTCGATGTTCGCGGCGGTCGTCGTCGGCGGTACAAGGCTGGGCGGCGGTCAAGGCGGGCCGGTTGGCACCGTCTTCGGCGCCTACATCCTGATGATGGTCGTCAACATCCTGCTCGTACTCAACGTCTCGGCCTATTATTCGACGATCGCCGAGGGCACGATCCTGATCCTTGCCGTGCTTGCCGGCTCGCTGTCGTATGGCTCCGTGCTCGCCCGCCAACTGCGTGCGCTGCGGGCGCGGTTGGCCGCATGGCGCGCCGGAATGCTGCCCTCGCAGATCGATCGCACCGACCGGCGGCTGAGGATCGCGCGTGGCAGCACCGACGATCAGCAGGCGCCGCAGCCGGCCTTCCATATACGCAATGCCGAGACGCTGCGTTATGCGCTGCCGGCCTATGTCTGCCTGGCCGTCGTCGTGATCGTCACCCAGATCTGGCTCGGACGCGCCATCGTCAACGTTATCTACTGGAACTCGCTTTTCGTGCTGTCGAGCTTCCTCGCCGTCCTGGCGCTTGGGCAAGGCAGCGTAATCCTCACCGGCGGGCTCGACCTGTCGGTGCCGTGGACGATCGGTCTCTCGGGCATCCTGCTTGCCGGCATGGTCAACGGCTCGGATGGTGCACTTGCCTATGCGCTCCCGGCGGTGTTGCTCACAGCTTGCCTGATCGGTCTTGCCAACGGCATTGGCATCGTCTTTCTCGGCATTTCGCCGATCGTGATGACGCTGGCCACCAACGGCATTCTGCAAGGCGTCGCGCTGCTTTACTCGCAGGGTACGCCGGCCGGCTTCTCCTCGCCGATGCTGCGCTGGTTCATGACCGGGAAGGTATTCGTTGTGACGCCGGTGGTGCTGTTCATGATCGCCTTCGTCGTCTTTGCCGTGCTGCTGCTTGGCCGCACCCCTTTTGGCCGCCGGGTTTATGGCATCGGCAACAGCCTGCGCGCGGCCCAGCTCTCCGGCATCGCGGTCGGGCGCACGCTCATCCTCGTCTATGTGCTGTCGGCGGTCTGCGCGGGGCTCGTCGGCATCATGCTGACCGGCTTTTCCGGCCAGGCCAGCCTCGGCATGGGTGACGACTATCTGCTGCCCTCGATCGCCGTAGTCGTCGTCGGCGGTGCGCTGATCACCGGCGGGCGCGGCCACTATCTCGGCATGCTGGGGGGCGTGCTGCTTTTGACGGCGTTGCAGATGCTGCTCGCCGGCACGACGCTGCCTTATGCAACGCGGGCGATCCTGTTCGGGTTGGTGGTGCTCGCTGCGGTCATGGCGCTGCGCGAAAGGCGGATTCAATGAAAGGAATGGAATAATGAGCTCCAGCGCACCGGTATCGGCGGACGAATTCCTGACCGGGCTCAAAGGCCAACGCGTGCTGGTCACGGCGGGCGCCGGCGGCATCGGCTTTGCCATTGCCGAGACACTGTCGCGGCTCGGCGCGCGTGTCGTGATCTGCGACATTTCCGACGAGGCGCTGGCCGCCGCTCCAGAGAGGCTCACACTCGCCGGCGCAGTCAAAGCGGACGTTTCGCGCGACGACGATGTCGACCGGCTGTTCGAGACCGTAAAGGAGAAGCTCGGCGGGCTCGACGCCCTGATCAACAATGCCGGCATTGCCGGGCCGACCGGCGGGGTCGATGAGATCGATCCGGCAGACTGGCGGCGCTGCATAGATATCTGCCTGACCGGCCAGTTCCTGTGCGCGCGCCGTGCCGTGCCGCTGATCAAGGCGGCGGGCGGCGGCTCGATCATCTCGATGTCTTCGGCCGCCGGCCGCCATGGCTACGCGTTCCGCACGCCGTACTCGGCTGCCAAGTTCGGCGTTGTCGGCCTGACCCAGAGCCTTGCCAAGGAACTCGGACCGCATGGGATCAGGGTCAACGCCATCTTGCCCGGCATCATAGAGGGACCGCGCATCGACAAGGTCATTGCCGACCGGGCAAAGCAGCTCGGCGTTTCAAACGAGGAGATGACACAACGCTATCTGCAGAACATCTCGCTGCGCCGCATGACCAGCCCATACGATGTCGCGGCGATGGTGGCCTTCCTGCTTTCCGATGCGGGCATCAACATTTCCGGCCAGTCGCTCGGCGTCGACGGCAACGTCGAGACACTCTGAGGGGGAGATCATGGCGAAGGTAGCAATTGTCGGAAGCGGCTTCATCGGGCGAGCGTGGGCGATAAGCTTCGCTCGTGCCGGCCATGATGTGCGCATGTGGGACCAGGCGCCGGCCGCGGCCAGCGGTGCGCGCGACTATATCGCTGGGGTGCTCGGCGACCTTGCCGCCAACGATCTGCTGCGGGGACAGGCGGTCGATACCGTGCTTGGCCGCATCACCATTGTGGAGGAGCTTGGCGAGGCCCTGGCCGATGCCGTCCATGTCCAGGAGAACACGCCGGAAAACCTCGAGGTGAAGCGTGACGTGTTCTCCCGCATCGACGCACTTTCCGGTCCGCAGGCGGTGATCGCCAGTTCCACCTCGGCGCTGTTGCCGTCGAGATTCACCGATCATCTTGAGGGGCGCCATCGCTGCCTCGTCGTGCACCCGATCAATCCGCCCTATCTCATCCCGGCAGCGGAGGTGGTGCCGGCGCCATGGACCTCCGCCGAAACGGTGGAAAGGACCCGCGCGTTTCTTGTCGAGGCGGGCCATGCGCCACTGGTGATGAAGCGCGAGCTCGACGGCTTCATTATGAACCGCTTGCAAGGCGCGCTGTTGGAGGAGGCGTTTCGGCTCGTCGCCGACGGCTATGCCAGCGTCGAGGACGTCGACACTGGCCTGCGCGACGGGCTGGCGCTGCGCTGGTCGTTCATGGGTCCGTTCGAGACGATCGACCTCAATGCACCCGGTGGTGTGCGCGACTATGTCGAGCGCTATCAGGCGATCTATTCCAACATCTTCCCGCAGATGCTGCGCCGCGTCGACTGGGCCGGCGAGGTCATGGAGACGATCGAGGCCGAGCGCCGCAAGCGCCTGCCGCGGGAAGAACTCGGCGAACGGCAGGTCTGGCGCGACCGCCGGCTGATGGCGCTGGCGGCGCACAAGAAAAAGTCGGATCAGGAGTTTGGACAATGACGCAAACAAGCCGCAAGCCCGGCGCCCAGCAACCCAGCGGCAAGGTCATTATCACCTGCGCGGTGACGGGGGCGATCCACACGCCGACTATGTCGCCTTATCTACCGATCACGCCGGACCAGATCGCGCGCGAGGCGATCGCGGCGGCGGAGGCGGGTGCGGCGATCCTGCATCTGCATGCCCGCGACCCCGAGACCGGCAAGCCCGACCAGACGCCAGAGGCGTTCGCGCGTTTCCTGCCGCGCGTCAAGCAAGGCACCAATGCCGCCATCAACATCACCACCGGCGGCAGTCCTTACATGAAGGTGGAGGAGCGTGTGCGCCCCGCCGCCCAGTTCAAGCCGGAGGTCGCCTCGCTCAACATGGGCTCGATCAATTTCGGGCTCTATCACCTCGCCGACAAATACGAGACGTTCAAGTTCGATTGGGAAAAGCCGCATCTGGAAGCGACGCGTGATCTGGTCTTCCGCAACTCGTTCAAGGACATCGAATACATACTGGCAACCTGCTACGACAATGGGACCCGCTTCGAGTTCGAGTGCTACGACATCGCCCATCTCTATAACCTCTCCCATTTCGCCGATCGCGGGCTGGTGAAGCCGCCGTTCTTCGTGCAGTCGGTGTTCGGCCTGCTCGGCGGCATCGGCACGCACCCGGAAGACGTCGCCCATATGAAGCGCACCGCCGATCGCCTGTTCGGCGACCAGTTCCGCTGGTCGGTGCTGGGTGCGGGCGCCAGCCAGTTGCGCATCGCGGCACAATCGGCAGCGCTTGGCGGCAACATTCGCGTTGGGCTCGAAGACAGTCTTTGGGCCGGTAGGGGCAGGCTTGCCAAGTCGAATGCCGAGCAGGTGGTGCTTGCCCGCAAGATCGTCGAAGGCCTCGGCATGGAAGTGGCAACGCCCGACGAGGCCCGCGAAATCCTGTCATTGAAGGGCGGCGATCAGGTCGCGTTTTGACCGGTTTCTGCAAGGTTCGAACAGAGGAGGACGGCATGAAGATCGAAGTCGTGGTGGACGTGAAGACCACGCTGGGCGAGGGACCGCTGTGGGACGTTGAACAGGAGCGCCTCTACTGGATCGACAGTTTCGACGGGCGTGTGTTTCGGGCAACCGCCGACGGTAGTGAGATCCGTTGCTGGGACGTGCCGATGAAGATCGGTTCGATGGCATTGCGCAAGGACGGCGGCGGCGCTGTGGTATCGCTGCAGCGCGGTTTCCATCTGCTTGATTTCGCCACCGGCGAGGTGACGCCGATTCACGATCCGGAGCCGGACAGGCCGATGAACCGGCTCAATGACGGCAAGGTCGACCGGCGCGGCCGCTTCTTCGCCGGCTCAATGGACACGATGGAAGAGGGACCCTCCGGCGGGCTCTACCGGCTCGATTCGGATTTCTCCGTTACCAGAATAGATTCTGGCATCATCTGCTCGAACGGTCCGTGCTGGAGCCCGGACGACCGCACCTTTTATTTCGCCGACACCTGGACCGGCGAGATCTGGGCCTACGACTACGACATCGCAACCGGTGCCGCCACCAACCGGCGCACTTTCACGCGTGTCGATACCAGCCGGGGAGGGGCGGCTGACGGCTCAACTGTCGATGCGGAAGGATTCCTGTGGAACGCGCTGGTCTATGATGGCAGGCTGGTCCGCTACGCGCCCGACGGCAGCGTTGATCGCATCATCGACATGCCCGTCAAGAAGATCACCAGCGTCATGTTCGGCGGGCCGAGGCTCGACACCCTGTACGTCACTTCGATGGCCAAGCCGCCGCTGCCGCGCTTTCCGGGCGACGGAGTTTTACGCGGCAGCCTTTTTGCCATCACCGGCCTCGGCGTAACGGGAGTTCCCGAGCCAAGATTTGCCGCGTAAATCGGTGCGTAATGGCGATGTCCTTCCTGCCTGCTTGGTGCCACCCCAACGTCCCGCCGCAGGGCAACTGGCGCTGGAAGCTCGTGCCCTGCGGTTCTGATGGAACCCACAATGAGAGGCTTGAGGTGCCTTCGCCTGACGTGCGCGCGAACGTGTCCCTGGAGAAACCATCAACCGAGCGTTGGAAACCTGCTCGCAACAAGAAATCCACCCATTAGCAACTCCAACGCATCGAGTGCCTCTTCGTCCCGCAAATTGGTCAGAGCTACGCTGTCCACCAAGACAACCTTTTCATTGTCTATGTCATAGACTTCCCAAAGTCCGTCCCTGATCCTTCGGATGGCGTGTCGACGCTCCATAAGCGGAACCTAATACTCGAGTCGCGGCGACGTTGATAGAAAATTCGGGCACGAGCCGATCATAATAGTGGAAAACCGCAGGTCGCCCTGACGATGCTCTTGCGATTGAGTCCACGAAAAAGCGCTTCAGAAAACGAAGAGCACCGATGGCGGCAGCACGACAGGCGGTGCGCCGGCTATCACCAGTCCTGTGTTGAGGGCAGGTTGGTTTCCGCTATCAACCGCTTCGTCATCGACCACAAGCTGCAGTCATAGCCCTTCGTCTGGACCGACGATCCCGACAAAATCATCACGGCCGCCGCGCGTGCACCAGGTGCTGGAGTCGATCCATAGCATTGACTATAGCAGTGTGGCGGTCCGCGAATGTCCGCTCTCCCAATAGGCAAGTTCGACCCCAAACAGACGTCCTCGTCAGTCTTTCGCTAGTCGACACGCAGGCCTCGATGGCGACGACGTCCGTGAACGACAGGATTGGAGCTTTCGGTACTGACATACGGTTCTACCTCAGGCAAAGAGCAAATCGTGGACTACGGCGCCCATCAGGACAACGATTGCGAGCAGGGAGACTGCAAAAGCGATCGTGCGCCAAGGCTGCATGGCCTTCAGATAGACTATCGAATGTACGATCCTGGCGACTACAAAAATTGCGAAAATGGGAATTGCAATTGCTGCCTTTCCTCCCGTGAAAACAAAGAGCAGGCCCAGCAGCAGAAATGGATAGATCGTGGCCTCGGCATTGCGGTGTGCGCGCAGGAGCCGCGCGACAGTTGGCGGGTCAATTTCTGACACGGGTACACCATAGCGAGCCCCATCCTCCGGATTGATTGCCACGCCACCCTTCGCGCGGATCGCCCCGCTGGAAGCCCAGAGCATCAGAAGATTAAGGCATAGAACGACGCAGGTGATGGCATACGCCACCAGAGCCGCATCTGCCGCTGTCCAGATTGATTGTTGCATCTAATGTTACTCGCCGCTGCTCGGAGCAGTTGACGGAGAGCTGGATGTCCGTTGTGCCATCGCGCCAATATGTGCGGCAAGGTTGTCCAATGTCTTGGCCGTTCCGGTGTCGATGCCCATTTTCAGATATTGCTCCAACCGTTCCGCCGAGCCGCACTCGATCCTCACCGTCAGAAACGTCTTGCCGCCAGTCTCGTCGAGAATGACACGCCCGATCGCCCCCATTGCTTCGAAGACGAGATGACGCGGCGGTGCGATCTCGCGATAGACGCCAGCGAACTGGTTGGCGCCAGGGGGATGCCGGTTGACGAACCTGAAGGCCCCTCCCGGACGCAGGTCGATCTCGCATTGTGCGAGCGGTTCGCCTGATGGATCCCACCAGCATGCCACATGCTCCGGCTGCGTCCATGCCTCGAAGACCTGTTCACAGGGCGCAGCAAGCACGCGCGTCAGAATGATCGTGTGCTTGTCCCGGTCGAGTATCAGGTCGGTGTTCGCGATCCCTGCCAGCATGCTACTTCTCCTTTTTGCCCATTTTTTCGAGGTGGCGATCCAGATTGTCGAGCCTGTCTTCCCATTGGCTGCGAAACGGCTCTACCCAGTCGGCAATATCCTTGAGAGCCGTTGTCACCAGCTTGCGCGGTCGCCGCTGCGCATCACGTCCGCGTTCGATGAAACCCGCATCCTCCAGCACCTTGAGATGCTTGGAGATCGTGGGTTGACTGAGTTCGAATGGTGCCAGCAGTTCCGACACCGTGGCTTCGCCCGTCGCAAGGCGGGCCAGGATCGCGCGTCGCGTGGGATCGGAGAGGGCCGAGAATGCCTTGCTCAGACGGTCGCCGGTGGGTCCATATATTGCCATATGACTATATAGCGATATGGCGATTAACGAGTCAAGACCTTAGATAAGAGGCCGTCGGCTAGGCACGACGATTGCCTCGGGTGGGCGGGCTTCTTTTGCTTACCCTATCCGAGGAGTCCGATGGGTATGTCTGGGGAAGCCGCTCCAGATTGCCAATCGTTTTCCTGTTGAGCTGCATACCGATTGCCTATTCGGCACCGGGCGGAGATGTTTCAATGGCCAGGACCTCCAAGCCGTCAATTTCTTGCATCACCTTTCCAGCGATGCCTTGCAAGTCGCCGTACATCCCCGCGGTCGACTCGATTACGCCTTGTATTTGAGCGTCCCGCTTGGCCCACAGGCGTGTTGTGGCCTTGCGTTCCTTGGCCAGGTCCTCCTGCATATCAGAGAACTTTTCGACGATGGCCTCGACGCGATGGCGGAACCGCGGACCGGTCAGATAGCCATAGACCTGCTCCATTTTGGTGGCTTGGCCGTCCTGGGCGAGGCGGGAGTTCGCCAGCTCGATGAGTGATTGTCGCAGCATGATTGCGATCGGCATCGCGCATTTGGGATGGGCGACATAGACCCCGTCCAGAAGATCGACGGTGTCCACACCGGCAGGCAGAGCTTCCGAGATCATAAGCGCAATGTCCGCCTTTGCGGCCCGCTGATCAGCCCTGAGCTTCCCCAACCAACCCTGGCTCCATTTCTTGGTGCGTTTCGATTCCCACAAAATGGCGCCGCATGGCTGGCCGGCCGGTCCGACGACGCGGTGCAGGACATCTCCGCCGAACTCACCCTTGGCAACCGGTTCAATGACGTCCATCGGGAACCGGCCGGCAATGAGGGCTTCCAGCTGAAGCTCCAGAACTTCACCCTGCAGCTGCTGGGAACCCTGTTCCGCACGGCGCTTCAGCTCCTCAATCTGACGCTGCATGCCTGCGATCTGTTCTTCCTTTTCCGCGACCTTCATTTGGAGCCCGTCTTCCGCTTCCGACCTCGCCTTGACGCGAACGGCGTCCAGCCCCTCCTGGATCTTCCTTTCGATGGTCAGCGCCATCTCCCGGCTTTCGTCGTCAAGCGCACGCTGCTTTTTCAGGAATTCCGCCTGTTGCTGCTGGGCCTCGGTGAGCTTTTCGTCGCGCGCCTTCAACGTCGCCTCCAGCTCGGCAAGCTTCTTATCCTTGTCCTCCAGGTCTACCGAAAGCAGCAATTTTGCCTTGCGGGCTTCCTCGACCGCGATTCCGGCACGCTCAAGCTTGATTTGCCCAGCCACCTGGTCGGCGATGTCCTCTTTGGCGGCGACGATCTCGGCCTGCTGGCGCTTGAGCTCCTCTTCTCTGGCAGCCATCGATGCCTTGCTCTGCGCCAGGCGCATTTCGTATTCTTCACGCGTGGCGGCAATCAAAGGGGCCGCGAGCGACTCATTGAGCTTGATTTCCGTCTTGCAGCTTGGGCAGCTGATTATCGGTTCATTGAGAATCCTGTCCCCCTGCAGCATGGTATTGATGGGCTGGACGGTCATCTGCGCGCTGCCTCCCTGAGGAATCAGTTAAAGGACACGCCAGACTATATATCTCGCCACGCGTTTTCGGAAAAGAACAAAAAGTGAACCATTTTTCTGCGGCTCCATGAAGTCCATGTGATCGGCGATGTATCTGCGCGTGCTGACTGAGAAGGCGAGGGCCCGGGAGTTTTCGGTCGGGCCTATGCTGATGGCTGCTTTGAAAGCTCGTGGGTCACCGACCAGGATGGCCGGTAACGAAATCGCCTAGCCTTGCTCTAATTTAGCTTGGGCCATATTTGCTGCGACTGAGTGGTGATCCCACAGGAATCGAACCTGTGACCTACAAATTAGGAGTTTGTCAGGCGACCTTTACTGTTGTTTCCCAATGCCGGTCTTTGTACGATGGCGCTGCCACTAACATGTTCAAGTTGTTGTAGTTTTCGTACTGCACGGCTATAATAGCGTAGACAAACCAACAGAGCGCGTGGCATTGCTTACTATGCGTCGGCCAAACCGGACTGCCGCAACTGCGCGACGGCGTCGACCTCGCCTGGTATAGCGGTCTTACCACCATGGTTGACGCCTGCGAGGTCCAGCAGCACGCCCCTTGTCATCGGTCCAGCGTGACCAAGAGTCCGGTGTGCGTCAAATCCCGAACAAGGCCATGGTTTCTTCTTATTCCTTTTTGGGTCAGGGCGGGCAGGCGCTCTCGATTATCCTTGCCGACAACCAATCCAGGCCAACGTCCGACGTCGATCGTGCATGCCGCACGAGGCTGAACGTAAACGGATCAATGGCGAGTGGCGTTTTCAGGACCGCAAGCCCGAACTGATCGGCGTATTTGGCGGCGAGCCGGGCCGGGACCGTTGAAGAGAGATCGCCGCTCGCCACAACGCCCATGGCCGTCATGAACATCGGGACGCTGGCGACAACCCGGCGCCGAAGCCGGCGCTTCTTCAGAGCCTGATCGACCATCCCATGAAATCCACCCCTGAATGAGACGAGGATGTGATCGAGCGATAGGTATTCTTCGAGCGACATCGCCGCGTCGTGAGCGACGGGATGGTCTTTCCTGACAACAACGACAAAGTCTTCTTCGAAGACTGGCACGGCCCGGAACTCGTCGGGCAGATCCCAGACGCGCCCGATCGCCATCTCCATTTCGTTGGTGCGCAGGGCGTTCAGGCTTTCGGTTCCGACAGCGAATTGAAACGCCACCCGGCATCCAGGTGCCTCGGCACGCAACGTCCTTATCAGCGGCGGGGCAATCACGGCGCCGACAAGGTCGTTGCCGGCGAGCCGGAACGAGCGCGTGGATGTTTCGGCGTCGAAGTGCGTGGGAACCTTGAGTGCATCCTGGGCAAGTCGAAGAATGACTTCGACTTGTGGGAGAAGCTGTGAGGCACGCTGTGTCGGTTCCAGACCGTTCGGGCGCCTGACGAACAGGGGGTCGTCGAAGAGTTCCCGTAGCCGAGCCAGCGCATGGCTGACGGCAGACTGGCTGACACCCAGCGTAGCCGCAACAAGCGTTGTCTTTTGCAATCGAACGAGATCCCGAAAGATCGTCAGCATGGTGAAGTCGAGCCGGCGCAGTTTCTGCTGATCGGTGTTGGCTTTGCTAGTCAACTGCATCTCCTACTTGCTGCACCAGCCATCCGTTCGGCCATGATATCCGAATTGTTCATATCACATATCCAGCGATTTCAGTTGAACGAATAATGACCCATCCTATGATCGAAGGCGAGAGGTTCGGTCGTGGCAGTGGCCGGTCGCAAGAAGGGATCGCTGAACTTGATGGATAGTCCACTGGGCGCACCGACCAAGGTCGGATCGCTGGATCGAAGGCAATTGCTGGTCGCGACCGGCGCTCTGCTCCTGTCGGCGCAGGTCACCGTCAAAGCGCGGGCCGCATCTTCACTCCCCGACAAATTCATCAATGCCTGGCTGCGCATCGATCCAGACGACATCGTGACGATCATGCTCTCCCAGTCGGAAATGGGACAGGGCATCCAAACCACCCTTCCTTTGGTGCTCGCCGACGAACTCGGCGCCGACTGGTCGCGCGTCGCGCTTGAATGGGCCGATTTCGATCCCGCATACCGGCACCCGCAATATCAATGGATGTTCACCGGCAACAGCGAATCGATCTCGACCTTCTTCCCGATCATGCGCACCGTTGGCGCCGCCGCACGCGAGATGCTCGTCGGCGCGGCCGCGACGCGTCTGGGAGTTGCCGCTGCGAGCCTTCGCGTCGACCAGGGCCGCATCCATCATGATCCGACTGACCGGGTGGTGAGTTTTGGTTCGGTTGCCGCTGACGCGGCAAGGCTCGATATCCCAAAGGATCCTCATCTCAGGCCGACAAGCAGCTTGGAACTGATCGGCAAGCCGCAGCCACGCGTCGACATACCCTCGAAAGTCGATGGCTCGGCGATTTTCGGCATCGACGTGAAAGTGCCCGGCATGGCGGTGGCCGCCATCCGCCGCGCTCCTTCGCAAGGGGGATCGCTGGCGGCCTTCGACCCAACGGCGATCAAGACTGAGCGCGGTGTGCTTGCCGTCGTCGAAATTCCGTCCGGCCTCGCTGTCGTTGCCAATGACTACTGGACGGCGAAGCGGGCTCTCGATGGCGCAGAGCTTACATTCAAGCCGGGTCCACTCGCCGGATATTCAACCAGTGGCCAAAGGGCCGAATATAGCGCGCTGCTGAAATCCGCGTCGTTCGACACGAAAGTCAAAGCGGGCGACGCTTCTGCCGTTCTGGCGGCTGCCGACAGCCCGCTTGAGGCTATCTTCGAAATCCCGGTGCAGGCGCACGCGACGATGGAGCCGATGAACTGCACGGCCGATGTGACGGACGATCGGTGCGAGTTGTGGATCCCGACACAGGGCGTCGAGATCACCCACGCTGTCGCCAAGCAGATGCTGGGTCTCGCCGACGACCAGATCATCATCCACAGAACGTTGCTGGGCGGCGGCTTTGGGCGGCGGCTGCTCGCGGATTTCGCGAAGATCGCGATCCTGGTTGCAAAGGCCGCCGGCCGCCCGGTCAAGGTCATCTGGAGTCGGGAAGAGGATTTCCGCTACGACGCCTACCGGCCGCCAATGGTCCATGCGGTGAAGGCGTCTCTCGGCAATGACGGGTTGCCGGCGGCGATGACGCATCGTGTCGTCTCGCCGTCCCACATGCTCTACATATTCCCGCGCGGTGTCATCAAGGCACAGGGCGACTGGGCGCGGCCGATCATGCCGCCGGCGGCATACGATGGCATGGCCGTCGAGGGCCTGACTGAGACGCCTTACGCCATTGCGAACTATGCGGTCGAACAACATCGCGTCGACACGCCGCTCTCGGTTTCCGTCTGGCGCACGACCGGCCACGGACCGAACAATTTCGTCCTGGAAAGCGTCATCGACGAGTTGGCGCACCGCGCCAATGCCGACCCGCTTTCGTATCGGCTGAGACTTGCCGCTTCCGATCCCCGCGCGGTCGCGGTGCTGAACGCTGTCGGCGCGCTGTGCGGCTGGCAGGCTGCATTACCGGCGGGGCGATTCCGCGGTCTGGCGCTCGCCAAAGCATTCGGCGGCTATATCGCGCAAGTCGTCGAACTCTCCGTCAAGGACAAGACCATCAAGTGTCACCATGTCTGGAGCGCCGTCGATATCGGCCAGACCCTCGACCCAGGCATTGCCAAATCCAACATCGAGGGCGGCGTGGTCTGGGGACTTTCCGGCCTGCGCACCGAGGTAACCTTCGCAGACGGCGAGATCGAGCAGACGAATTTCGATCAGTTTGACCCGCTGCACGTGTCCGAGACGCCTGTCATCACGACTCGGTTCGTCGAGAGCGGCGCCAAGCCGACAGGCGTCGGGGAGATTGGTCCCGTGCCGACGCACGCCGCTTTCTGCAACGCCGTGTTCGCCGCGACAGGCGAGCGCATCCGAGCCCTGCCGATTTCGCGCAGCGGCTACCAGCGGATCTGACGGGAGCAACGCAATGACACGATTTTCCGTCAATGGTCGCGCGGTCACGGTCGACGCCGAGCCGGACATGCTGTTGCTTTGGGCATTGCGCGATCACCTCGGCCTGACGGGCACTAAATTCGGTTGCGGCATCGCTGCCTGCGGCGCCTGTACAGTGCATGTCGATGGCCAGCCCGTGCGCTCCTGTTCCTTTTCGCTCGGTGAAGCTGAGGACAAACATGTCACGACGATCGAGGGACTTTCGGATAACCGCTCGCATCCCTTGCAGCAGGCCTGGATCGCAGAGCAGGTTCCCCAATGCGGCTATTGCCAGTCCGGCATGATCATGGCCGCCGCCGCGCTGATCAACGACAAGCCGCATCCGACGGATGAAGACATCGATGCGGCAATCACCAATCTGTGCCGCTGCGGCACCTATGCCCGCATCCGCGCCGCGGTGCATCGCGCTGCGGGTGATGCGTGATGACTGGCCATCGGCTTGCGCTGGGAGCGCTCGTCGGCGTGACGATTGCCGCCGTCTCGGCGTTCGTGCAGCCGCTGTGGTCGCAAACGAACGGCAGCAGTACGGCCTCAGCCGACGCCTTCGCGACGGTCGCCCGCGTCATGACAAGCCCGCGTTGCCAGAATTGCCACACATTGACTGACTATCCGCGCCAGGGCGACGACCGGCATCGACATCTGTTTCGTGTGGCGCGTGGACCCGCGGATCATGGTGCGGCGGGCCTGCCATGTTCATCCTGTCATGGAAAATCGAACAATGCGGCCAGCGGCGTCCCCGGCGCCGACGAGAACTGGCGCCTCGCGCCACTCAGCATGGGCTGGGACGGCCTTTCGACAAATGAGCTCTGCGAACATTTGAAAGACCCGCGGCACAACGGAAACCGCACTGGCGATCAGGTCATCAACCATCTCAGATCGGCGCTTGTGAGATGGGCCTGGTCACCAGGTACCGATCGGACCGGGCAAGCACGAACGACCCCGCCGATCCCCTATGAGGAATTCGTGATGGATGCCGAAACCTGGATGAGGAGCGGAGCTGAGTGTCCGAAATAGCCAAGCCTGAGGATCTGCCGGATCGCAACACACTGAACAAAGACGCCGCCGACCGAGGTCGCCGCCACTTCCTGCAATATGTGGCCGGTGCGACAGCCGCCCGGGCCGGGTTGTGCGGGTGCGGCATTCATCCCGCCCTTGCGGCCAGCAGCACGACTACGACGCCTGGTGCGGGACCTGTGGTCGACCCTGGCAAAGGCTACCTTGTCCAGCAGATTGGCGATGGGGTTTATTGGGTTACAGATGGTGCCTACAGCACCATGTTTCTTGTCTCTTCGACCGGGGTGATCGCTTGCGACGCGCCACCCAGCCTTGGGGAAAACTACTTTAGGGCTATCGCGGACGTCACGGACAAGCCGGTGACGCATCTGGTCTACAGCCACGAACATGTCGACCATATCGCCGGCGCGCATCTGTTTGCAAAGGACGTTACGATCGTCGCCCACGCCCGGACAGCCGAACTGCTCTCATCGCGGAAGGACCAGCGGCGCCCGGCTCCAACTGTAACCTTCGAAACGACCTATACCCTTGAGCAGGGAAACCAACGCCTCGAACTGGCCTACAAGGGCATCAACCATTCGATCGACAACATCTTCATCTTCGCGCCACGCCAGAAGACCCTGATGTTCATCGACGTCGTTTATCCCGGCTGGATGCCCTACAAGAATCTCGGCGTCGCCGTCGATATTCCCGGCTTCGTCGAAGCACACCGCACTGTTCTTGCCTACGACTTCGAGACGCTGGTCGCCGGCCACGTCAGTCGTCCTGGAAACCGCGCGGATGTCGAGACCCAGGTCGAACTGGTGAAGGACCTCGTCGAGGCGGCGGAACAGGCCTACGCGAGCCTGTCCTTTCCCGCCTTCCTGAAGCAGCATCCGCCAGGGCGCAGTGGCAAAACAGCCTGGGACCTTCATCAGGGCTATGAGCAGGCCCTGGTCTCCCAGATGCATGACGGGCTGCTAACGAAATGGCGCGACAGGCTCGCCGGGACCGAAACCTACCTGCGCGACAATTGCTGGGCGATGCTCGAAACATTCGTCGTCCAGGGCAAGCCGGATATCTCCGGGCTGTAACGCAATACTGTTTGTGGATTCAACCTTCACGGCCTGCGAACCTGAGCAGGTATTGGCAATGGTCGAACGTCAGAACCTATCCACAGCAAAAGCCTTCGCAATTGCACGGCGGCAGGGCTTGACGTGCCCCACGGCAGGGCATTGACGAGGAGTTGACGGATGGCGAACCTTGTTATCGTGGCGGGCGGCTGGCATGGAGGCTGTGAGATCACGCCTTTCGCGCGCAAGCTGCGTGAACTTGGACATGAAGTCGTTTCTGCAGCTATGCTGGACCGACGTAGCAGACCAAAGTGGATTGTCACAGCCTTCGGAGTCACCCAAGGCAGGCGCGCATCAATGTGGCGCATATCTAGCCCGGATATCTCACACAGTCTTTCGGCGCGAGGCTGGCGGCGGAGATTTGCCGGCGCTTGAGCTGCGGGCAAAGGATGTCGGCCGCTTGGAGCGGACACCGCCGCGCTCAAGGCCGAGTGCGAGGCTGGCGACCGGGCGAAGGATCTGCTGGAAGCGTTCTCAACGACGCCTGCCACGACTGTCGCCGGCGTGGCGGGCAAGCTTGAGGCCGTGTTGCACGAGGGTAAGGCCTGGGGGGAATGCTCCGAGTTCCCCTGGCCGCAAATCCGCTCGGCGCTTAGCGATCTGGTGCGCATCGCCCGGCAGAACATGCCGGAACAGTTCTTTTCACGGCGAGCAGCGTCCTAAGATCCTGAGGCGGCGGGCTGGCTGCTGTTTCCGCGGCTGAAAAATGGAGGCGCGATATTAAGATCCCGTCCAACCCAACTTCCGGCTTCAGCCGAGAACCCCTCAGCTTGCAGTGAAGCGTCTGCCTCACGTCACCCTTCAACCGCCATGGAATTGCCAGCGCAGAGCCCTCTTGCGGCATCTCACCATCGGGCGGTGAGCGATCCCAATCTGTTGGATGCCTTCAACCGCGATGCCGCCGTGCAGAAACGGACCGTGCCTGAAG
>NZ_JAMYQK010000057.1:0-26547 GCF_040320845.1 Mesorhizobium sp. M0601
GCCAGAGAGCGCTCATCTCATCGTCGTAATATCCAGCAACGCTGATCGGTTCATCATTGTCGTTGTAAGATCCGACCACGCTGATCTGGCGGCGGCGAATCCCGGCAGCCTGAAGTCTGGCCACGGCACGTGCTGCCTGGGCATGGGAATTAAACAGTCTGCTGATTGTTTGCATTACGCCCAGGCCCGACGCCTGTTCGGAGCGTCGGGCCTCTCCTCCCTGGCTTTGAACTCTTCCGCCCGGACGCATCTTCGTCGCGCCAAAGCTCACCACAACGTGAACCAGCCGGCTACGTTCCTCAGCCGGGGCTTCGGTCCAATCCTGGAGTATCCTGCTTGGGACCTAAGTCTGACCAGCTTGGGCGCGCTGAGGCCATGCCGAGCGGGGACGGTCGCCGGCTCGAAGAGAGGGTTCAGATGCTATCGCAGACCCAAAAAGCTCAAAATGGCGATTACGATCACGATCGCGCCGACCAGCCAGATAATGTTGTTCATCATTGCACTCCTTCGCCTCCGGGCGGGGCGCACGCCGGGGCGAAGCCCGCCACGCAAGTAGAATATTAGATACGGCTAAAGGTTCCTCGCGGGGGCCTCACTGTCGAAAGAGCCCACCGCACCAGTCGGCACGGCGGGCGACGCAAAGTTTCACCCCGGTGGGGGCAGAAGACGGAGTTGCGTCCAGGCTCAGCTGATGCTCCTGGACCAGTTATCAACCTGGCGCTCTGCCTCTTCCTTGGCGATGCCATATCGCTCCTGGATACGCCCCAAGAGCTGGTCCCGGTTGCCCTCGATCCGATCAAGATCATCGTCGGTGAGGTCACCCCACTGCTCTTTCGCCTTGCCTTTGAACTGCGTCCATTTTCCCTTGATTTGATCCCAGTTCATATGTTCCTCCTTGCTTCCTAGGCCCGCACTGAAGCGGAGCGCGGACCGATCAGCATTCGATCTCGGTAATGCATGAAGATTAGCAGCCGCTAAAGGTTCCGGTGCCGGCGCAAAAAGCCCGCCGTGCCCGTGCCTGACTGCGAGCTGATGTTGATGATGTCCGGAGCTTGATGCTCTTTCGCGGCACTATCTTATGCCGTTGAAGGCGCTGACCTTCTTGCCGGTTGGCCTTGGCTGGCAAGCCTCGAAAGGCTACCCGGCAGCATTGTTCTGTCCTTGCCGATCATCAGCACGCCGCTGTCGGGCGCCAACAGTGCCGAGAACGGCAGCATCGCCGCGCCGATCGGCGAGGCCTCGGGGCCGAATTGTCCCGAGACGATTTCCGGCGCCACGATGCCGATGGCGCTGATCCTGTTGAACTGGGTCTGCACCTTTGCCAGCAGCTCGAGATGGATCGGCCGCGGCAGGATGCTGTCGAGGACGATCGCCTCGATGTCGATGACGGAGGTGATGGCGATGATCGCCTCGACCAGCGCATTGGCGCAATCGTCGATCCATTCGGACAGCGGTTCGCGCGCCCCTGGCGGCAAGGGGTCGAGTTCGCGCACGCGGTTGATCTCGATGCCGCGCGATTTGAGATGATTGACCAGCACATAGATCGAAGCGCGATGCAGCAGGCTCTGGTAGCGCGCCGGCTTGGCCGCCACCGAATCGAGGCTTGAAGGCGAGACCGGCAAAGGACCGAGCGCGGCGCTGTTGCCGTGCGGCCCGGTGTGGACCTTGCCGCCTTGCACCAGTCCGCCGCCGACAAAGGTGTCGATCGAGATATGCATGAAGTCCCGGAACCGCGCGCCGGTCCCCTGGATGAGCTCGGCGAGTGCGGCCGATGACGCGTCGTTTTCCACGAAGACCGGGGTCTTCGGCTTTGTGGCAAAAAATGTCGTCAGATCGATTGCTTCCCAGCGGCTGCCGAGATCGTCGGGAAAGCCGAGTTCCTCGCTCCAGCCGCCGAGGAAATATGGCGAGGCGATGCCGACGCCGACGATGCTGGCATCGCCAAGCCCCTCGACCAGCTTGTCGAAATTGGCCAGCGACATGTTGCCGGCCTTGAGCACCATGTCGGGATCCGGAAAGCGATATTCGTGCGACTCGCGCGAGCGGACCTCGCCGGCAAAGTCGACGAGCACGGCTTCCAGCGCGCGCCGGCCGATCTTGATGCCGACGCTGTAGATACGCTCAGGTGCAAGTCGGTAGAGAGTGGACGGCGATCCGCGTTGCCCGAACCTTTTTCCCACTTGCTTTACGAATCCGGAAGATTCCAGCCCGTCGACAATGGTGGCGACCGCGGCCGGCGTCAGATTTGCGGCGCGCGCCAGATCGGACTTGGATGCCTCCTTCAGGCGGCGAATGGCATCAAGCACGAAGCGCTCGTTATAATGCCGAACCTTGACCGAATTGCTGCCTTTTCCGGACAAAACCGGCGCCTCCCCATTCATTCCCGCAGAGCCATTCCATCCGCTTGCAGCTTTGAGGCTGCCGCGGGGTCGAGCACTCCAATCGCACCCGTGCGCGACGCGACAGTGCCCTTCGCGGCCATGGAAGTCAATTTTCCAGTTGCGGCATTCGGCCATTTAATATAGCAAATTGAAAAAACAGGACCAGGGAGGAAAGGTGCTGCACTTGGGCGCATTAGGCGAAGCCGACGCCATGGTGAAGAGCGACGCGGCTGTCCCCGTTGCCCTGGTTCAGGCGACAAAAGCCTTCGGCGGCACAATCGCCCTCAAGGACGCGTCCTTCGAATTGCGCTCAGGCGAGGTGCTGGCTCTGCTTGGCGAAAACGGCGCCGGCAAGAGCACTTGCGTAAAGCTGCTGGCCGGCGTGTATCTCCCGACCGGCGGCCATGTCGAAGTCGATGGCAAGCCTGTGGTCTTCCATTCGCCGCACGACGCCCAGGCTGCCGGCATCTCGGTCATGCACCAGCACCCCGGTCTTTTCCCTGATCTTTCAGTGGCGGAGAACATCTATCTCGGCCATATGCCACGCGACCGCTTCGGCGGCATCGACAACGCCGCCATGCTTGCCGGCGCGCGCAGGGTGCTGGCGACAGTCGGCCTCGACGTGCCGGCCGAAACCCGGCTCGGAACGTTGCGCACCTCCGAACAGCAACTGGTCGAGATCGCCCGCGCCCTGTCGCTCGACGCGCGGGTGCTGATCATGGACGAGCCGACGGCCGCCCTGTCGCAGCGCGAGGTCGAGCGGCTGTTCACCGTCGTCGCCGACCTGCGGCTGCATGGCGTCGCGATGATGTTCGTCGGCCACCGCATGGACGAGATCTTCCGCATCGCCGACCGCATCGCGGTGCTGCGCGACGGACGCCTCATTGGCGTCAAGCCGAAGGCCGAGCTTGGCCGCGCCGCTGCCATCGGCATGATGGTCGGCCGCGAGGTCACCGACCTCTATCCGCAACGAAGCCACGCCACCGGCGCACTGGTGCTGGAGGCGAGGGGGCTTTCGCACGCCGGCGGCTTTTCCAATATCGACCTCAAGCTCCATGCCGGCGAGGTGCTCGGGCTCGGCGGCCTGGTCGGCAGCGGGCGGACCGAGATCGCGCGCGTGCTGTTCGGCATCGACCAGCCCGATGCCGGCGAAATCCTGATCGACGGCGAGGCAGTGCGCTTCGCCTCGGCGCGCGACGCCATGGATGCGCGCATCGCCTATGTCTCGGAAGACCGCATGGGCCAGAGCCTGGTGATGGATTTTTCCATCCTCGACAACGCTGTGCTGCCCGTCCTCGACAAGGCAGCCCGCTCCGGCTTCTACGGCACGAACCGCGCGATCAATCTGGTCTCGGACTGGCTGAAGCGCATGAAGCTTCGCTTTTCCGGCTACGCGCAGCCGGTAAAGGAACTGTCCGGCGGCAACCAGCAGAAGGTGGTGTTGGCCAAATGGCTGCGCACCGAGCCGCGCGTCCTCATCCTCGATGAGCCGACGCAAGGCATCGATGTCGGCACCAAGGCGGAAGTGCATGCGATGATCGCCGACCTTGCCGCCCAGGGCATGGCAATCATCCTGATCTCCTCCGAAATGCCCGAGCTCATCGGCATGTGCGACCGCATCATCGTCCTGCGCGAAGGCCATCGGACGGCCGAATTTGCCAGGGGCGAAGCCACTCAGGAAAAGGTGCTGGAAGCAGCGACCAAGGCCGGCGAAAGCGCCGATGCGGCGGCACAGGCCGCCGGCGAGGAGAAGAGAAAAGGACCGCTCGACATACTGAAGCGGCGGGAGTTCGGTCTGCTCGCCGCGATGCTGGCGGTCGCCGTCCCCGTCACCATCATCAACCCGCGCATGGTGAGCGCTGCAAACCTGACCGCCGTGTCGATGGATGCCGCCCTGCTCGTCGTTGCAGCACTCGCGCAGATGCTGGTGCTGATCACCCGCAACATCGACCTTTCGATCGCTGCGGTGATCGGCCTGTCGGCTTACATGGCGGCCAGCATGGTCCAGGCCTATCCAGGGCTCGACATCGGCATTGGCCTGATAACCGCATGCGCCGTCGGTGGCGTCGCCGGCCTGATCAACGGCCTCGTCGTCACCAGGGGAAAGATCCCGGCGATCGTCGTCACGCTGGCCTCGATGTCGATCTTCCGCGGCTTCAACTCGATCTGGGCAGCCGGTGACCAGATCAGCGCCGACGAAGTCACGCAAGCCTGGCTCGACATGACCGGCCTGAAGATCGCCGGCGTGCCGCTGATCGTCATCATCGCGATCGTTATCCTGTGCCTGGGCTACGTGCTGCTCTATCGCACAGCGATCGGGCGCGAACTGTTCGCCGCCGGCTCCAATCCCGACGGCGCGCGTCTTATCGGCATCCCCGTCGACCGCCGCATTCTGCTGGCCTTTGGCATGGCCGGCCTGCTCGGCGGCCTGTGTGGCGCGCTGTGGGCATCGCGCTATGCGACCATCGATGCACGCGTCGCGCTCGGCTTCGAACTCACCGTGATCGCGTCGGCGGTGGTCGGCGGCGTCGCCATCCGCGGTGGTTCGGGCACGCTGCTCGGTATCATCCTCGGCGCGCTCACGCTGCTCGTCATTAAGAACGGGCTGACGCTGGTGCGCGTCGACCCGCTGTGGCTGCAGGGCGTCTACGGCCTCGTGATCCTGGTCGCCATCGGCATCGACACCTTCATCGTGCGGCGGGCCGAGCAGGCAAGACAGGCGAGGGCGCGGTGAAAAAGTTCCTCCGTTCGATCGACTTCTGGGATCTGCTGCTGGCGACCTCTTGCTTGGCCATCTTCCTCTATGCCGCGATCTTCGTGCCGAATTTCGTTTCCGGCTTCAATCTCTCGCAACTGGCCGCCAGCGCCTCGGAAAAGGCATTGCTGATCCTGCCGATGACGCTGCTCATCATCACCCGCGAGATCGACCTGTCGATCGCCTCGGTGCTGGCGCTGACGTCCGTCGTCTTTGGCTTGCTGGTCCAGGCCGGTGTGCCGACACTTGCCGCAATCCCGTTGACGCTCGTCATCGGCGGCCTGCTCGGCGCCTTCAACGGCTATCTGGTCTCGGGCCTCGGACTGCAGTCATTGGTTGTGACGCTCGGCACCATGGCGCTCTATCGAGGCATTGGCTACATCCTGCTCGGCACCGGCTCGGTCAACATCCTGCCGCCCGCGGTCGTCGATTTCGGCATCAACAACCTGCCTGGCACCGAGATACCGTGGACCATCGTGCCCTTCCTGGTGCTGGCGCCGGTGTTTGCGGTCGTGCTGCAGAAGACGCCGACCGGCAAGCGCATCTACGCGCTCGGCGGCAGCCCCGAGGTGGCGCGCTATTCCGGCATAAACACGCGCCGGATGGTGCTGAACCTGTTCGTCGTCTCGGGCGTCGTCGCGGCGATGGCCGGCATCGTCTATACCGCGCGCCTTTCCAACGCCCGCGCCAACAATGCGCTCGGCATGGAGCTCGACGTCATCACCATCGTGCTGCTCGGCGGCATCAGCGTCTTTGGCGGCAAGGGCCGCCTGACCGGCGTCATGCTGGCACTGGTCCTGATCGCCATCATCCGCAACGTGCTGGCGCTGAACCAGATCGGTGGCGACGCGCAGGGCATGATCATCGGCCTGCTTCTGATCGGCTCGCTGCTGATCGGCAATTACTGGCGCTCCACACAGGAGATGCTCAGCAGATCCCGCGCAATGCGCGAGACAAAGGGGTGATCTCGGGCCCCTTCCTTCAAGCCCGAATTTTGACGGAGGAGTCACAATGAAAGCGTTTAGATTAGCCCTGCTCGCATCCGCGGTTCTGCTTGCGCAAAGCTCGCTGGCCTTCAGCCAGGAGTGCGCCAAGGAACCCGTAACGGTCGGTTTCCTGCCCAAGCTCGACACGGATCCCTACTTCAAAGTGGCCTTTGGAGGCGCACAAGAGGCAGCCAAGGAAATTGGCGGCACCGCTACCCAGGTCGCCCCATCGCAGGCGACCGCCGAGGCGCAGATCGAATTCATCAACAGCCTTGTCTCGCAGAAGGTCGGAGTCATCGCAATTGCCGGCAACGACGCCAACGCCGTCGCGCCTGCGCTGAAGCGCGCCGTTCAGCAGGGCGTCAGGGTGATTTCGTATGACTCCGATGTGGCCGCCGATGCGCGTGCGGTGTTCGTCAATCAGGTGAAGGGCGACAGCCTCGCCGAGATGATGCTCGAAAGTGCATTCGCCCTCAGCGGCGGTGAAGGCGAATTCGCGATCCTGTCGTCGACGCCGACGGCGACCAACCAGAATGCCTGGATCGACTTCATGAAGGCGAAAATGGCGGCCGAGCCGAAGTTCTCCAAAATGAAGCTGGTGCAGGTGGCCTATGGCGAAGAAAGCGAACAGATCAACCAGCAGCAGGCATTGGCGCTGGTGCAGGCGTTTCCCGATCTCAAGGTGATCATCGTCCCGGCAGGCATCGGCCTTCCGGCGGCCGCGCGTGCACTCGAGGAAGCGGGCATGATCGGCAAGGTCAAGCTGACCGGCCTCGCGCCGGCCACTCTGATCTCGAAATACATCAAGGACGAAGCGGCTCAGGATATCTGGTGGAACGTCACCGATCTTGGCTATCTTACCTATCAGACGGCCCAGGCGTTTGCGCAATGCAAGATCACCGGCAAGGAGGGTGAGAAGTTCACGGCAGGCAGGCTCGGCGAATACACGATTGGCGCCGGCGGCGAACTGATCCTTGGTCCGGCCAAGATCGTAACTCCCGAAAATCTGGCCGAATTCAAATTCTGATCCTGTAGAGCTTGAGTTCTAGGGGGCGCCGGTCCATCCGGCGCCCTTCCCAAAAACCTCTCGAAATGAAAACAGTGCGGGGCGGCAATGAAGATCTTGCTTGCGGGCGAAACCTTTGCGGCGACGACGTCGATCGCCATCGGCAGCGACGTGCTTACAAGTGCGGCCTTGACAAATGGCGCGACGGCCTTCAATGCCGCGCTGGCCACTGAAGGCATCGCGGTCACGCAGATCGGCGGCGAGCGTTGCAGCGCGGAGTTTCCCTATGACCTCGATGGGCTCGCCCAATATCAGGCGGTGGTGATCTCCGATGTCGGCGCCCTGACATTGCTGGTGACGCCGGATGCCCGCGCCGGGCGTGTCGGCGTCAACCGCCTCGATGTGCTCAAGGCCTATGTCGAAGGTGGCGGCGGGCTGATGCTGGCCGGCGGTTACATGGGCTTTCAGGGCATGTTCGGGACGGCGCGTTTCCACGACACCCCGGTCGAGGACGTTCTGCCGGTCCGTTGCCTACCCTACTGCGACGGCATGGAGGTGCCGCAAGGCCTGCAGGCCTCCATCCTGCAGTCGTCACATCCGATTTTTTCCGGGGTGGAGGGGCCTTTGCCGCCGATTCTCGGCGCGAACAAGCTGGAATTCAGGCGCGACGGTTCGTCCCGGCTTCTGGCGACCTGCCACCATCGCGGCACCGACTGGCCGCTCCTTGCCGTCGATAGCCATGGCCGCGGCCGCACGATTGCCTGGGCAACCGATATCGGCCCGCATTGGCTCTCGCAGGATTTCCTCGCGTGGCCGTTCTACGGAAGACTGATGGCGAATATGGTCCGTTGGCTTGCCGGCAATGAATGAGGAAGCCGGACACTAGGTTTGACCCAGTGCGGTTGTCCTGGCGCGGCCGATGCCGCGCGAGGCGCCGGTGACCACCACCACCTCGTCGGCTAGGTCGAATTTCGGCGTGAACTCATTTGCCATGCAATTCCACCTTGTTCTTCAAATCGGACCGGCTGCCATGTCGAACCGAATAGGCTCGCGTGAATTCGGCGCCCAGCAGAAATATCTCCGCTGAATAATAGACCCATAACAGCACGACGAGCAGGGCGCCGGCCGCGCCGTATGATGATGAGATGGCGCTGGTTCCGATATACCAGCCAATCAGCGACTTGCCGATGGTGAACAGAAACCCGGTGACCGCGGCGCCGATGCCGACATCGCGCCATTGCAGGCTGCGGTCCGGCAGCACCTTGTAGATTGCGGCAAACAGCAGTGTGATCAGGGCAAACGAGACGATCCCGTTGATGGCGCTCAGGATGATGGTGCCGAACGGCAGGTCGGCGTTGATGACCTCTCCGAGCGCCGAAATTGCAGCGCTTACGACCAGCGACACCAGCAGCAGGAAACCAAGCGCGGCGACCAGGCCCAGGCTTGCAATGCGTGCCCGCACCATTCGTGAAATCGTGGCCCCGCTCGGTTTGACTTTCCAGATTTCGTTCAGCGCCAGCTGCATTTCGCCGAACACGCCGGATGCGGCGACGAACAGCGTGACCAGCCCCAGAATGCTGGCAAGGGTTCCCGCTTCCTTCTGCGAGGCGTTCTCGATCGTCGCCTGCAGCAGCTCGGCACTTTGCGGCCCCATCAGGCCAGCAATCTGTGCCGAAAGGGCGAGTTGCGCCGCCTCGTGCCCGAAGGCCATACCGGCAATAGCGACAACGATGAGCAGGATCGGCGCAAGCGAGGTCGTGGCATAAAACGCTATCGCCGCCCCATGGCTCAGCGCATTGTCGTCGATGAAGCCGATGACGCTCTGCTTGAGGAGCCTCCAGCCCTCTGCTGCCAAATTCCACATGTAGGCCTCGCATGCCTGTCAACAAACAAGTAGCGGCCGCGCAGCGCTGGGCGAGGGGTGGGGGCTCGGCCGGAACAAAGCCGGCAACGGCGCGCTGTACAAGGCGATCGCCTATAAAGGCGGCGTGCAGCGAACATCCTGCGAAAGGTGCCGCTCGACTGGCCGGGGGACGTGCTCACGATGCAATCAGGGGAACTGTGACAGTTGTCTGATAATTTATCGGATATCGGTTGAAATACGGGAACTCGATCACGAACGCATATTGGGCCGTCAGATGTGCCATGCGAAAGCCGCCGCTGGGGGCGTCGATTGCTATTGTTACATCGACGTCTTTCAATCCCAAATCCAGTAATTTTTCCGTGGCAATGGCTTGGATCTGGGCCTGCGTCAGCGAGTTCTTCATTTGCAGCGCACGTGACGACGTTTCCAGCGTGTACCGAACACTCGACATAGCATTCAGAGCCCAGCCGAATGCAAAGATGCCGATCAAAAGCATTATCAGAAAAGGCGCGATCAGCGCGAACTCTAATGCAGCTCCGCCTGATGCATCCCCCGTGAAAGCTCTCGACTTAGCGGACACGAATCACCTGTTGATGACTGAGTTCGCGCGAGAGGGAAAACGCGCCAAAACTGAAGGGCGGTGACCAGGTGGCTGTCGCCTGTATTACGAGGAAGACCGAGGGGGCTTTCAAAGTGTCGCACAGGACCGATGGATCGGCCACGATGTTCCCGCACATGTATTTCCGGCTCACTGCCACCTGCGCGCCATCAGGATGGTTTTCCCAGCTCGAAAGAGCGACAGCTTGGATGGTCGTATCCTCGACTGCTCCTTGCATCACGAGGTTCGCCGCGGTTTTGACGCCTGCACGCATCGACAATGCGCTCGAGACAAAAGACCAGCCGTCGATGATGCCAAGAAGTACCAGGCAAAGGGCGGGCAGAACCAGCGCAAACTCTACCGCGGCAACACCCGAATCACTCCGGAACATCCGGACTTGTAGCCGATCCACGAAAACTACTCGACAAGCTGAACGGTTTGCGTGGCCGGAATGTCTCGCATTCCAAGGCTCGTGCAATCCTGAATGATGTTTGCGTTGCCGGACCATTGCACGGTACTTGCGACGACCTGCGTGCAACCACCCTTGCCCGAGAAATTGCCGAGATAATTGACGCCCTGTGTTGGAAAATACAGAGCGCCGGTCAATAGCGAATCCGCCGTGCCATTAAACGTGTTGGATCCCGCCAGGTTGGCTCTGTCGCCATAGAACAGCACACCTGAATAGGTGCCCGACGTCGGTGCGCTGAGCTTGACGGTCGCCGTGCCGTTCATGCTAACGCCGGAGGTATCGGCCAGATAAATGACGACACCCTCGCCGGAAATATTTGCATTCGAGCTCGCTTTGAAATCGCCTCCCTCAATGACGTATATCCCGGGCGAGAGGGTTACATTGCCGCTCAAGCTGAGCCCCTTGCAGTATGTTCCAGGTTGCAAGGTTGACTGATTGCCGTTTTGACAAGGGTTCGTGGCCGGCGGCGCCGGCAGGTCGGCAAAAGGATCAGCAGCGGGCAGCGCCTGAGTTATCAGGCTGGCGCAAACGGTCTTCACGACGTTGCTCAACGAAACACCGCCTGCCGATATCAGGCAATCGACATCAAGGCTTGCCGATCCCTGAAGTTTGATGGCGTCCGGAGCTATCGAATTCGACATGACGGAGCAGCCTGTCAGTTTTGTGGTCGAACTGCCGGAAAAGAGCGCCGCTTTCGAAGCGGAAGGATCGACCGTCAAAATGCAGGCTTTTGAAGCATCCGTAATAAGAGCCACCGCCCTTGCTTGTGCGCCAACTGCGTTTTGCGTGAATATCGACGTAAAGAACCGATCGAGGTTCTGATGAACGACTACCTCAACCGCTTTTTTTCCGACATTTGGACCGGCTGACGGAGGCGAGAAGACCTCTATTGTACCTGCTGACGGTCCCCAGCCGTTCGTGGTCGCTGACGCTGTCGCTGCGGAGACAATCTTTGGCGTGTCGGATCCCGAAACCTTTTCCAAAGCGCCAGCATAGGCCGCCGCATCCGCCACCGCTTGTAGCCTCAGGCTGCTGTAATACCAATAGGAAGTCTCGATACCGAGGCCCGCACCGCCGACGACAATCGGCAAAGACAGAGCAAAAATAGTAGCAACGTTGCCGCTCTCGCCGATCGGTCGCATAGCGCGGAAAAAACACCTAAAAATGCGGGCACGCCAGTCCATTTCCCTATTAAAGCAGGATTGCATAAAAGAATGACTAAGAATTTCCGTACATTTCTTGGCTGCGATCCATCCGGGCTTAACGGCCCGTTGCGCCGCTTCAATGCGGGCCTTTGGCGCCACAGGACCCTCGTTAGTCCTTCGGCCGGGTGCATGTCTTCATAGGAACAATTCTGGTTTCCGGGGTCATGCGCAAGAAAAGACCGCCGCGGCCGGTTTCGATTGGCAATGGGTTGCCGTTCCCTGCTATTCCCGCTTCAAATCAAAAAGCAGTGGACGTTCCAGTATGACCAATGTCGCCTTGACCGGGCTTGCCCGCGATCTTGCCAAGCGCGCCGCGGAAGGCCGCCCGGTGCGCATCGGCGTTATCGGTTCGGGCGAGATGGGCACCGACCTGGTGACTCAAGGCATGCTGATGCCGGGCATTTCGGTTTGCGCGATCTCGACGCGCCGCCCGCATACGGCGCGTGACGCCATCCGCATTGCTTATGGCGACCAGGCGATGGCAGCCGAAGCGGACAGCGCTTCGAAGGTCAGCCAGGCGATCGAAAGCGGCAAGATTGCCGTCACCTCGAACGAAATGCTGGTCACCAATCCGCTTATCGATGTCGTCATCGATGCCACCGGCAAGCCCGGGGTCGCCGCCGATTTCGACCTGATGGCGATGCAGCACGGCAAGCACCTGGTGATGATGAATGTCGAGGCCGACGTTACCATCGGCTGCTATCTAAAGCAGCAGGCCGACCGGCTCGGCGTCGTCTATTCGGTCGGCGCCGGCGACGAGCCGTCGAGCTGCATGGAGCTGATCGAGTTCGCCTCGGCGCTCGGCTACACCATCGTCTCCGCCGGCAAGGGCAAAAACAACCCTCTCAACCACGACGCCGTTCCCGACGACTACCGCGAGGAGGCACTGCGCCGCAACATGAATCCGCGCATGCTGGTCGAGTTCGTCGACGGCTCGAAAACCATGGTCGAGATGTGCGCCATTGCCAACGCCACCGGGCTGGTGCCCGACGTTCCCGGCATGCACGGCCCCAAGGCCGATCGCGACGAGCTGGTCAAGGTGCTGATCCCGCGCGAGCAGGGCGGCATTCTGTCGAAGAAGGGCGTTGTCGACTACACCGTCGGCAAGGGCGTGGCGCCCGGTGTCTTCGTCATCGTCGAGGCGACGCATCCGCGCATCATCGAGCGCATGGACGATCTGCATATCGGCCACGGTCCCTATTACAGCTTCTTCAGGCCCTACCATCTGACCTCGCTGGAAGTGCCGCTGACGGCCGCTCGCATCGCGCTTTACGGCAAGCCCGACATGGTGCCGCTGCCGCGGCCGGTGGCCGAGGTCTGCGCGGTGGCCAAGCGGGATCTGGCGGCAGGCGAGGTTTTCGATGCGATCGGCGAGACCTGCTACCGCTCCTGGACCATGACCGTCGAACAGGCCCGCGCCCATCGCGCCGTGCCGGTCGGTCTGCTCGAAGGCGGCAAGGTGCTGAAACCGGTGAGGAAAGGCGAATTGCTAACCGCCGACAATGCCGCGCCCGAACCGACGACCGGGCTGTTCGCCTTGCGCCGGCTGCAGGACGAGATGCTGTATGGGAATCTTGGTGATGGCTGAGGTCCGTGAATCCGAGTTGAAGCGGGAAAATGGACGCCTTTCTCTGGCAGAGCGGCTCGCGGCCATTGTCGATGATCTCAAAGCCAAAGCCGGCAAAGACGGGCGGCCCCTAAACAAGGACGAGATCGACGACTTGTGGGGACATCGCTGATATCTGTCGACATTCTAGGCTATCGCGATTTTGATGTCGGCAGGACAGTGGAGGGCGCGAAGGAACGCCGCGTAACGGCTTTCTACCGGTAGCTAATGCCGACAGGAACGATCGATCGTCACCGCCGACCGGCTCCCCCAGAAGCCCTACCTCCCCAGCTCGATAGACCGCAGCCGCGCCGCTTCCACCGCCTCGGTGAGCAGGCGCGTCAGCCGGTCCTCGCCCATCAGTACTGCAAGGGCCGCAGCCGTGGTGCCGTTGGGGCTGGTCACCTGCTGTCTGAGCACGCCCGGCTCCTCGCCGCTTTCGGCGGCCAGCGAGGCGGCGCCGTAGACCGTCTGCATGGCCAAGAGCTTGGCAGTCCCGGTCGGCAGGCCGGCTTTCTCGGCGGCCACGGTCAGCGCTTCGATAAAATGGAAGATATAGGCCGGCCCCGACCCGGAAACCGCCGTCACCGCGTCCATCAGGGCCTCGTCGTCAATATCGGCCACTTGCCCGCTCGCCGAGAGCAGGTCGGCGACGAAACGTTTAGTCTCGTCGGAAACCAGCCTGTTGGAAAACACCACCATCATGCCCTTGCCGATCGCCGCCGGCGTGTTGGGCATGCAGCGCACGATCGGCGCGCGGTCGCCGAGAATACCTTCAAACGTGGCCACCGGCGTCCCGGCGGCGATGCTGAGGAAGGTGGTCCGGCCATCGTTGAAGCGGATGTAGCCAGCCGTGACGTCGCGGATCACCTGTGGCTTGACCGCAAGGACGACGAGGGCCGGCACGGCGTCCGCCGGTATGGCGCCAGCATCCGCGCCGGCAGCGCAGCCCAGTGCTTCGGCACGCTTGCGCAACTCGGCATTGGGCTCGACCACGAACACCGCAGCCGGAGCGAGCTTGCCGGCTTTCAGCCAGCCCGAGAGCATGGCATAGCCCATATTGCCGCAACCGGCGAGAACAAGCCTGATCGTCATCGAAAGCCTCCCATAGAGATGGCTTCCCCATAGACGTTCGCGGCAGGGCGGGGAAGCCCTGTTGGGACCGTGATCAGGCGGAAACCCCGACCTTGCGGTTGGATGCGCATGTAGTCGCGCAGCCGCGCGGCGACCAAATTAATCTTTTATTTCCTATGCCTGTTTAGCATCGCTTAACCAGTGGCGGTCGCTAGGTCCCAGCCCGAGGGGAAGGCTCCAGAAACCATGGCTTATAGGAAAAATCGTGAACACTGGAGGAACGAGCAGTCCTTGCTGTCGCTCGTCGAGGCGGTGCGCGGCGAGGACCAAGCATCGCTGGTTTCGCTAGAGGACCGCGCAGGCCCGTCATGGCGCGAGGATGCCGCCACACGCCATCGTCTTGCCCGCTCGCGCCGCGAAGCGCGTGCCAGTCCGATCCTGTTGTTAGCCGCCGGCATAAGCCAGCCCGATCCTGATGAGCCAAAGGCCGGCACCATACTGATGGAAGAGGCTGCAGCTGCCGATGGGTTTTTCGACCCCGCTGGCTCCCTTGGCGGCCCCGATGCCGGTTCCGCCGATCACGCAGCATACCGGGCAGCGCCGCCTCCCGCTCAGCCGGTCGAGGTCGCGCGTACCAAACGTTCTGGTCCGATCGGTGCCGTGTTGTCGGCGCTGAGCCGGCTCATGCCTGGCAGAGCGCCGGAGGAGATGGCGTCCGGTGAGACTTCCGCCGCGACAAATTCCACCGCAGCGATGCCACCTGCGTTCCACCCGCAGCCGCTCTATGCCGATCGGGCACCTTATCCGCAGCAACCCACGCCGCCGCATTCGGCCCATACTCAGGCCTGGTCGAGGAAGGCAAATCAGGCCTCGGAAGCCGCCGATCAGCAAAGCCAGATCGAGGAAATCCGCGTCAGCCTGCGCGAATTCCGCGAGGCGGTTCGCGAGCTCACCGAAAACCGCACGCATCGCCGCTATTTCTGAGCGTCGAATAAAACATGCCGATTTCGAGTTAACGGCATGGGACGGCGCATTGACGGGATTGCCCGGCTCGATTTTCGTGAAAATGCCGCGCTGCATGTCCGCCCGCAGCGCATGGTTCTGGGCAACGGCCTGCATAAAAGATATCTGGAGCGCGCCGCATGGATGTTTTAACGCGGCAGGCTTACGCGATCGGCGTCGAGGGTGGTTCATGGCTGAGTTGATTGACGGAAAAAGCGTCGCCGAAGACGTGGTGCGGCGGGTCAAGGCCCTGACCGCCGAGCTGGCGGAAAAGGGCGGACGGCAGCCCGGTCTCGCCGTGGTCATCGTCGGCGAGGATCCGGCGAGCCAGGTCTATGTCGCCTCCAAATCCCGCACCGCCAAGGAATGCGGCTTCCATTCGGTTCAGCACACGCTGCCGGCCGAAACCTCCGAGCCGGACCTGTTGAAGATCATCGGCCAGCTCAACGCCGATCCGGCCATCAACGGCATCCTCGTGCAGCTTCCGCTTCCCGGCCATATCGATTCCGGCAAGATCATCCAGACCATCGCGCCGGAGAAGGATGTCGACGGCTTCCACTTCATCAATGTCGGCAAGCTCGGCACCGGCGAACTCGAGACCGCCTTCGTGCCTTGCACGCCGGCCGGCTCGATGCTGCTGATCGAACGCGTGCGCGGCAAGGACCTGTCCGGTCTCAATGCGGTCGTCGTCGGGCGTTCGAACATCGTCGGCAAACCGATGGCCAATCTTCTGCTTGCCGCCAACTGCACCGTCACCATCGCACACAGCCGGACCAGGGACCTGCCGGCGCTTGCCCGCACCGCCGATATTCTGGTTGCAGCCGTCGGCCGGCCTGAAATGGTCCGCGGCGACTGGGTCAAGCCTGGCGCCACCGTTATCGATGTCGGCATCAACCGCGTCGCCGCACCTGAAAAGGGCGAAGGCAAGACGCGCCTCGTCGGCGACGTCGCCTTTGCCGAAGCAGCGAAGGCGGCCGGCGCCATCACGCCGGTGCCTGGCGGCGTCGGGCCGATGACCATTGCCATGCTGATGGCCAACACGCTAGCTTCCGCCTATCTCGCAGCCGGATTGAAACGGCCTTCCTTCTGACCAGAAAGCAGCGTCCTTGCCGAACCTCACTGTTCCCTTAGAACGGCCGGTCACCAATGATCCCGTTCAGGGCGGGCGGCAGTTCGGGTTTCTGTTGGTCGACAAGTTCTCCATGTTCTCGCTGGCCGCGGCAATCGACACGTTCCGGTCGGCGAACCGGCTGCTCGGCCGCGATTTCTATGGCTGGACTACGGTGTCGGCCGACGGCGACGCCGTCATGGCGTCCAACGGCCTGCCGCTCAAGATCGACTACGCGGTTGCCGATCTGCCGCCGGTCGATATCCTGTTCGTCTCGGTCGGGCTGACGACGGAATTTCCCGGCAAGAGCAAGGTGCTGGCAGCGCTGCGCAGTTGGGGCCGGCGCGGCAATGCGCTCGGCGCGCTTTCGGTCGGCTCCTATCTGCTCGCCGAAGCAGGCCAGCTCGATGGCTATCGCTGCACCATCCATTGGGAAAACCGCGCCGGCTTCCTCGAACGCTTTCCGGACATCAACTGCACCGGCAACGTCTTCGAGATCGACCGCAAGCGCTACACCTGCGCCGGCGGCACCACATCGATCGACCTGATGCTGGAGATCGTGCGCGGTGATTTCGGCTCGAGCCTCGCCAATGGCGTCGCCAACCAGTTCCAGCATGAGCGCATCCGCTCGGCCGGGGACCGCCAGCGCGTCGGGCCGGAACGCGACCTCACCGGCAAGTCGGAGAAGCTGCGCCGCATCGTCGAGCTGATGGCCGACCATCTCGACGAGCCGCTGTCGGCGGTGCAGCTCGCCAAGTCGGCGGGCCTGTCGGTGCGCCAGGTCGAGCGCCTGTTCCTGCGCCATCTCAGTGTGACGCCCGGGCGCTATTATATGCGGCTCAGGCTCGAGCGGGCGCGCGAATTGCTGCGCCAGACCAACATGCCGATCCTCGACGTGGCAATCGCCACCGGCTTCACCTCGCATTCCTATTTTGCCCAGAGCTACCGGCTGCAATTCGGCCGGCCGCCTTCCGAGGAACGCCGCACGGCCTATTGAGGGTTTGGCAGAGAGGCGACGCAGCTTCGTACTCCGTCCGGGCTTGTGTCGCGACCCGGCGTCAAATAGCGTTCCGGCGCCGAGCGGCGGCGACTGACGGGGGAGATTTTTGATGGCGGGATTTGTGCAGAGCGTCGCTGCGGCGGCCCTGTTGCTGTGGACGACGGGGTTCGGCTTCGCCGCCGATCGCGTCATCTTCATTCTCGATGCCTCCGGCTCGATGTGGGCGCAGATCGACGGCAAGCCCAAGCTCGAAATCGCCCGTCAATCGCTGCGGAACGTGCTGCAATCGGTCCCGGCCGAGGAGGAAATAGGCTTCATGGCCTATGGCCATCGCGAGAAGGCCAGTTGCGACGACATCGAACTCATCGTGCCACCGCAGGCAGGCTCGGCAAGTGCGATCTCAGCCGCGGCCGACAGCTTGAAATTTCAGGGCAAGACGCCGCTGACCGCTGCGGTGAAGCAAGCGGCGGAAGCATTGAAATACACCGAGGACAAGGCGACGGTCGTTCTCATCACCGATGGCATCGAGACATGTAGCGGCGATCCCTGTGCGCTCGGCAAGGAACTGGAGGCTGCTGGCGTCGACTTCACCGTCAATGTCGTCGGCTTCGGCCTGACGGCGGCCGAGGGCAAGCAGGTCGGTTGCCTCGCCGACAATACCGGCGGCAAATATATCGAAGCGTCGGATGAAAAGGCATTGCAGGACGCCCTCGTCGAGACCGTTGCGCCTCCACCACCCGCCCCTGAACCGACTCCCGCCCCGCAGCCTGCTCCCCAGCCGGCGCCCGCCCAGCCGGCGGAGTCCAATTTCGCGCCCACCGTCGTGCTTGCCGAGGGTGGCGATCCCGTCACCGACGGCAATGCCTGGGAGATCCACAAGGCGAATTCCGACGGCACGCGCGGCGATCCCGTCACCACCGAATATGGCACCTACAAGGGCAATCTGGAGCCGGGCGACTATATCGTCGTCGCGCGTGCCGGCGAGGCCAGGGCCGAACAGAAGATCAAGATAGAGCCTGGCCAGGTCGCCAAACCGCACTTCAACCTGAATGCCGGCACGCTGGTCATCCACCCGCGGCCAAGCGAAGGAGCGGACGTTGATGACGGCGCGGCTGTCGTAATCGGCTATCCCGGCGTCGACACCCCGCCGACCTATTACGGTGACACGAAAGTCGTGCTGCCGGCCGGTGACCAGAAGGTGACGGTCACGATCGGCCAGGGCATGGTTATCGAGACGATCCCGCTTGCCGCCGGCAGGGTCATCGACAAGGACATCATCGTCGGCGTCGGGCGTATCGTCGCCAACGCCTATTATGCTGCCGGCGGCGACAAGGCCGAGGGTTCTGGCGTCGGCTTCAAGGTGCTCCAGGCGAAAAAGAACATCGACGGAACCAGGCAGGAGGTGACCTATGCCTACGGTCCGGACAGCAAGTTCGATCTGCCGCCCGACGATTATGTAATGGTCGCGACGGTCGACCTTGCCGTGGCCGAGCAGCCGTTCAGCGTCAAGGTTGGCGACCATCAGGATCTGAAGATCGCGATGAACGCCGGCATGCTGACGATAACCGCGCCAGGGGCCTCGAAGATCGAGATATTCGAGGCCAGGAAGGCCATCGACGGAACCCGCAAGTCGGTCGGCTACGCCTACGACCAGAAGTATCAAGCCACCCTGCCGGCCGGCGACTACGCGGTGGTTTCGGAGAAATCGGACAACAGCTCGAGGGAAGGCACCGTAACGGTCAGGGCCGGCGCGCGAGCCGAGCTGACGGTTCAGTAGATCTAATGCATGTCGCGCAAAAGTGTGCAGCGGTTTTGCGATAACGACATGCATAAAAACAAGATCCTAAAAGCGCGTCGCGTGAGGCCGATCGAACGCCACGCGCTTTAGGAGAGCGGCCACCAGCCGCTCTTCCATGGTCGAAAAGTCACGCCGTACCGAAGGCGCTGGCGCCATGGTCGGCGCGTCCCACCAACTGCCGGAACCCGGCGAAAAGCTCGCGGCCGAAGCCGAATTCATTGCCTATGAGGTCGCTGTCCGCGGGGCGGCGCAGTGCGAAATCGCCGGCTGGCACCAGTACCTCCAGCGTCCCGGCCTCGGCGTCGAGCCTGATGATATCGCCGTCGTGGATCCTGGCGATAGGCCCGTCCTCCGCCGCTTCCGGCGTCACGTGGATCGCCGCTGGCACCTTGCCTGAAGCGCCCGACATGCGGCCGTCGGTGACCAACGCCACATGCTGGCCGCGGTCCTGCAGGATGCCGAGCACGGTGGTCAGCCTGTGCAATTCCGGCATGCCGTTGGCCTTCGGTCCCTGGAACCGAATGACGGCGATGAAGTCGCCGGTCAGCGACCCCGCCTTGAACGCCTCGTTCAGGCCTTGCTGGCTGTCGAACACCTTGGCCGGCGCCTCGATGACGCGCCGCTCCGGCTTGACCGCCGATGTCTTGATGACGGCGTGGCCGAGATTGCCCGAAAGCACTTTCAGACCGCCGCTCGGCTGGAACGCCTTCTTGAACGGTGCCAGCACCTTCTCGTCCCCGCTCTCGCGCGGCGAAGCCTCGCGCACGACGCCGCCGTCGGCGCCGAGCCTGGCCTCGACCGCGTAGGGGCGCAGCCCTTCGCCCCACACCGTCTGCACATCCTCGTGCAGGATGCCTGCGTCGAGCAGTTCGCGGATCAGGAAGCCGAGCCCGCCGGCGGCGTGGAAGTGGTTCACATCGGCAAGGCCGTTCGGATAGACTCGCGCCAGCAGCGGCACGGCTTCCGAGATGTCGGAAATATCCTGCCAGGTAATGGCGATGCCGCCCGCCGCTGCCATGGCGATCAGGTGGATGGTGTGGTTGGTCGAACCGCCGGTGGCGTGCAGGCCGACGATACCGTTGACGATCGAGCGCTCGTCGATCATCCGCCCGACCGGCGTGTAGGCGTTGCCGAGCGCGGTGATCGCCAGCGCCCGCTTCGTCGCTTCCCTGGTCAGCGCGTCGCGCAACGGCGTGCCAGGATTGACGAAGGAGGCGCCAGGCGTGTGCAGGCCCATGATCTCCATCAGCATCTGGTTGGAATTGGCGGTACCGTAGAAAGTGCAGGTTCCCGGCCCGTGATAGGATTTTGATTCCGCTTCGAGCAGTTCGGCCCGTCCCGCTTTGCCCTCGGCATAGAGCTGGCGGATCTTGGCTTTTTCGTCGTTCGGAATGCCGGTCGTCATCGGCCCGGCCGGGATGAAGACCGCCGGTAGATGGCCGAAGGTCAGCGCCGCGATCACCAGCCCCGGCACGATCTTGTCGCAGACGCCGAGATAGACGGCGGCATCGAACATGTTGTGCGACAGGCCGATTGCCGCGGCCATGGCGATCACGTCGCGCGAGAACAGCGACAGCTCCATTCCGGGCTGGCCCTGGGTGACGCCGTCGCACATCGCCGGCACGCCGCCGGCCACCTGGGCGATGCCGCCGGCCTCGCGCGCCGCATCCTTGATCAGCGCCGGAAAGGTCTCGAAAGGCTGATGCGCCGACAGCATGTCGTTATAGGAGGTGATGATACCGAGGTTCGGCACCCGGTCGCCGCCAAGTGCCACCTTTTCGGAAGGGCTGCAGACGGCAAAGCCGTGGGCCAGGTTGCCGCAGGACAGCACGGCCCGGTTGGCGGTGCGGTTCGAGGCTTCGGCGATGCGGCCGAGATAGGCCTCGCGACCGGGCTTGGAGCGCTCACGGATGCGCTGGGTGATGGCTTCGATATCGCGTCTTGCGGTCATGGCGGTCGGTCCTTTCAGGCGAGGTCCCGCAAACACCTTCCGGCTGTTGCCGGGACCTGCAGCCAAGTTGAGATCAGGGTGCCCAGAAAACCTCTACGGGCTTTTGAGTGGCATCGAGCACGGCGCGAATGGGCTTTCGTGTTCCAGGTCCAAGCGCGGCCTCGAATGCGCTGCGTTTTTCCGCGCCCTCGATATGCAGCGCGATGAAGGCGGCATTGATGATCCGCCCCAGTGACAGCGTCAGCCGTGGCTCGCCGGCGCTTGCCGCGTGAACCGGAAGCACGATCCTTTGCGACGACGGATCGAGCAATCTTGCCAGGTTGTCGGCATCCGGAAAGAACGAGGCGGTGTGGCCATCAGTTCCCATGCCGAGCACAACGACGTCGAGTGGCCAGGGCAGCACTTGCAGCGCCTCACTGTCGGAGACCGCTGCACCCTCGATACTTGCCGCGGCGTGGTAGAGCGGCACGAAATTCGCGGCGGCGGCCGCGTTCTGCAGCAGGTTGGCGGCAACCAGGCCGGCATTGGAGCGCGGCGATGAGGGCGGCACGAAGCGCTCGTCGACCAATGTTATCGTCACCTTTTCCCAGGCGATCGGAACGGTCGAAAGCGCCGCGAAGAATTTCGCCGGCGTCGTGCCGCCCGAGACCGCAAGCAGCGCCGTGCCGCGCTCGGCGATCGCCTTTGACAGACGGCCGGCGACGTGGCCGGCAAGCGCTGTCGCCAACTCCTGACGTCCGGCAAATTCGTGCCAGTTGTAGGCGCCGCCTAATTGCTCTCGTGCCATGTCCGCCCGTCGCGTTCGATCAGCGCAATCGAGGCCGAGGGACCCCATGTGCCGGCGGTGTAGCCTTGCGCCTCTTGCCTGCCGCTCTCCCAGGCGTCCTGGATCGGGTCGATCCATTTCCACGCCGCCTCGACCTCGTCGCGGCGCATGAACAGCGTCTGGTTGCCACGGATGACGTCCATGATCAGCCGCTCATAGGCATCGGGGGCGCGGCCGTCGAAGGATTGCGCAAAACTCATGTCGAGCGGAATCTGGCGCAGCCGCATGCCGCCCGGCCCCGGATCCTTGATCATGATGAACTGCTTGACGCCCTCGTCGGGCTGCAGCCTGATGACTAGCTGGTTGGCGGAAATCGGCCCGGCGCTCTCGCCGAAGATCGAATGCGGGATCGGCTTGAATTCGATGACGATCTCCGAAACGCGGGTCGCCAGCCGCTTGCCGGTTCGGAGGTAGAACGGCACGCCCGCCCAGCGCCAGTTGCCGATCTCGGCCTTGAGCGCAACGAAAGTCTCGGTGTTGCTGTTCTTGCCGAGTTCCTCGACATAGCCTTTCACCGGCCCGCCGGCCGAGGCGCCGGCACGATATTGCCCGCGCACCGTGTGCTTCGGCGCTTCGTTGCCGTTAATGCGCTTCAGCGCCCGCAGCACCTTGAGCTTTTCGTCACGGACGGCATCGGCGTCCATCGACGACGGCGCCTCCATCGCGACCAGGCAGAGCAGCTGCAGCATGTGGTTCTGCACCATGTCGCGCAATGCGCCGGCCTTGTCGTAATAGGTGACGCGGTCTTCCAGGCCGACCGTCTCGGCCACGGTGATCTGCACATGATCGACATTGGCGGAATTCCAAAGCGGCTCGTAGAGTGCGTTGGCAAAGCGCAGCGCCATCAAATTCTGGACCGTCTCCTTGCCGAGATAGTGGTCGATGCGGAAAATCTGGCTTTCATGGAAGTCGTCGCCGACCAGGTCGTTGAGCGCGCGCGCCGAAGCGAGATCGCGGCCGATCGGCTTTTCCAGCACGATGCGCGAATTCGGCGTGATCAGCCCGTGCTCTTTCAGCTTGTGCGAGATGTCGCCGAACAGCGCCGGTGCCACAGCCAGATAGAAAGCGCGGATGTGTTCGCTGTCGCCGATCGCCTTCTTCAGCCTGTCGAAGCCGGCACCTGTGGTTGCGTCTGCCGGGATATAGGAGAGCCGCGCGAGGAACGTCTTCAGTTCCGTGGCGTCGATATCCTCCGGTTTCACATGATCGGCAATCGCCTGCCTGGCGAACGACTGGAATTCCTCGTCGGTCATCTTCGAACGCGATGTGCCGATGATGCGCGTCGGCTCGGAAAACTGGTGGTCGCGCTGCCGGTGGTACAGCGACGGCAGAAGCTTACGTTCCGAGAGGTCGCCGGTGCCGCCGAAAATGATGAAGTCGAAAGGGTCGACGGGAATGATCTGGCTGGTCATGGTCTGTCCGCTGTGACGCCGGTCGCGATAACGCGGCTGATATAATCTAATCGATTTAAACTTGCCAGTGCCATTGCGTCACATCCGCGTGTGCTCTTGACACCGGCGCTGGCCGGAGGCTTGTCGGCAAGCGATGCTTCCGGAGCCTTCGCAGTTGCAGCATAGAGCCGGATGGCAGCGAAAGCCAAAGGAGAAATCGTCGATGGACGCACATCTTTCGATGGCCTGGCCAAACGCGTCATCGATCGCTTTCAACGATGAGTGAGAAAAGCATGCGCCTCAAAAATAAGGTCGCAATCATCACTGGCGCTGCCTCGGGCTTTGGCGAGGGCATGGCCAGGCGCTTTGCCGAGGAGGGCGCGCGGGTAGTCGTCGCCGATCTGAACGCCAAGGGCGCAGAGCGCGTTGCCGGCGAGATCGGCGAAAAGGCGATCTGGACCCAGACCGACGTCTCGCTGCGGTCCGAATTCGACGACATGGTCCATGCCGCAATGAGCGCCTTCGGCCCCATCGACATCATGGTCAACAACGCGGGTTACACCCATCGCAACGGTGACATGCTGGAAGTCGACGAAGCGACCTTCGACCTGATCACATCAGTCAACATGAAGGCGATCTACCACGCAGCGCTTGCAGTGGTGCCGGTCATGGAACGGCAAGGCGGTGGCGTCATCCTGACGACGGCCTCCACGGCCGGTATCAGACCGCGGCCCGGCCTCACCTGGTACAATGCATCGAAGGGCTGGGCGATCACCGCGACCAAATCGATGGCGGTGGAACTCGCGCCGAAGAACATCCGCGTCAACTGCCTCTGCCCAGTTGCCGGCGAGACCGGCATGCTCGCGAAATTCATGGGCGCCGACACACCCGAGATCCGCGAGAAGTTCCGCGCGTCGATCCCGCTCGGCCGGCTTTCGACGCCGCTCGACATAGCCAATGCCGCGCTTTGGCTTGCTTCGGACGAAGCGGCTTTCATCACTGGCGTGGCGCTGGAAGTCGACGGCGGACGTTGTATTTGAACGGCCGGGGCCTCCGGCGGAGGACTGGCTGACGGCGAGCGACCCGCAATCGCTCTGCCGGCCCTACGCCCCGGTTTTGACGTAGCTCTTGTAAATCCAGCCGCGCTTGCCGTTGTAGACGATCTGGCACCATTGCTTGCAGCTCATCACTTGCACCGAGGTCTTGGCCGGCACGGTGAGAATGGCGGCCGCATTCTTTTTTGGGCCGGTGCGCATGGTGACGGATCTCAGGATGCGTCCGGTACCGGCAGTATTGGCTCTTCCGGAATTTGCCTTGGTGCTGTTGTCGTCTTCGCTCGCGGTCTGCGTCGGCAGTTGCGGCTTGGGCGTGGGGATGGCGGCGGTCTGCGCGCCATCGGGCCCGCTGTTTTTCGTTGAGCTGCCGGGAGCCGCGACCTTGGCAAACAATGCCGCAGCGTCGGGTTTTGCTGCCGGGTCGGCGAATGCCACCGAAGCAGACGATTTATCGGTCGCCTGCTCGGTCTGGCTTGCCAGCTGGTCGGATGCTGCCGTGGCGGCGGCCGATGCCGTCTTTGGCCCTGTCCAGCGCGGATCGTTGGGAGCCAGCGCTGGTATCTCGGCTTCCGCCGCGGCCACCGCTGGGGAAACCGCATCTGCCTTGCCCGTCGTCCGCGGCGCCGCAGCAACCTTGGCAGGCATGATCTTCGTCGTCTTGACCGGGATGGTCGGAACGATCTGCTCAGGACTTGCGGCCGCTTGTCGCTCATTTGCCGGCAATGCCAGCCACAGTGCCACCGCGGCAACGCCGAGCAGTGCGACCGTGCCAAGCGCGGCTATCACCAGATGCGCGTTCGACCGGACCCCGTGCCAGAACGTCGGCCGCATATCGTAACCGAATTGCATCGCAAGGCGCCGTCGTTCCGGCGCGCCGAAACTGAAGGGCTCTCTCACACTTGCCACCTCCATTTGCGGGCCGATGTTCTTACGACCCATGCCGGAGAGCCGGCATTTCGATCGGCATCGGTCCCAAACCAAAAGCGGGCAGGCCCGCAAAAATTCCCCGTTCAGCTGCCCACGAGCATCATCTTTCGCCCGCGATTGTGGCATCACTGCGCCCTTGGCGGGAATTCTGCGCCCTGGTTAAGGATTCTGCAACGTCTGGTTAGATCCTGTCCCGCAACGCGTACCAGTTGAGCGCAAGGAAGAGCAGTGGCGCGCGCAAACGCCGGCCGCCGGGGAAGGGTGGAATTTTCAGGTCCTCGATCAGCTTCAGCCGGTCGCGGTTGCCGGCGACCGTCTCGGCATAAAGCTTGCCGAAAAAGTTCGACAGCATGACGCCGTGGCCGGAATAACCGCCGATCGAGGTCACATTGGGCATCACTTCGCGCACGAACGGCTTTCTCGGCACGGTGATGCCGACATAGCCGCCCCAGCCATGAGTGATCTCGACGTCCTTCAGTGCCGGATAGATCTCGGCAATCTGCCGGCGGATGTGGATGTGGATGTCCTTGGGATCGTTGACCGCATAGATCTCGCGCCCGCCAAACAGCAGCCGCCCATCCTTCGATTTGCGGAAATAGCGCACGACGAAGCGCGAATCGTCGACCGCCTCGCCACCCGGCAACACTTTGGAATCGGCTCCCAGCGGCACCGTCGCGCCGATGAACGAGCCGATCGGCATAATATGCGCGGCACTCACCGGTTCGAGCGTGCCGCCATAGGCGTTGACCCCGATCAGGCATTTAGCGGCGGTGATCGTGCCCTTCGGCGTCACAACCCTGACCTTGCCGCCGCCGGAGGTGATGCCGGTCGACGGCGTCTGCTCGAAAAGCTTTGCGCCGGCCTCTGCCGCGACTTTCGCGGTGCCGATCACCAGCTTCAGCGGATGGACATGGCCGGTGCCGGTGTCGCGGGTGCCGCCGAAATAATGCGTCGAGCCGAGCCGCTCGGCAGTCTCCGCGGCATCCATGAATGAGATGTGCGGATAACCGAACCGGTTTGCCATGATCTCGGCATGCGCCTTGTAGTCGTCGACATAGCGCTTCTTGTGCGCCACCGACATCTGGCCGGGCATATAGTCGATCTCGATCTGGTGCATCGCGGCAAAGTCGAGCAGATGCGCCTTGGCCTCTTCGGCAAGGTCGAACAGCGCCTTGGCGCGGGAAAAGCCGTATTCCGCTTCCAGTTCCTCTGCCCAGGCCCGTTGTCCGGTGCCGAGCTGGCCACCATTGCGGCCCGATGCGCCGTCACCGAAACGATGCGTTTCGATAAGCACGACATCCGCGCCTGTCGTGGCGAGATGAGCCGCCGCCGACAGGCCGGTAAAGCCGCCGCCGACAATCACCACATCGCATGTCCGGTCGCCGTCGAGCGCCGGATATTCGGGCCTTGGCCCGGCCGTGTCTTCGTACCAGGAGCGGCCGGGGGAGATTGGGGATTGGTAAGTCATGATGCTCGGCTAGGGGAGTAGGGCAGTAGGGCAGTAGGGCAGTAGGGCAGTAGGGCAGTAGGGCAGTAGGGCAGTAG
>NZ_JAMYQK010000058.1:0-25169 GCF_040320845.1 Mesorhizobium sp. M0601
TCCCCACAAGGGGGAGGGAGACTTCCGTTGGCGCTGACCTCGGCAAATTGCCTGCCTTTCGGCGCCAAAAGGGGAAGTAAGGGCGGGCGGCAGCGTTCCCTCCCCCTTGTGGGGAGGGTTAGGGTGGGGGTCCATCTTCGTAAGAATCCAAATGCGATTGCCCTGCCCTTGAGGGGGAGATGGCCGGCAGGCCAGAGGGGGGTACTGCCCCGCCGGCGTCTCAAACAAAAAGCCCGGCTTCGCGCCGGGTTTTTCAAACGCTGCGAGCCAACCAGCCTCAGCTCACCTTGACCTTGGCGGCGGCAGCCTGGTCCTCGGTCAGCTTCTGCTGGAACATCTGCGCGAAATCGATCGGGTCTAGCATCAGCGGCGGGAAGCCGCCGTTGCGTGTTGCCTCGGCGATGATCTGCCGGGCGAACGGGAACAGCAGCCGCGGGCATTCGATGAACAGGATCGGCAGCATGTGCTCCTGCGGGAAGCCGCTGATGGAGAAGACGCCGCCATAGACCAGCTCGACGTTGAACAGCACTTCCTGGTCGAACGACGCTTTTGCGTTCAGCGTCAAATTGACGTCGAACTGCTTGTCCGAGAGCGGGTTGGCGTTGACGTTGACATTGATGGCGATGCCCGGAGCCTTGTCGCGGCCGCGCAACGAGTTCGGTGCGCCGGGGCTTTCGAAGGACAGGTCCTTCACATATTGCGCAAGCACGTTGAGCGAAGGCTGCGCCGCATTTCCATTACCGTTGGCTGCGCCGGTCGGCGCGTCGTCGTTGCTGGCCATAAGCTGTGGTCCTTTTGCCTGGGCAGCGTTGCTGACCGGATTGAAATTCGGGCGTTCGCTATCATGGCCGGCCCGACAAGACAAGTTTGCAAAAGACACCGGTTGCCTTGCAGCTACTCGTCCTTGAGGCGGCGCCAGGGAGAACCCGGTCCGCGCGTATGGTCGTCGGCCCGCGAATAGTCGCCGTCGTCGAGATCGATGGTCTTGCCGCGTTGCCTTGCCCGCAAATCACTGCTGAAATCGGTTGCCAGCACGATGCGGCCTTTCAGCATCCGCCAGGCAAGATCGCGCACCGGCGGCAGGAACAGCAGAAGGCCGAAAATATCCGAGATGAAGCCGGGGATGATCAAAAGGATCGCTGCCAGCACGATCATGGCGCCATGCGCAAGCTGGCCGCTCGGATCACGCCCGGCATCCATTTCGGCACGGACCCTGGCCATGACGCCAAAACCCTGGTGCCGCAGCAGCAGGGCGCCGGCGACACTCGAGGCCATCACCAAGCCGACTGTCGCCAGCGCGCCGACCTGGCGGCCGACAATAACGAAACCCGCTATCTCCAGCAGCGGAAGCGCGAGAATGAACAGGGGAAGCAGCGAGATACGCAAATCTTGACCGATCGTTTTCGATGTTTTGCCGGCCGGCGAGCAATCGCCGCTGGCACCAGAGCTGTTAGATAGGTATGGCTGCCTTTGATTTGAATGATTGCGCCATGCGTTCTATATGCTTTGGATACTGAACGCTATGTGATCGCGGCCCTTGCTTGGCCGCTGGTCCGGCCAAAGCAGGGATTGATTGGCGCAAGATATGGGCTTCTTCGACTTCGGCACGATTTTCTTTCTGATTGCGGCGGTGGTGATCTTCTTCCAGCTGCGCAACGTGCTTGGCCGACGCACGGGCAACGAGCGCCCACCCTTCGATCCATATACGGCAGCGCGCAAAAACGACAAGGATGCCGCCCAGAAACCCGAGAACGTGGTTTCGCTGCCGCGCAAGCGCCTGACAGGAGAGCCGGCGGCCGACACCTATGTGGCGATCGATGCCTTTGCCAAGCCCGACACCGATCTCAACCGGGGCCTGCGGGCGATCAAGGACAATGATCCGACCTTCGACCCGAAGACCTTCGTCGACGGCGCCAAGATGGCTTATGAGATGATCGTCATGGCCTACGCCGATGGCGACCGCAAAACCTTGAAGAACCTTTTGTCGCGCGAGGTCTATGACGGCTTCGTCGCGGCCATCGGCGACCGTGAGGCGAAAGCCGAAAAGATCCAGTCCTCCTTCGTCGGCATCGACAAGGCCGACATCGTTTCGGCCGAGATGAAGGGCAGCGAGGCCCACATCACGCTGCGCATTGTCAGCGAACTGATTTCGGCGACCCGCGACAAGGCCGGCGCTGTCATCGACGGCGATCCCGAGACCGTCGCCGAGGTCAAGGACGTCTGGACCTTCGCCCGCGACACGCGCTCGCGCGATCCGAACTGGAAGCTCGTCGCCACCGAAGAAGAAGACTGAACTGGACGGCGGCGGAGGCTGTCGTGTCGCTTTCTCGAGCCTTCAGCGAAAAATCCTTTGGCGAATTGCCGGGCTGGGGTGAGGACGACCATCTCCCTGCCTTTGACGCCTTTCGCCGCTCAGCCTTTCATATCCTGAGCAAACCCTACCGCTCCGGCGCGCTCGGCGTCGACTACAATGGCTTTGCCGACGCCTATGCCGAAGCGCGCACCGTTTCGCCGGCGAATCGGTCGCAGGCTCGAAGCTTTTTCGAGCGCCATTTCGTTCCGGCCCGTATCGATGCCGAAGATGGTGGTCCCGGCCTGGTCACCGGCTTTTATGAGCCGGAGGTCGAAGCCTCGCCGGTACGCACGCAACGGTTTTCGGTGCCGTTGCTGGCGCGCCCGGCCGACCTAGTCGACATCGACGACGGCAATCGTCCTTCAGCCTTGGATCCTTATCTCGCCTTTGCTCGTGCGGCGCCGAACGGCCCGGTCGAATATTTCGACCGCGGCGAGATCGAACGCGGCGCGCTTGCCGGAAAAAGGCTGGAAATCGCCTGGCTCGCCGACAAGGTCGACGCCTTCTTCATTCACGTGCAGGGCGCGGCACGCCTCAAGATGACCGACGGCAGGCTTCGCCGCATCACCTATGCCGCCAAATCCGGCCAGCGCTTTACCGGACCGGGCAAGATCTTGAGCGAGGAAGGCGAGATCCCGCTGGAGAAAGTGACGATGCAGTCGATCCGTGCCTGGTTCAAGGCGCATCCGGAACGCGTCGACGAGATCCTTTGGCGCAACCGCTCCTACATCTTCTTCCGCGAGATGGGCGTCGACGACCCAGAGCTCGGCCCGATCGCTGCCGCCAAGGTGGCGCTGACACCCGGCCGCTCGATCGCCGTCGACCGGCTGCTGCACACGTTCGGCACGCCCTTCCATATCGATGCGCCGTCGTTGACCGCTTTCGACGGAAAACCGTTCCGGCGGCTGATGATCGCGCAGGACACCGGCTCGGCGATCACCGGGCCGGCCCGCGGCGATCTGTTTGCCGGGTCGGGCGATGCTGCCGGCGAGATCGCCGGCGTTATCCGCAACGCCGCAGATTTTTATGCGCTGATCCCCCGGCCGCTGGTTTCAGGAGCAGGCCGATGACCCGGCGCATCGACAGGCTGAGCGAGGACGACCGGGTGCTGTGGAACCTGGTGGCGCACACGGCAAAACCGCTGAAGGGCAGAACCGCCGTCGAAATTCCGCACGTCGGGCCGGAGATCGACGAGACCAGGCAGGCGCCGCCGCCGGCACAGGTCGCGGGCAATGCTGCCACGGCCGCAAAGCCGAAGGCGCAGCATGTCTCCCACGCACTCGACGAACCGACGCTGGACAAGCTGTCGAAGGGCCGGCTGCCGATCGAGGGCCGCGTCGACCTGCATGGCCTGACCCAGGACGAAGCCTATTCGCTGCTGTTTTCCTTTCTGCACCGGGCGCATGCCGGCGGCATCCGCTACGTCCTGGTGATCACCGGCAAGGGCTCTTCGTCGGGCGGCGATGGCGTCTTGCGGCGCGCCGTGCCGTCATGGCTGTCGACACCGGCCTTCCGGCCCCTCGTCTCCAGCCACGACCATGCCGCCCGCAAACATGGCGGCTCGGGTGCGCTCTATATCCGCTTGCGGCGGGCGCGCTCATGAGGACACGCCGATGAGGGACGCACCTATGAGGATGCACCCATGAAGGTGCGCTTGTGACCCCGTTCGGCGAAAAGCTTCGCGTGCTGCGAAACGAGCGCGGCGTCAGCCAGAAGGACATGGCCAAGGCGATCGGCGTCAGCGCAGCCTATCTCTCGGCGCTGGAACACGGCCGCCGCGGTGCGCCGAGCTGGACGCTGATCCAGAAGATCATCGGCTATTTCAACATCATCTGGGACGACGCCGAGGAACTGGCGCGGCTGGCCGAAACCTCGCATCCGCGTGTCAAGCTCGACACGTCGGGCCTTAGCCCGGCGGCGACCGAGCTTGCCAACCTTCTGGCCGACAACATCGAAAAGCTTGACGAAGCCGAGCTTCGCCGCATCATTGCGTCGCTCCGCGCCGCACTGGCACGACCGAAATGAGCTGCCTTGTTACTGGACAGAGCCGACCAGCACCTGCTGGCCGCCGCGGATCGACACCCAGCGGCCGGTATTGTCGATCGCCTGCCGCTTGAGGAAACGATAGCCGGTCTGGTCCCAGGAACGGACCTGGTCGGTCAGATTGTCAAGGATGTAGTCGCCCTTGTCGGTGCGCACCGTCAGCACGGCGTGGCCTTCGCCATCCGGCTTGCGCACGACGGTCATCAGCAGATCGGAAAACGAGACGCCCAGCCGGTTCAGCTCACGGCGCTTTTCCAGGACATAGTCCTCGCAATCGCCGACGCCCTTGTCGGGATAGGCCCAGACCTCGTCCTTGCCGTAGATGTCGAAGTCGCTCTCCGGCTTGACGGCGGCGTTGACCCTTGTCGTGACGCTGAGCAGCTTGCGCCACAGCGAGCCGGTCAGGCTGGCGGGCGACAGATCCTTCGGGCGGATCGAACATTCGGACGCGTAGCTCTTGCAGAAATCATAATGGCCGATCGGCTGCGAGGTCGGGCCACCTGTTATCATCGGGCTGGCTGCCGAGGCCGAACCGGCCCAACCTGCCGCCACAGTAAGTCCGGCCAGCGCACACAGGCGCAGCGTTCTCGCCATTGGTGAGGAAATCATTGTCCCCGCTTGTCCCTTGTTGTTAACGAAACGTTAAGGGGTATTTACAGTCCGTGTCAATTATGAGGATGGATTGATTTTTGCGGCATGGTTACCCGCGTGGCGCCAACGCGACTATTGTGCAACAGGTCGACCGGCCGCACGGCCCCGCCAACCGATGATTTTGGCATTGACCGACCTGATGCGGATTGACAGGCATCATCACTGGTCGCCTATTTCTTGCCGGTCCTGACCAGCTTGGGCTTGACCGCAACACGGTTCTGACGGCCGTAGCTGGTAATGAAGTCGACGATGCGCGGCACGATTTCGGAGCGGAAGCGCGAGCCGTTGAACACACCATAATGGCCGACCGCCGGCTGCATGTAATGGGCGTGCCTGTCGGCCGGGATGTTGATGCACAGGTCGTGCGCAGCCTTGGTCTGGCCGAGGCCGGAGATGTCGTCGTTCTCGCCCTCGACCGTGAACAGGGCGACATTGCGGATCGCCGAAGGGTCGACCGCCACGCCGCGATGCGTCATCGTGCCCTTGGGCAAGGCCTGGCGGACAAACACGGTGTCGACGGTCTGCAGGTAGAATTCCGCCGTCAGATCCATCACCGCCAGATATTCGTCGTAGAACTCGCGGTGCTTCTCGGCATTGTCGCCGTCATGCTTCACCAGATGCATGAAGAAGTCCTTGTGGGCGATGATGTGGCGGTCGAGGTTCATGCTCATGAACCCCGAAAGCTGCAGGAAGCCGGGATAGACCTCGCGGCCGAAGCCCGGCACCGGCCAGGGCGCGCGCATGATGACGTTGTCGCGGAACCAGTCGATGCCCTTTTCCTGCGCCAGCAGATTGACCGCCGTCGGATTGCGGCGCGTGTCGATCGGCCCGCCCATCAGCGTCATCGTCGAGGGCACGAACGGATCACCCTTGGCTTCCATCAGTGCCGCCGCCGCCAGCACCGGCACCGAAGGCTGGCACACCGCCATCACATTGGTGTCGGGACCCAGCGCATGCAGCATGTCGACGATGTAGTCGATATAGTCGTCAAGATCGAAGCTGCCGTCGGCCAGCGGCACCATGCGGGCGTCGACCCAGTCGGTGATATGCACGTCGGCATAGGGCAGCATCGCCTCAACCGTGCCGCGCAGCAGCGTCGCGTAGTGGCCAGACATCGGCGCGACGATCAACAGTTTCGGATCCGGTCGGCGCCCAGCAGGAACCGCCCGCTCGAAACGGACCAGGTTGCAGAACGGCCGCGACCAGACGGTATGTTCGCTGACCTCGACGGTTTTCCAGTCGACCACGGTCTTGGTCAGGCCGAATTGCGGCTTGCCGTAGCGGCGCGTCGTGCGCTCGAACAGTTCGGCCGTTGCCGCAACCGAGCGGCCCCAGGACGTGTGTGAGACCGGGTTGAGCGGATTGGAGTAGAACAGGCGCACCGCATCGGCATAGAGGCGCGCCGGCTGCAAGGCGGCGTGGTTCAGTTCGTAGAGCTGGTAGAACATCGAGGACCCCGCTGCCGACTGCGATCGAAGGGCCGACGAGCAGCGCCGAGCCTTGAATGCCTTGCGGGGAAGTTAGCAACAATCTGCTGCGATGCAATACGTCAACTTGCGTGATTTAGGCTCGTTCTTTCGTCCAAGGCGTTGAGAATCCGCCTGGAACGGCAACAGCCGGCTCAATGTGCACCTGCGAAGGCCTGGCAGGCAGCACGGCTATTGGGGACGAGCGTCGGAGGCGGTGTCCGGCCGTGGCGGCCGTTAGACCCGTGCCATGCAGACGGCCGTATGGCCCGAGCTGATGAAGCCAAGCTGACTGGCGGCGCCCTTCGACAGATCGAGCATCCGCCCCTTGATGAACGGGCCGCGGTCGTTGATGCGCACGACGACACTGCGGCCATTGTTGCGATTGGTCACCTTCAGCTTGGTGCCGAACGGCAGGCTGCGGTGCGCAGCGGTCAGCGCCGACGGGTTCATGCGTTCGCCGGAAGCGGTTCTGGAATGCAGTGAGTACCAGGAGGCACGGCCGCACTGCGCGGCGGCGCTGGCAGTGGATGCGCCGACCATCAGGCCAGCCGCGATCGTGGCCGCGACAAGCGCGGTCTGGTTGCTTTTGTTCATGTGTTGGGGACTGGCTCCGTTGACAGACCCGCAGCGGTTAGGGACGAATGAGGCAGCAAATGCGGCAATGATCTGTCGGTTCCATGGCAATGTTACACGTTTGGAGTCGACGCGAAACAATTTGTCAGAGATTTCCCGCAGCGCGGCACAGCTTCCTTGATGATCTTTTCACCGATCTCCGCATGTCTTGCGCAGGATCAGAGGTTAGCATCTAAGTAGAAGTTGGCGTGATTGGGCTGCTTCTTTTAGCTGTTCCATTTCGGCCGGAATGCGGCTGATGATCGACTTGGAAGGGAGTTCTAGCGATGAGATTGATCAAAAATCTGCTGGCCTTGATTGTGCTCGCCATCGGCGTGCTGTGGTCATTGCAAGGCATCGGTTGGGTCCAGGGCAGCTTCATGACCGGCCAGTCGCAATGGCTCTATGCCGGCATCGTGACCGCGCTGGTCGGCCTGGTCGGTCTGGCCTGGGCAAACCGTTCGCGCGGTTGAGCAGGCGTCCATGCTCAGGCGCCCGCCGGAGCAGCACACAGCGGACCCGTGGCGGCCGCTCACCGCGACCAGTACTGCCAGCCCCAGTAGAAACTTTCGTCGCGCGGCGGCAGGCGGTTGCGCTCGGCATCCAGCTGGACCGGCGTCGGCGTTTTGCGTTCGCCGTCAGGCGGCTGTTTGTCTCCGGCCTTGATCAGGCGGAGCCAATGGCCGAAATGCGCAAACAGTACAGCGGTGGAATGGGGCATCGTCACGTCTCCGGTCCGGTTACTCCCGCCCCGCCCACGGGACGAGAACCCGCTCGATCCTGCGGATGATGAATTCGAGCACGAAGGCAATGGCAGCGATCACCAGTATGCCCATCACCACCACGTCGGTGACGAGGAACTGGGCAGCGGACTGGATCATGAATCCAAGCCCGCGCGTCGCGGCCACCAGCTCGGCGGCGACCAGCGTCGACCAGCCGGCGCCGAGCGCGATGCGCAGCCCGGTCAGGATCGAGGGCAGCGCGCTGGGCAGGATGACGTGCCTGATCACCTGGCGCTGCGTGGCGCCAAGCGAGCGCGCTGCATTGATGCGCTCCTGCGAGACGCCGCGAACACCCGATGCCGTCGACAGCGCAACCGGCGCCAGCATGGCAATGGCAATCACCAGGATCTTGGACGGCTCGCCAATGCCGAACCAGATAATGATCAGCGGCAGATAGGCGAGCGGCGGGATCGGCCGCAGGAATTCGAGCAGCGGATCGAAGATGCCGCGCCCGATCGTGCTGATGCCGATAGCCAGCCCGATGGGAACGCCGACGAAAACGGCCGCGACCAGCGCCGCAAACACCCGCCACAGGCTGGCGGCGATATGCTGGAGCAGCGTTGCGTCGACAAAGCCGTCACGGGCGACGACGACAAATTTGTTCCAGACTGCCACAGGCGACGGCAGGAAAACCGGCGACACCAATTGCAGGCGGGCCGATGCCGTCCACGCCGCCAGCATCATCAGAATGGTGATCGCGCTAACCACGCGGGCCGAAACGCGGCTGCGTCTCGGCCGCGGCCGCGACCATGGCACCGACAGCGCGTCGGCTCCGTCGTCGACCTTGCGCTGCGGCCGCTCGGTATAGGAGGTAACGGTCATGCTGCCTCCCCTTCGAAGATCGCGTCGGTCAGCTCGCCGCGCGCTGCGGCGAAGGCGGGATCGGCCTTGATGCTGCGAATGGCCTCGCCGGCTGCATAGCGCCGGCTGAAGCCGGTCTCGAAGCTCCACACCACCCGGCCAGGGCCGGGAGCGAGCACAATGATACGGGTTGCCAGCACCAGGGCTTCCTCGATGCCGTGCGTGACCATCAGCACGCCGACCTGGCTCGCCGTCCACAGATCGAGCAGCGTTGTCTGCATGCGTTCGCGTGTCAGCGCATCGAGCGCGCCCAGCGGCTCGTCGAGCAGCAGGAATTGCGGCTCGGCCGCCAGCGCCCGGGCCAGGCCGACCCGCTGGCGCATGCCGCCGGAAAGCTCCCAGATGCGCTTGTCGCCGGCGCCGTCGAGTTTCACCAGCGCCAGAAGGTCGTCGGCAGTCCGCGCCCGTTCCGCGGCCCTGACACCGCGCAGCCTGAGCGCAAAGGCGACATTTTCCCGCGCGGTCAGCCACGGAAACAGCGCGTCGTTCTGGAACACGACGGCGCGGTCAGAGCCTGGCGCCGTGATCGGCCGGCCGCCAATCGTGGCGCGTCCGCGCACAGGCTCGACCAGGCCCGCAGCGACGTTGAGCAACGAGGTCTTGCCGCAGCCGGAGCGGCCGACCAGGACAACGAAGTCATCCTTGGCGATCTCAATCGACACATTTTCGACCGCCGGCGCCGGCTGACCGTCATAGTGGACCGAGACCTTGTCGAGCACGAGATGCGTCATGGGAACCTCGCCGATATTCCGAATCTGTCTGCCCCGAAGCCGCTCCTCGCAAGCGGTTCGGGGCAGGGAGCACGCGGCGTCAGGGAAGGAGAACCGCGCGCGTTGGCGTCAGTTCGAGGCAAGCGCTTCGCTGACATATTTCGACGACACGTATTCCGAATAATCCGGCAGCACGGCGTCGATCTTGCCCTGCTCCTTGAGGAAGGCCGATGTCGCCTCGACCGCTTTGACCGTGCCGCCACCGAGGAACTTGTCCGAGGCTTGCTCCTCGAGCGTCGGGAAGACATAGCCCCTCAATAGTTGCGGCACGTCCTCCAGCTTGGCGCCGGTGATCGTGGCGATCTTCGCCGCTTGCGGCGACGTCACCGACCAGGCGTCCGGCTTGGCCAGGAACTCGGCATGGGCCGCGCCCGTCACCTTGACGAAGTCGCGCACCGCTTCCGGGTTCCTTTCGGCGAAATCGGTGCGCACGATCCAGGCGTCGAAGGTCGGCGCGCCCCAGGCGGCGACCTGCGAGGAATCCAGCACGACCTTGCCCGAAGTCTTGATCTGGCCGAGTGCCGGATCCCAGACATAGGCGGCGTCGATGTCGCCGCGCGCCCATGCCGCCGCGATCTCCGGTGGCCGCAAATTGAGAATATCGATCGACTTCGGGTCGACACCCTCATGCTTCAGCGCGGCAAGCAGGCTGTAATGCGTCGTCGAAACGAAGGGCACCGCCACCTTCCTGCCGGCAAGGTCGGCGGCCTTCTCGATGCCGGCGCCGTTGCGGGCGACAAGGGCCTCGGATTCGCCGATCAGCCCGACAATGAAGATTGTCTGGATTGGAAGCTCGCGGCTCGCCGCCGCCGCCAGCGGGCTCGAACCGACATAACCGATGTCGACCGATCCGGAAGCGATGGCGGCGATCACGTCGGCGCCGGAATCGAATTTCCGCCAGTCGATTGCCGCCTTGGTCGCGCTCTCATAGGCGCCGTCGGCCTGCGGCACCTTCGAGGGCTCGACGACCGTCTGGTAGCCGATAGTGATCTTGAGGTCCTGCGCATCGGCTGGGCCGAGAAAGGCGGCGCCAGCCAAGGCCGCCGAGGACAAGAGAACGATACGTCGCGAAATGGTGGACATGAAACGCTCCTTGGAAACGAGGAAAACCCGGATTGCGTTTCATAGTCATCTAACTCTATCGTTCTTGTAGAGTTAAATCCTTCCAATCGGTGCGGTCTTGTTAGAAAAAGTCATCTGGCTATGGCAGTTCGCGCGCTTCTGGGTGACGGCTCGGGTGAGAACCATCGTCCTTGCCCGGGAACCTCTTCCACGTCGTCCTTGCGCGCAACAAGGATTTTCCCGTTTTCGCCCCTGCATCGGCAAATCCATACTGTGGATAGCCAAGAAATTGGAAACAAGTTCCCTGTGTTCGCGGTTAAGTCTAGTATCCTTATCGACATTGAAGGATTGGAGAGGACGATGAGCGACGCCACCCTCCTTGTTGCCGCGCGCGGCATGCTTTGGCCTTCAAATTCAGGGGCAGAAGCTGCTGTTGGTATTCTCGCCGATCGGGACATTCCTGCCGCCGGCCAGTTTGCCGGTGTGTCATTCGCGGTGGCTCCTGTGCTCGCAAGAGCACAAGCCCCGGCCAAAATGGCCATTGCGGCGTGAAAACGAAGCAAAATCAACGTTTCTCGGCTTGTATATCATGTCACTAGAATTTATCTGTAGTGACAGCTTGGACGCGGCGGGGAGGCACGCCAGGCGTTTCGCAACCGGTGGCCTTGCGCCATCGCATGACAGAGAAACGTGCGGGTTATGCTCACGAAAAAAGGTAAATACGGCCTCAAGGCGCTCGTCCATCTGGCGCGCCTGCCGGTTGGACAGCTCGCCTTCGTCAACGACATCGCCACAGGAAACAATATTCCGAAGAAGTTCCTCGATGCCATCCTTGGCGAATTGCGCAATGCCGGTTTCGTTCAGAGCCGCAAGGGCAAGGAAGGCGGCTACCGGCTGGCACGCCCGGCGGACGAGATCAAGGTCGGCCACGTCGTGCGCGTGCTCGACGGGCCGCTTGCCCCCATTCCTTGCGCCAGCCGCACCCAGTATCAGCGCTGCGAAGACTGCAACGAGGCGACATGCCAAGTCCGACACCTGATGCTGGAGGTCCGGCAGGCCATCGCCGAGGTGCTGGATCAGCGCAGCCTCGCGGAAATGCGCGACATCGCCGGCGACGAGGATTTTTCGGCGGCGTTGAAAATCCAGGCCTGAACCAATCTCTCCTGAGCCGGCGACGATCGCCAGGACAGCTGGTGTGCGCATGACCGGGCGCGCTACGCCAAGTTCGATCATCATTGTCGGCGGCGGCGCCAGCGGTGTCGTGCTTGCCGCTCATCTGCTGAAGTCGCCCAATCCCGATCTACGTGTCAGCCTGATCGAAAAACGCCCGCATTTTGGGCAAGGCATGGCCTATTCAACGCTGCTGTCGGCGCATGTGCTGAATGTCAGCGCGTCGGGCATGAGCGCCTATGCCGACGATCCCGGCAATTTCTCGCGCTGGCTGCTTGAACGCGGCCTGGCAACGCCGGAACAGGCGCCGGTCTATGCGCCGCGCAGCGTCTACGCCCGCTATCTCAAGGAGTTGCTCGACGAGCTCGAGGCGCGTGAGCAGCAGACGGGCCGGCTGCGCTTGATCCGCGAGGAGAGCCTGTCGATCTCGCCGACCGCGTCAGGCGTCGAAGTGGCGCTGGCCAACGGCACCAGCGTGGTTGCGCATCTTGCCGTGCTCGCCACCGGCCACGACGAAGAGCCGGGGGCGGGGCAGGGGCATGCGATCAGGATGGGATCCGAGGCGGACACTGCGCTCGACCCCGAAGCCCGAGTCCTGGTGCTGGGCACCGGCTTGAGCATGGTCGATGCCTTCCTGTCGCTCGAGCAGCGCGGCCACCGCGGCGCGATCGTCGCGGTGTCGCGGCGCGGCCTGCTGCCTTCGCCGCATCGCAAGGGCAATCCGATCAAGCTCGACGTTGCCGACATTCCGCTCGGCACCCAGCTTTCCTATTTCGTCGGCTGGTTCCGCGACCTGATCCGGGAAAACCAGAAGGCCGGCATCGACTGGCGCGACGTCGTCGACGGTCTGAGACCCTTCAACCAGAAGATCTGGCAGAACTGGCCGTCCTCGGCCAAGCGCCGCTTCGTCGAGCACACCAAGGCCTGGTGGGACATCCACCGCCATCGCATGGCGCCGGAAGTCTACGCCCGCGTTGCCGAGGCGGTGCAAGCGGGCCGCATCCGCCTTGTCGCCGGCCGCGTCGTCGAGATCGCCGCCGGCGACGGCTTCAGCCTACAGGTCCAGTCGCGCCACACGCAGCAGCTCGAAAGGTTCGACGTCACCCGCATCTATGATTGCACAGGCATCGCCAGGGACATCTCGACCACCTCGAACAGCGTGGTGCGGTCGCTGGTCGAGCGTGGGCTGGCACGGCCGGATCCGCTGCGCCTCGGCCTCGACGTGACCGCGAACTGCGAGGTCATCGCCGGCGACGGCACGGTATTCGCCAATATCCTCGCCGTCGGTCCACTGACGCGCGGCACCTTCTTCGAAATCGACGCCATTCCCGATATTCGCGTGCAGTGCGCGCGGCTGAGCAAGCGCTTGCTCGGATGAGGCCGCCTCTGTCTTGACGCGATCTCGGATGCAAGACCGCTGTCGCCGGGTGAAAAGATCTCGACCGCATAGCCGCGTTCGGTGAAGGCGAACCAGGGTGCGGGAGCTCGCTCCACCAGAGCCGACCAGCAGCCTGTGGTGGTCGAGACAGCCAGGCGATGACGCCACACGTTTCGGCCGTCTCGCATCGACCGGATTGATGTCGCGCACGCTCGTCTTCGTTCTCCTCCATGGATTTTGTAGTCGGCGAGGCCGTGAGCCGCGACCCTGGCCAGATGGCCGGGCAAATTCTGCTTTCGTCGTCACCGTGCCTTGCCTACCATGGCGCATGACCCAACGCGGAAGACTCTACGGCTGTCCGGTCGAGTTCGCGCTCGACGCGCTCGGGGGCAAATGGAAGACGGTGATCCTGGCGCGCATCAAGGAACAGCCGATGCGCTATTCCGACCTGCGCCGGCTGATTCCCTCACTCTCGGACAAGATGCTGACGCAGCGCCTGGCCGAGCTTGTCGAGATCGGCTTCGTCACGCTCCAGACGTCGCCCGACGGCAAGGGGCGCTACGCCTTGACCGGGCGCGGTGAAGATCTCGCCGCCGCGCTCCAGGCGCTCTACGACTGGGGCAGCGTGCACGGTCGCGCCGAAGGCGTGCGCTTTCGCACCGACAGCGCAGCCACCACCTAGATCAATTCCGGGAAAGCGCGGAGCGGTTTTCCGTCCGCAATTGCGTGAAACCGTGAATGGCTCCAGCAAGCCGATTGCCCTCAACCCGCGCCGGCAAGGGCGCTGCAGAAGCTTGCGACGTTGGTGACGACGGCTTCGCCGAGGAAGCGTAGCGTCGCCATCGAGCGGTCGCGCGCTTCGCGGTTGCCGAAGCCACAGGCATCCTCGATTACCACGGAGACAAAGCCATTGTCGGTCGCCTGGCGAACGGTCGGCTCGATGCCGATCTCCATGGCGATGCCAGCGAGCGCTATCGTGCGCACGCCGCAATCGCGCAAGGCAAAGCCGAGCGCGGTGGAATCGAAGGCCGACATCGTGAGCTTGTCGAATACCGCCTCGTCCGCGCGGGGGTCCAGCTCGGGCACGATCCGCGTCGCTTCGGCGTCGCGCGGGAACCACGGCTCGACCGTGTCGGGGCTGTCGCGCCGCTGCCAGGCCATGGCGGTGCGCAGCTGCGTCGCGCCCATCCATTTGCGCGGCAGCGACAGGTGGCGCGTGAACGCCACCCGCATTCCGGCCCCGCGCGCCGCTTCCAGCACCGTGCCGGTACGCTCGACGATGGTCGCGGCGCCGGCCACCTGCCGGCAGATGCCGACCTGCATGTCGTAGACCACCAGCGCCGTGCGGCGCGGATCGCACCACTCAGCCAGGCTGGCCGGGATTTCGATCCCGTCGCTCGACCGGATCATGCCGCAGTCCGGTCCCATGGCTTGGCGATATCGACCGTCGGATCGAACAGGAATTCCAGCGGCAATGGCGCGTCGAAGGCGATGAAGTGCCATTCTAGCAGCCCGGCCTTGGACAGCGGGAAGTCCTCGGTGTAGCGCCGCGCTTCCGCGACGCTGTCGAGCTCGAAGACGATGATGACGCCGCCAATATCGGCGCGCGCATAATTCTCGCGCACGATCCCCGCCTTCCAGAGCCGCCAGACATTCGACACTTCGTCGCGCAGATAAGGCCGCAAATCGTCGAGCGTGACGCCGGGCTTGAAATTGTCATAGGCAAGAATCTTCATCGGCCGTTCCTTGTATTGCTGTTCGCCCAGCGCCGGGTAGCATGGCCGAATCGGCGGCCGCAACGAACGAGATGGTGCGTTGAAACGCCCGCACGATTGCCGTTGATCCTATGGGCGGCCGCGGGATAATTTTTGCTGAAGAGGAGGAAAAAGTGCGGTGACCATCGAAAGGCTGAACCCCGAGGGCATGCACAGCAATCCGGCCTATTCACAAGGCGTGTCGCTGCCGGCATCCGCGCGCATCGTGCTGGTCGGCGGCCAGAATGGCGTCGACGCGCAAGGCCGGATCGTCGCCAGGGACGATCTCCCTGCGCAGACCGCTCAGGCGCTTTCCAACCTGGCAAAGGTGCTGGAAGCCGGTGGGGCAAAGCCTGAAGACCTCGTCAGCCTCTCGGTCTATATCGCCGGCGACCTGGACATAGGGCCGGCCTTCGGCGCCTGGATGGCGTTCTGGGCAAACCGTGGCGCGCCGCCGATCATCAAGGTGCTGCGCGTCGCCGGCCTCGGCAATCCGGATTTTCTGATCGAGATCGAAGCTCAGGCCGCGATCGCCTGAACCCTAAGCGGGTTCTGCAAATCTTTTGCCCCTGCCTGCAGGCCGACGAAGCTTTCGCGAAATTCCATTCCCCTGCTGGCGGCCGGATTGGCACGATCTATCTTCTTTCCAACTGCAAACGGCTGGAAAAGACGGTAGGTTGCCGTCTTCCAGGGCGGTTGCTCATTCTGGCAACGGAGCATCTGACATGAGCAAGCACAAGATCGTGGCACCGGACGATGCATCGTCCCGCCTGCGCCCGCCCTATGCCTCGGTTCTCGACCTGATCGGGCAGACGCCGGTCGTCGAGCTGACCAAATTCGACATCGGCAAGTGCCGGCTGTTCATCAAGCTCGAAAGCCAGAATCCCGGCGGCTCGATCAAGGACCGCATCGCGCTGTCGATGATTGCCGCCGCCGAAAAACAGGGCAAACTGAAGCGCGGCGGGACGATTGTGGAGGCGACCGCCGGCAACACCGGTCTTGGTCTCGCTCAGGTCGGCATTCCCAAGGGCTACCGCATCATCCTGGTCGTCCCCGACAAGATGTCGCGCGAAAAGATCCAGCATTTGCGGGCGCTCGGCGCGGAGGTGCGGATGACGCGTTCCGATGTCGGCAAGGGTCATGCCGAATATTATCAGGACATGGCCGAAAAGATCGCCGCCGAGCTGCCCGGCGCCTTCTATGCCAACCAGTTTGCCAATCCGGCCAATCCGCTGGCTCATGAAACCACGACCGGACCGGAAATCTTCCAACAGCTCGAAGGCGACGTAGATGCGGTTGTCGTCGGTGTCGGCTCCGGCGGCACGCTGACCGGGCTTGGCCGCTATTTCGCAAAGGTTTCGCCGAAGACCGAGATGATTTTGGCCGATCCGGTCGGCTCGGTGCTGGCGCCGTTGATCAAGACCGGCAAGATGATAGAGGCCGGGAGCTGGACCGTCGAAGGCATCGGCGAGGATTTCGTCCCGCCCAATGCCGATCTGTCGCTGGTCAGGAAGGCCTATTCCATCCCCGACAAGCAGAGCATGCTGGCGGTGCGCGACCTGCTTTCGAAGGAAGGCATCCTCGCCGGCTCGTCGTCCGGCACGCTGCTTTCGGCAGCGCTCCGCTATTGCCGCGAGCAGACCATGCCGAAGCGCGTCGTCACCTTCGTCTGCGACAGCGGCAACAAGTATCTGTCGAAAGTGTTCGACGACTTCTGGCTGGCCGAGCAGGGCCTTGCCGAGCAGGAGCAGCATGGCGATTTGCGCGATCTGGTGATGCGTTCGCACCGCACCGGTGACACCGTGTATGTCGGTCCGGACGAAAGCCTGCTCAACGCCTATGGCCGTATGCGCCGCTCGGACGTCTCGCAGCTGCCGGTGCTGGACGAGGGCAAGCTCGTCGGCATCATCGACGAAAGCGATATCCTCGCCAAGGTCGAAGGCCCCTATGACAGCCGCTGGGACCGCTTCAAGGCTCCGGTCAGTACGGCCATGACCTCTACCCTGCACACGCTGCAGGCCAGCCAGACGCTGGACGCGTTGCTGCCGGTGTTTGATCGCAACGAGGTCGCCATCGTCTTCGACGGCGACGAATTCATCGGGCTGATAACACGCATCGACCTGATCAACCATCTGAGGCGCGCCCGATGACCGTCAAAGCCACCGTATCGGGCAAAAACCGCCTCGCCTTTTCGACGCGCACCATCCATGGCGGCCAGAGCCACGACCCGACGACCGGCGCGGTGATGGTACCGATCTATGCCACTTCGACCTACGGTCAGCAGAGCCCGGGCGTGCACAAGGGCTTTGAATATGCCCGCAGCCAGAACCCGACCCGCTTCGCCTTCGAACGCGCTGTGGCCGATCTCGAAAGCGGCACAGCCGCCTTCGCCTTCGCTTCGGGGCTGGCAGCGATCGCCACTATTTTCGAACTGCTCGATTCCGGCGCCCACATCGTCGCCACCGACGACATCTATGGCGGCACGTTTCGGCTGCTCGAGCGGGTGCGCAAGCGCTCCGCCAACCTCCAGGTCGACTTCGTTGACTTCACCGATCTTGCCGCGGTCGAGGCGGCGATCCGCCCGGAAACCAAAATGCTCTGGGTCGAGACGCCGACCAACCCGCTCCTGCGTGTCGTCGACCTCGAAGGCGTCGCAGCACTTGCCAGGCGCAAAGGCGTGCTCTCAGTCGCCGACAACACTTTCTGCAGCCCCTATCTGCAGCGGCCGCTGGAGCTCGGCATCGACATCGTGGTCCATTCGACGACAAAATACCTCAACGGCCATTCCGACATGGTCGGCGGCGTCGCCGTGGTCGGCGACAACAAGGATCTCGCTGACCGGCTGAAATTTCTGCAGAACGCCATCGGCGCCATTTCCGGGCCGTTCGACAGTTTCCTGGCGCTGCGCGGACTGAAGACGCTGGCGCTGAGGATGGAGCGTCATTCGTCGAACGGCCAGAAGATCGCGCACTGGCTGGAAAGCCGTCCCGACATCCGCCGTGTCATCTATCCCGGCCTGCCCAGCCACCCGCAGCACGCCATCGCCAGGCGGCAGATGCACGCCTTCGGCGGCATGATCACGGTCGAGCTCGACCGCGACCTCGCCGGCACCAAACGCTTCCTCGAACATACGCAACTGTTCACGCTGGCCGAAAGCCTCGGCGGCGTCGAAAGCCTGATCGAGCACCCGGCGCTGATGACGCACGGCTCGATCCCGGCGAAAAAACGCGCCGAGATCGGGATTTCGGATTCGCTGGTAAGGCTGTCGGCCGGGATCGAGGATGGCGACGATCTGATCGCGGATCTGGATCAGGCGCTGGCGAGCTGAGCCCGCCAACAAGAACCTGCGAGACGTCGGCAGGACAGTGCCACCCTCTGCCCTACCGGGCATCTCGGCCACGAGGGGGGAATTTGGCCGTCATCTTGCGCTTTCGCCAACCTCCAACGCTGAAACACGCACGGGACGGCGAAGCTGCCGATCTCCCCGCTTGTGGGGGAGATGTCCGGCAGGACAGAGGGGGCGTGAAGGATCGCGAACGAGCGGCGCTTATTCTGCATCCATATCCATGTGTCTTACATTCTATTCCGTTGACCTTGGCGCCATCTGGCAGAATTGTAGCTTCCTGATCCACCTTGCTGCCTGGCTCCGGAAGCTATGAACAACCGACAACGCAACCAACCGACGGCAAGCGATACCCCGCTCACCTTCGCCATCCTGGTCTTCCCAGGCTTTCCGATGATGGCGTTCAGCTCGGTGATCGAGCCGCTGCGCGCGGCGAACGTGCTGGCCAAGCGGGACTGGTACCGCTGGATCATCGTCGGCGCCGCCGAAGGCCCCGTCGAGGCCTCGAATGGCGTCGTCATTCAGCCCGGCTTTTCCGCTCATGACGCGCCGAAGGTCGATCGCATCGTCGTCTGCTCAGGCGGTGACGCCGATCATCTCGTCGCCGAGGATGCCGTGAGCTGGATCCGCAAAAGCCTGCGCGGCGGTGCCCATATCGGCGCGGTGGCGGATGCCGCCTTCTTCCTGGCTCGGGCCGGCCTGCTCGACGGTCATGCCTGCACCTTGCACTGGACCAGCCAGGCTGCCTTCACCGAAGCGTTTCCGGACATCGAGCTGAGGCGCGATCTCTATGTCATCGACCGCAAGCGCTTCACTTCGGCCGGTGGCGTCGGCAGCCTCGACATGATGCTGGAGATCATCACCGGCGATTATGGCGCCGAACTGGCCGCCGGCGTCGCCGAATGGTTTGTGCACAGCCCGCTACGCTCCAGCGTCGACCGCAAGCTGATGCCGCTCAGGCTGCGGACCGGCGTGCAGAACGAACTGGTGCTGTCGGCCATCGCCATCATGGAGGATGCGGTGGAGGAGCGGCTCGGCATGGCGGAACTGGCGGGGCGACTTGGTATCTCCTCCGATAAGCTCGAACGCAATTTCCGCTCCGAACTCAGTATCTCGCCCAACGGCTATTACCGCCGCCTGCGGCTGAAGCGTGCCGCCGACCTCCTGGCGCATTCGACGCTGATGGTGCGCGACGTGGCGCTGGCCTGCGGCTTCGCCTCGATGTCGAGTTTTGCGCGGGCGTTTCGGGAGGAGCATGGCCATGCGCCGAAGGTGATGCGGAGGCATTAGGTATTTCGGATGTTGGCGGGACAGCGCCCCCCTCTGCCCTACCGGGCATCTCCCCCTCAAGGGGGGAGATTGGCAGCTTCGATGCTCCGCTCCTCCTGCGACGGTGGAAATTCACGAAAGCGGCGATGACGAGCCGATCTCCCCCCTTGAGGCAGGGCTATCGCAGATGGAAAGCCGAGGCTTTCGCTCTACGACGTACCCCCACCCCTAATCCCTCCCCACAAGGGGGAGGGAGACTTCCGTTGGCGCTGACCTCGGCAAATTGCCTGCCTTTCGGCGCCAAAAGGGGAAGTAAGGGCGGGCGGCAGCGTTCCCTCCCCCTTGTGGGGAGGGTTAGGGTGGGGGTCCATCTTCGTAAGAATCCAAATGCGATTGCCCTGCCCCTTGAGGGGGGATGTCCGGCAGGACAGAGGGGGGCGCCGTAGAACGCTACGGAACGACTTCAAGCGGTATTTCGCACAACATCTGCGGTATCTCGCACAGCCTCTACGCGGCGCATGGCCCATCCTCGCCGCTTCCAGGAGGCACCCATGAGCATCGTCGTTTTTGACCCCGACAGCACCGAGGATGTCGACTTTAGGGATCGCATGCGCCATCCGGCGGCGGCGGATCCGGCCGGCGGCATGTGGCTGTCGGACACCGAGCCGTCCTTCATCGACGCCGACGCGCTGCGCAAGGGCCGGCTGGCCAGGCTGCGCGCCTGGATGCGCGAGGCCGGCTATGGCGGCGTCGTTTTGTTCGACCCCTACAACCAGCGCTACGCCACCGGCTCGCGCAACATGTTCGGCTATTTCCTGCGCAACTCGACGCGCTACTTCTTCATCCCCACCGAAGGGCCGATCGTGTTGTTCGAATATCCGCAGAGCTACCATGTCTCGATGGTGCTCGACACGATCGACGAGGCGCGTCCGTCCAAGCTGGTCTGGTCATCGGTGTCAGGCCGCGACGACGAGACCGCCGGCCCGTTCGCCGATGAGATCGCCGAATTGCTCAAGGCGCATGGCGGCGGCTCGATGAAGCTCGGCCTTGACCGCTGCAGCCATCTGCAGGCACTGGCGCTGGAAAAGCGCGGCTGCGAGGTGCGGGATTGCCAGGGCGAGATTTTGGCGGTGCGCGCGGTCAAGACGCCCGAGGAAGTAAAATGCCTGCAGGTGTCGATGGCTGGCGCCGAGGCCGCCGTCTATGCCGTGCGCGAGGCGATCAAGCCCGGCGTTTCCGAAAACGACCTGTTCGCCATCATGTATGGCGAGGTGATCCGGCAAGGCGGCGAGTTCATCGAAACCCGGCTGCTGACCTCGGGCCAGCGCACCAATCCGTGGTTCAACGAGGCGAGCGGCCGCAAGATCAGGCCGGGCGAACTCTTGGCGCTCGATACCGATACGATCGGCTGCTACGGCTATTATTCGGACTTTTCGCGCACCTTCCGTTGCGGACCGGGCAAGCCGACGGATTATCAGAAGTCGCTCTACCGCATGGCGCACGACCAGGTTCAGCACAATATCGGGGTCGTCAAGCCGGGCATGGCGTTTCGCGAGATTGCCGAAAGGGCCTGGAAGATACCGGACCGCTTCGTCGACCAGCGTTATACCTCGGTCATGCACGGCGTCGGCATGCATGGCGAAACGCCGTTCATAGCGCACGCCATGGACTACGAGACCTATGGCCGCGACGGTTTCATCGTGCCCGGCATGGTGGTCAGCGTCGAAAGCTATATCGGCGAGCAGGGCGGCCGCGAGGGCGTCAAGCTGGAAGACGAGATCCTGATCACCGAGACCGGCACCGAGCTCCTGTCGCGCTTCCCCTATGAGGATGATTTCCTTGACAGACACGTTTGAGTGCTGACAGGCAGTTTTGCATGAAAAGCCCGATCTCGATCAAGCGCGGCAAGGCGGCGGCGGTGTTTATCGATCTCCAGGAGGAGCATCGGCGGGACAAGCGCTATCTGGTCGAAGGCTATGGCGATATCCTCGCCAACGTCCAGCGCCTGCAGACAGCAGCACGGGCCAATCATGTGCCTTTGTATCACTGGGCCTATATCGTCGATCTCGCCACGGCGCGGCCGTTCCACCCGGTCGAGGCCAGCGGCAAGTCGGCATTTTCCGACAAGGACGATCCGCTGACTGCGATCTGCGCGGAAGTGGGCCCGGCGACAGGCGAGATGATGTTGGTCAAGACCGATGCCAGCGCCTTCCGCGCGGGGCCTGCCGCCGAGCGGCTGAAGGCCGATGGCATCGAGTGGCTGGTCGTTGCCGGCGTCTGGACCGAGGCCTGCATCGATGCCACCGTCAAGGATGCGGTGGCGCTCGGGTTTCGAGTGCTGCTGGTCAAGGATGCCTGCGGCAGTGGCAGCACGGCGATGCACCAGACGGCCATCCTCAACCTTGCCAACCGGCTCTATGGCGGTGCCGTCACCACCACCGACGGCGCCTGCCGGCTGCTGGCAGGCGAGACGGTCGAAGCCTGGCAGGTCGAGGGCTCGGTGCCGCTGCGCTTCAGCTATGAAAATGCTGCCCGGCTCTACGCCGAGCTCTGAGCGGGATCGCGCAGCGATGATCACCGAGGCCGAGCGACCCGGAACGAGAGGGCGCGGAAAATACCAGACGCTGCTCGATCCGGAGCTGTGGGCCTATATCGATCGGGTCAACGAGTGGTATCCGCCCGAAATCGTCTACATGCCGATCGACAGGCAGCGGGCGGTCTATAATGCCATGTGCCGGACGTTTCGCGAGCCCTATCCACCTGGTGTCAAGGCCAGCGACAGCGCGGTTCCTGCCGGCGACCGTGCGATCCCGGTCCGACGTTACCAGATGGCGGGCACGGCGCCGCAGGCGATGGTTGTCTATTATCACGGCGGCGGCTTCGTCCTTGGCGGGCTCGACAGCCATGACGACATCTGCGCCGAGATATGCGCCGGCACCGGCTTTGCCGTGCTGTCCGCCGATTACCGGCTGGCGCCCGAGCATCTGCATCCGGCCGCCTTCGACGATGCGCTGGCCGTATTCGAATGGGCGACGGCGACGGCCGGCCTGCCGATAGTGCTCTGCGGCGAAAGCGCCGGCGGCAATCTGGCCGCTGCGGTGGCACTGGCGACACACCGCCATCCTCGCCATGCGATCGGCCAGGTGCTGATCTATCCCGAGCTCGGCGGCCCGGAACCAGTTGGCAAAGAGAGCGCCGGCTCCTGTGTCGAGCACGCCGAAGCGCCGCTGCTGACGTTGCGCGATATCGAATTCTATCGCAACGTGCGCTCCGCCAAGGCACAGTCGCCCGACGATCCGACCTTTTCGCCGCTCCGAGGCAGCAATTTCTCCGGCCTGCCGCCGACCTTCATCATCACGGCCGAGTGCGATCCGCTGTCCTCCGACGGCGAGGCCTATCGCGACTGCATCCTCGCCGCCGGCGGCCGCGCCTGGTGGCGCGAGGAGCCGCGTCTGGTGCACAGTTTCCTGCGCGCCCGCAAAACCGTTCCGCGCGCCGGTGAAGCCTTCGCCCGCATCATTGCGGCAATCGCCGCGCTCGGCAAAGGCGACTGGCCTTACTGAGGTTGCGAAGGCCCCCTCATCCGGCCGCTTCGCGTCCACCTTCTCCCCGCTGGGGAGAAGAGGCTGGCATCAACGCTGGCGACCTCCTCTCCCCCGGGGGAGAGGTCGGATTGCCCCGAATTGCTCTTCGTAATTCGGTTGGCAATCCGGGTGAGGGGGACCTTTCGTTTGCGGAACAGCGCACAAGAACTGCGGAAGTCCGAACACTCCCCCACGGGAGCTCGCCCTATCATCCCCGAGGCAATGGCGCTCCGGCGATCGCATCCGTCCCCCGCGTTTGGCGATCGGCAGAGGTGCCCAACAACAGGGGAATGACGACAATGAAGTTCATGCTGACCGATCGAAAACTGCATCCGCAGGCCGAGCCCGTCGCCGATGGCTTCAAGAAACGCCAGATGAACCGGCGCGAATATTTCGCCACTATGGCTGCGCTCGGCGTCAGCGCTACCGGCGCGCTGGCGCTCGGCGGGCTTGTGCCGTCACCGGCCAGGGCCGAGGAGCCGAAGCGCGGCGGCGTCTTGCGCGTTGCCATGAATGTCAAGGGCTGGAAGGATCCGCGCACCTTCGACGGCGTCGAGATGTCCAACGTCGCCCGCCAGTGCAACGAATATTTGGTGCGCTGGAAGCGCGACTTCACCTTCGAGCCATGGCTGCTCGAGAGCTGGGAGACCAGCGACGACGCCCGCGTCCTGACCCTGCATATCCGCAAGGGCATCACCTGGTCGAACGGCGACACCTTCAACGCCGACGACGTGATCCACAATCTGACGCGCTGGTGTGATGCGTCCGTCGCCGGCAATTCGGTCGCCGCGCGCATGGGCGCACTGGTCAACGCCGACACCAAGAAGGCCGTCGACGGCGGCATCGAACGCGTCGACGACGTCACCGTGCGGCTCAATTTGCCCAAGCCCGACATTTCACTGATTGCCGGCATGGCCGACTATCCGGCGCTGATCATGCACCGCAGCTATGAAGGCGACGGCGATCCGCTGAAGGCATTGGCGATCACCACCGGGCCTTGCGAACTCGTGGCATGGGATGCCGAGGTCGGCGCCGAAGTCCGCCGCAAAGATAAGCCATGGTGGAAGGGCGAGTTCTACCTCGACGGCATCAAATGGGTGGACTACGGCTCCGACCCCAATGCGATGCTGTCGGCCTTCGAATCGGGCGAGATCGACACCGACCACGAAACCGCCTCCGACACGGTTGCGCAGACCGACTCCATGGGCCTGAGCAATTCGGAAATCGCCACCGGCTCGACCATCGTCGCGCGGTTCAATATCGGCAATCCGCCCTATGACGACATCAAGGTGCGCCGCGCCGCCCAGCTCGCCGTCGACAACGCCGCCGTGCTGAAGATCGGCATGGACAACCGCGGCAAGCCTGCCGAGAACCATCATGTCGGGCCGATGCATCCCGAATATGCCGATATCGGCCCGGCCGTCCGCAACATTGATCAAGCCAAGGCCCTGCTCGCCGAGGCCGGCAAGGCCGACCACGAATACGAACTCATCTCGGTCGACGTCGACTGGCAGAAGAGCTCCGGCGACGCCATCGCTGCGCAGATGCGCGAGGCCGGGCTGAAGATCAAGCGCACCGTGCTGCCGGCCGCGACCTTCTGGAACGACTGGAGCAAATATCCTTTCTCCTGCACGGAATGGCTCGGCCGGCCGCTCGGCGTCCAGGTGCTGGCACTCGCTTATAAGTCTGGCGCCGCGTGGAACGAGACCGCCTACGCCGATCCGGAATTCGACAGTCTGCTCGACAAGGCGCTGGCGATGCCCGATCCCGGCGCCCGCAAGGAGCTCATGGCCAAGATCGAACAGAATCTGCGCGATTCCGGCGTCATCATCCAGCCCTATTGGCGCTCGGTCTACCGCACCTACCGCAAGGGCGTGCATGGCTGCGAGCAGCACCAATCGCTCGAGCAGCATTTCGAGAAGGTCTGGCTCGAGGCGTAGCCTTGCAGACGACCAATTGTCGGGGCCAGCGCCGCTCCTTCTTCCTTCTCCCCTTGTGAGATCTTTGCACAGAAGCCGATCAGTGATTCTGTTGTGAGGTTGGAGCAGGGAGATTCGCGATGGTGGAT
>NZ_JAMYQK010000059.1:0-24495 GCF_040320845.1 Mesorhizobium sp. M0601
GTGCTCAAAGGCCGGACATATGGACGCAAGCGATCGAAAACGACGCAAAACAACCGTTGCAGGCAGGGCGCCGTCCACATATGGACGCAAGCGATCGAAAACGACGCAAAACAACCGTTGCAGGCAGGGCGCCGTCCACATATGGATCCTAGAGTCTGCGCTGCGTCGCTTCGCTCCTCGCTGCGCCCTAGGATGACGAAACGACAGGCTTCGGCTGATCCTCAAGCGGCGCGATGTACCCGGAATCAGATCACCGCGGCGACACCGTGCAGGATCGGCTGCAGGCGCACCAGGCCGATATCCTCGCGTTCGAAGCGGCTGCCGACCTTGGTCAGCTTGGCCAGCACCTGCTCGCCTTCGTCGGGTCCGATCGGCGCGATGACGATGCCGCCGCTCGACAATTGGTCGAGCAGGAAGCGCGGTAGGCTGTCGAAGGCCGCCCAGGCGACGATGCGGTCGAACGGCGCTTCGTTGGCCAGCCCGTTGGAACCGTCCGCCTGGCGCACGATGACATTGCCGATGGCGAGCGCCTCGAGCCGCTGCCGGGCCTGTTCGGCCAGCGTCTTGTAACGGTCGATGGTGACGATCCGCGCGGCAAGCCGCGACATCACCGCCGCCGTGTAGCCGGATCCGGTGCCGATCTCGAGCACCCGGTTGCCCGGCTCGATGGCAAGTGCCGCGATCACCGCCGCCTGCAGGTCGGCGCCTTCGATGGCCTCGCCGCATTCGATCGGCAGCATACGGTCCGACCAGGCTATCGAGTGGAAATGCGGAGACAGAAAGCCGCGCCGCGGCGTCGCCTCGAAGGCGGCGATAAGCGCCTTCGGCACCGTCCCCCTGCCGCGCAGGCGAAGCAGGAAGGCAGCGAAACCTTCGCGCTCGTCGACCGTTGCAGCGTGGTTCAAGTTCATGCGAGCGCCTTGGCCAGTTGATCGCGGATTTCATGCGCGGTGAGATCGAGCTGCAGCGGCGTCACCGACACCAGCCGATTGCGCAACGCATTGAGGTCGGTGCCTTGCTTGCCCTCGACTGGCTCGCGGCCGAAGCGCAGCCAGTAGTAAGGCAGGCCGCGCCCGTCGCGCCGCTCGTCGACCCACAGGCTGTGGACCAGCTTGCCCTGCGAAGTGACTACAGTTCCGGCGATTTCTTCCGGCGCACAGTTCGGAAAATTGACGTTGAGCAGCACGTCGTCCGGCAACGGCACGGCGACGAGCTTTTCGAGCAGGGCCGGCGCCAGCGCTTCGGTGGTCTCGTAGGGAACGACGCGGTCCTCGCCGACATAGGAATAGGCCTGGCTGATGGCGATCGATCGCACGCCGAGCAGCGCGCCTTCCATGGCGCCGGCGACCGTGCCCGAATAGGTGACGTCGTCGGCGATGTTGGCGCCGGAATTGACGCCGGACAGGATCAGGTCAGGCGCTGCGGGCAGGATCTTCTTCACGCCCATGATGACACAGTCGGTCGGCGTTCCGCGCACCGCAAAGTGCTTTTCGCCGATTTTCCTGAGCCGCAGCGGCTCCGAGATCGACAGCGAATGCGCATAGCCGGACTGATCCTGTTCCGGTGCCACCACCCAGACGTCGTCCGACAGCGTGCGCGCGATGCGTTCGAGTGATGCAAGGCCTTCGGCATGGATGCCGTCGTCGTTGGTCAGAAGGATGCGCATTATTTCGATTCGATCTTTTCCAGACCGCCCATGTAAGGCCGAAGCGCTTCAGGAATGGTTACGCTGCCGTCCTCGTTCTGATAATTTTCGATGACGGCAATGAGCGCACGGCCGACGGCGGTGCCGGAGCCGTTCAGCGTGTGGACGAAGCGGTTGCCCTTGCCGTCCTTGTCCTTGTAGCGGGCGTCCATGCGCCGCGCCTGGAAATCGCCGCATACCGAGCACGACGAGATCTCGCGATAGGCGTTCTGGCCGGGCAGCCAGACCTCGATGTCGTAGGTCTTGCGCGCGCCAAAGCCCATGTCGCCGGTGCACAGCGTCATGGTGCGGAACGGCAGGCCGAGCCGTTTCAGCACCTCCTCGGCGCAGGCGGTCATCCGCTCGTGCTCGGCAACCGAAGACTCCTGGTCGGTGATCGAGACCAGCTCGACCTTGTAGAACTGGTGCTGGCGCAGCATGCCGCGCGTATCGCGCCCGGCCGAGCCCGCCTCGGAGCGGAAGCACGGCGTCAGCGCCGTATAGCGCAGCGGCAGTTTTTCGTGCGGCGTGATCTCGTCGCGAACGAGATTGGTGAGCGGCACTTCGGCGGTTGGGATTAGGCCAAGCCTGCCGTCCCCGTGCCGAACGAAGAATAAATCCTCCTCGAATTTCGGCAGTTGCCCGGTCCCGAAAAGCACCTCGTCGCGCACCATCAACGGCGGCTGGATCTCTACATAGCCGTGCTCGGTGGTGTGCAGATCCAGCATGAACTGACCGAGCGCGCGTTCCATCCGCGCCAGGCCGCTTTTGAGCACGGTGAAGCGCGAGCCGGAAAGCCGTGCTGCCCGCTCGAAATCCATCATGCCGAGCGCTTCGCCGATCTCGAAATGCTCCTTCACCCAGTTCGGCCGCGTCGGCGCCTCGCCGACGACGCGTTTGACGACGTTGTCGTGCTCGTCCTTGCCGACCGGCACATCGTCGAACGGCACGTTTGGCAGCACTGCCAACGCATCGTTCAGCGCCTTGTCGAGCTCGCGCTCGCGCGCCTCGCCATTCTGGATGAAGGCCTTGATCTCGCCGACCTCGGCCTTCAGCCTTTCGGCAAGAGCTGCATCGCCCGAGCGCATGGCATTGCCGATCTCCTTCGATGCGGCGTTGCGGCGTTCCTGCCTGGTCTGCAGCTCGGTCAGATGCTCGCGCCGCGCCTCATCCGCGGCGATCAGGTCGTCGACCGTGGACTGCGCATCCCCGGCCGACCACGAGCGCTTCTGGAGCGCTTCGACAAGGGCCCTCGGGTTGTCGCGAATCCATTTGATGTCAAGCATGGTCTGTTCGTCCTCGGCACGGCGGTTTCGGGGCAAGGAAATGCCCAAAACAAAGACCAGAGGGCGTAAACCGCATCGATACAAGACGTCAAGGCAGAGTTCCTTCGCGCCGACCTCAGGTAGGCAGCACGCGCAACGTTCGATCGAAAGAACCCTGGAAACAAAAACCCGCCTCGAGAGGCGGGTTTTTGGAGCCAATTGGCACCATACTTAAATTAGTAGCATTGCTGCCGGCACAAAGCAAGAACAAAGTTGCTATGGCCGGCAAAAAAATGCTGCCCGCTTCAACCGAACCTATGTCGAAGACGCGTCCGCCGGCTTTTCGGCCACCTCTTCGGTGGCGTCCTGCTTTTCGCGGGCCACACGGTCGCGCTCCTTGCTGCGTTCGATCAGCCGGGCCGACCAGATCGAGACCTCGTAGAGCAGGATCGTCGGAATGGCGAGGCCGATCTGGCTCATCGGGTCGGGCGGCGTCAGCACCGCCGCCACCACAAAGGCGATGACGATCGCCCATTTGCGCTTCTCGGCCAGGGCCGTTGACGACAGCATGCCGACCCGCGTCATCAGGCTTGTCACCACCGGCAGCTGGAACACCAGGCCGAAGGAGAAGATCAGCGTCATGATCAGGCTGAGGTATTCGGACACTTTCGGCAGCAGCGAAATCTGCACCTGGTCGATGGTGCCGGTCTGCTGCATGGCGAGGAAGAACCACATCACCATCGGCGTGAAGAAGAAATAGACCAGCGATGCGCCCATCAGGAACAGGATCGGCGAGGCGATCAGGAACGGCAGGAAGGCGTTGCGCTCGTTTTTGTAGAGGCCGGGCGCGATGAATTTGTAGATCTGCGTGGCGATCAGCGGAAAGGCGATGACCATGCCGCCGAACATGGCGAGCTTGACCTGGGTAAAGAAGAACTCCTGTGGCGCCGTATAGATCAGCTCGACCTTGTGCGGGTCGAGCCCGGCCCATTGGGTCGCCCATCTGAACGGAATGACCAGAAGGTTGAACAGCCGCTTGGCGAAAAAGAAGCAGACCAGGAAGGCAACAAAAAAACCGCCGATCGACCAGATCAGCCGCCGGCGCAACTCGATCAGGTGCTCCATCAGCGGAGCCGACGATTTTTCTATCTCGTCCTTTTCCTTGTCCGAAACGCTCACTTGGCGGCTCCCGCCGTTTTCCTGGCGGCCGGCTTCTTCGTTGCTGACGCCGGCTTCTTCGCTGCTGACGACTGCGCTTTTTGCTCAGCTTTTGCGGCAGCCTTTGGCGCAGCAGTCTTTGCCGGCTTGGCCGGGACGGCGGCCGCGGCTTTCGCGGGCGCTGGCTTCTTCTTTGCCGCAGGTGCTTTTTTCGGCACGGCCGCTGCAGCCGTTTGCGCCTGCACTGCCGGCGCTACGACGGACTCGTCCGTCATCGCCGGAAAGATCGGCGTGGCCGGCGTCGGCTCCGGCGGGCTGACGCCCGGCATCGTCGTTGCGCCGTTCTTAAGCGGCTCGGCCGCCTGCTCCGTCGAAGCGGCGGCATCGACGGCCGGCTTGGGTTTCATCACGGCATCGACGCCGGAACGGACGTCGGCGGCGGCCTGCTCGAATGGATTGAGCTGCTTCCTGATCTCGGCTGCCGGATTGAGGCTTCTCAGCGAATCGACCGACTTCTTGACGTCGTCGAGCTCGGCTTCCTTCAACGCGTCGTTGAACTGCCGCTGGAAATCGGACGCCATGGCGCGCAGCTTCGCCGTCGTGCGGCCGAAGGTGCGCAGCATGTTGGGCAAATCCTTGGGCCCGACGACCACGATCATGACGATCGCGATCACCAGCATCTCGGTCCAGCCGACTTCGAACATGGCTATACGTTCCGACTAAAGTTTGGGCTCAGCTTTTGCTGGCCTTTTCCTTCGGTACCGAAACGGTTTCGTCGGCACGGTGTTCAACGGTACGCTTGTCCTCGGCAGTCTCGTCGTCCGCCATGCCCTTCTTGAAGCTCTTGATGCCCTTGGCCATGTCGCCCATCAACTCGGGGATCTTGCCGCGGCCGAACACCAGCAGCACGATCACCAGAACGATCATCCAGTGCCAAATCGAAAATGAACCCATAGCAAATCTCTCTCGAACGGTTTCCCAGACGCTGATCTATGCGCTTTCGGGTTCGGATTCAAACAGAACTGCGACAGAGTTCATGAATGAGTCGCCGAAGTCACGCACTTTCGGCACGGCGGCCCGCTACCAATCGGCGCAGTTCCATCCTGCCTGTGGCTTTAAGATGGCGCTCGGCTCAATCTTCCGTGACGCGCGGCGTCAAAAGGCCGAGTTCTTCGAGGTCGATGTCGGTCAGCGGATCCTCGTCGTCGGTGAGCGTATCGGGGTCGGCCGGCGGCAGCGGCACCGAGAAATTCGACGGCATGCGGCCGGACAGCAGCCCGGCACCCTTCAATTCCTCCATGCCGGGGAGATCGCGTATCTCCTCCAGTGCGAAATGGTCGAGGAAAATGTCGGTCGTGCCATAAGTGACGGGACGGCCGGGCGTGCGACGCCGGCCGCGCATCCTCACCCATTCGGTCTCCATCAGCGTGTCGAGCGTCCCCTTTGACGTCTCGACGCCGCGGATGTCCTCGATCTCGGCGCGCGTTACCGGCTGGTGGTAGGCGATGATCGCCAGCACTTCGAGGGCGGCGCGGGACAGCTTGCGCTGCTGCACCGTGTCACGGCTCATCAGGAAGGCGAGGTCGCCGGCGGTGCGAAACGCCCAGGCATCGCCGACGCGCACCAGATTGACGCCGCGCCGCGCATAGATCTGCTGCAGTTCGGCCATTGCCGCGGCAATGTTGATGCCGTCGGGCAGTCGCGAAGTGAGCTGTTTTTCGCTCACCGGCTCGGCGCTGGCGAATACGATCGCCTCGGCCATCCTTACGGCCTCCGCCATATGCAGCCGCTCGCCAGGATTCCGCGACAAATTCTGCCCCTGATTTTGTGCCGGGTTTTCGGCGACCGCGCCTTGCTCGGCGTCGTCGTCGACGTTGAACGGAATGACCGAAGCGTTGGCGCGTTCGTTCATGGTGTTACCTCGACTATCTTGATGGCCTGGGCGCGGCCGCGCAGATAAAGCGGCGCGAACACCTGGTCCTGCCGCATTTCCATCTTGCCTTCGCGCACCAGTTCCAGCGTCGCCGCAAACGAGCTGGCAACCGCGGTGCGCCGCTCTTCCGGGCCGGCCAGATATTCGACCAGGAAGCTGTCGAGCGCCGTCCAGTCGCGCAGCGACCCGATCAGCCTGGTCAGCACGTCGCGCGCATCCTTGAGCGACCACACGCCGCGCCTGGCGATCGTCACATTGGTTATCGCCTGCTTCTGGCGCTGCTGGGCATAGGCGGTCAACAGGTCGTAGAGCGAGGCCGAATAAGCATTGCGCTTCTCGACGATGACCATTTCCGGCATGCCGCGTGCAAACACGTCGCGTCCGAGCCGGTTGCGGTTGACCAGCCGTGCCGCCGCGTCGCGCATCGCCTCCAGCCGCTTCAGCCGGAACTGCAGCACCGCCGCCAGTTCCTCGCCGCTTTCGCCTTCGTCGCCGGGCTGCTTGGGGATCAGGAGCTTCGACTTGAGAAACGCCAGCCATGCCGCCATCACCAGGTAGTCGGCGGCAAGCTCCAGTCTCAGAGCCCTCACCTTCTCGACGAAGGCCAGATACTGTTCGGCCAGCGCCAGGATCGAGATGCGCGACAGGTCGACCTTCTGATTGCGGGCAAGATGCAGCAGAAGATCGAGAGGACCTTCGAAGCCGGCCACATCGACGACCAACGCCGGATCGCCGGTCAGCCGGGAATCGTCGTTCTCGGCCCACAAGCGGTCCATCGGTGCGGCCTTGCCGGCCTTCAGGTCCAATGTCTCCGCCACTTCGCTTCCTTTGATGCTAGGCCACGGCGTCGAAATAACTGGCAAATTCGGCCCGAATCTCGGTCTCGTCCGCCACGTCGCGGTTCCTGATATAGGTCAGCGCCCGCTCCGCGCGCTCAAACGACTTGCCTTCCAGCCCGGTCGTGCGCGATGCAATGCCGGCCATCTCCTCGAACACGCCGTTGCAGTGAAGGACCAGATCGCAGCCCGCCGCAAGGATAGCGGCCGCCTTTGACGGGAAATCCCCAGAAAGTGCCTTCATCGAGGTGTCGTCGCTCATCAACAGGCCGTCGAAGCCGATTTCGTCGCGGATGATCTTTTCGATGACCTTGCCGGATGTGGTGGCCGGGTTCTTCGGGTCGATCGCGCTATAGACGACATGCGCCGTCATCGCCATCGGCAAATGGTTGAGCTCCCTGAACGGGGCAAAATCATGCCGCTGCAGGTCGCCGATCGAGGCGTCGACGGTCGGCAGTTCGAAATGCGTATCGGCGAAGGCCCTTCCATGACCGGGAATATGCTTCATCACCGGCAGCACGCCGCCCGCCATCAGGCCTTCCGCCGCGGCGCGACCTAATTCGATGACGGCGCGCGGCTCCTTGCCATAGGCGCGCGCGCCGATGACGTCGCTGGCGCCCTCGATCGGCACGTCGAGCACCGGCAGGCAATCCGCCGTGATTCCGTAGCGCAGCAGGTCGAAGGCATGCAGCCGCGCCATCAGCCATGCGGCACGGGTGCCGGCGTCATGGTCGTCGCGCCACAAGGCGCCGAGTGCACCGGCAGCCGGATAGTTCGGCGCCAGCGGCGGCCGCAGGCGCTGCACCCGGCCGCCCTCCTGGTCGATGAACACCGGCGCATCCGCACGCTCGACGCAGTCGCGCATGGCGGCGACCAGATCGCGGATCTGCTCGGTCTCGCCGATATTGCGCGCAAACAGGATGAAGCCCCACGGGCATTCGTTGCGATAGAAACGGATCTCGTCGCGGGTCAGTGATTTCCCGGCGCAGCCGAGGATCATGGATTTTGATTCGGTCATGCGGAACAGTTTAGAGCTTCGCGCCGACAAAGGGAATCGCCCGCAATTGCCTTCAGAGGTTTCCGTTCACGCAAAAAAGCCGGCGCGGACGCCGGCTTTTCGAGAGGTTTTGGTGCCTAGTGGGACACGAAGCAATTGCCGCCGGCAGCCTTGTAGCTGGTGCACAGTTTGATCGCCTCGTTGCGAGACTGCGCCGGAACGCGGACGCGGTAGAAGGTGCCCTTGCCGGCAATCTCGGCCTTGACGATGTTGGCGGTGCGGCCGGAAAGCACGCTGCCGTAGCGGCGCTGCAGATCCTGGTAAGTCGCCTGGGCGCTTTCGACTGTCGGCTGCGAAGCGATCTGTATCGACCACGAACCAGCCCCGGCCGCGGCCGGATCGATGGAAGCGACCTGATCGGGCTTGACCTCGCCGACCACGTCGACCGGCTGGTCGGACGGGCGCTGCGGCGCCACCGGAACCGTGGCCGGGGTGCTGGCGGACTGCTTGCTGGCTGACGGCTTGGCTTCAGCCTTTGTGTCGGGCTTGGGCGCCGGCTGCAGCTTGGAGGTTTCGGCCTGATCGCCGCTCGCCTGATCGCCGCTCGCCTGATCGCCACTCGGCTGGTCGCCAATCTTCGGATCACTTGTGATTTGGTCGATCAGGGGCACGGTGCCGGTCTGCGCGGCGGCGTCGGCCTGGGCCGACGGAGCGACGTGCTGCGGCGCCGGATCGGCCGGCTCGGCAGCAGCCATCTGCGGGGCGGCAGGCGCCGGATCCTCGCGCGCCACCAGCGAACCGTCAGGTTTCACGACCATGGTCCGTACCTTGCGCGGCGCAACGGCGACGATCTCGGGGGTTGCACCCTTCTCGGCCTCCTGCAGAACCTGCGCGATGCGATCCTCGGACTTGGGCGCCGGTGCGGCGGCGGTTTCGGCAGCGCCAGCCGCACTGGCGCCAAGCGTGCTGGAGTCAGACGCGCTGGTGCCGGGCGCATTGGTGCCAGCCCCGTCGGTGTCGGACGCCGCGGTGCCGGGCGCGTCGATATCGTCCGCGGCATCGGGGTCATTGGGCGAAAGATCGACGACGCGGCTCTCCGGTTCGTTGGCCTTCAGGTCCACAGGCTCTTCGGTGTTGGTGACCAGCTTCTGCTGAACCGGCTCGGCGGGCTTGGTGCCCTTGACCACAGCGTCATAAACCTTGTTGTCCTGGTTCGGCACGACGGTGCCGCCTGGATTTTCCGGCTTGATCTTGATCGGCCTGTTGTCGGCCTTGACGATAACCGGCGCATCGCCGCCGCTCTTGCCGCCGAGGGTCAACGCAAAGGCGCCAAGGCCTCCGGCAATCGCCACGGCGCCGACCACCGCTCCTATCAGCAGCCCGCGCCTGCGCGGCTGCCTTTCGGCCCCGCGTTCGGCAAGGCCCGGAACCGACATCTCCTCGTCCAGTTCGGGATCGTAGTCGAGCTCATCGAAGGTGAAATCGTCGGCCTGCGAAACCGGCTGGCCACCGGGCAATGGGCCCAGATCGAAACCGTCCGCTGCATCGGCATAGGAAGCAGCCGCCGCGCTGACGGGGGCTTCCGCAGGCTTGGCGCCATAGGCGCGCGTCTCGCTACGATCCTGCTTATAGCCAGACGCGAAGCCGGCATCGTATTCATCGTCATAGCCAGCACCGCGCACCGGGGCAGGCGCTATATCCGTGGCATTCATTTCGGTGAGAAGGCTGGCAAAATCGGCATCGAGATCGTCGTAGACGGGCGCCACCGGCTCGTCATCGTCGAAGTTGAGCTCCGGAATGTCGAGATCGTCCGCCAGCGCCACGACGCGCTCGGGCACGTCGACCGTCTCGACATCGGGCATCTCGTCATAGGCGGAAGGCTGTTGATGCGAGGTTGGTGCAGCTTCCGTGTAGGCGGGCCGATCTTCATAGGACGGCCTCTCTTCGACCGGTGCGGCCCGGTAGGACGGCGTTGCAGCCGGCTGCGGCGGTGGTGCCGGACGCGCCGAAGCTACCGGCTGGCTTGCAAAAGCGGGCTGAGGCTGTGCGACCGGCGTCACGCGGCTCCACGAGCGGGCCGGCTCGGGCGGCGTGGCGCGTGTCGTCAGCCAGTTCAGCGCATCGAGCGGGTCTTCTTCGGCAGCAGCTGCCGCACTCTTGTCGGCCGAGTCATGATCCAGGCCGATGTTCCTGGCGAAGTCGGCATCGAGCGCATCGCTGTCGAGATCATCCGCGGGTCCGGCAGCGGCTTCAACACCGAAATCCTCGCCTTCAAGCTCATCGAGGAGGACACTGCCAAGATCGGCGTCATCGGCGGCACTGGACTGCTGCGGCTCAGCGGGCTCGTGCTCGTCGAGTTCCCAATCCAGCTCGTCGACAGCATGCACCGGTTCGTTGGCGACGTCTTTGACCGCCGCCATTGGCTGTTCAGCGGCCACTGCTGGCTCCTGAATTACCGGCGCGATAGGCTGCTGAACAGCCATCACGGGCTTCTGGGCAGTCTGCGGGCTTGTCTGAGGTTCGTTGACCGCTTGTGCCGGCCGTGTGCTCATCGCACCGAGCAGCGCGTTCAGTTCGTCTTCCAGGCTGCGTTCCTCAGCCACTGGGGCCGTCGGGACGACAGCGGCCGGCGCCACTGGTTCGGCCGCAACTTGCGCCACGGGCTCCTCGGCTTCCTCGGCAGGCGCATCGTCGAAGCTCAGATCGAAATCGTCGTCGAACGCCGCTTCAGCGGCCGTGCCGGAAAACCGGGCGGCATCTGGCACTTCGATCGACTGCTCTTCGATAAACTCTGGTTCTTCGATTTCGGCAGGCTCGTTCGGACGAACGTCGAAGTCCATGTCGACATCGGCCATGGCATCATCGAAATGGCCGGCAAGATCCTCATCGGCCGAAACCGCCTCAACCGGCGATGCCGGGGCGGCGACGTTTTCCGCCGGCTCATGCTCGTCGAGCATCAGCTCGTCTTCGAGCGAACTTGCCACGGCGCTGTCGAACTCATCGTCGAACGCAGGCGCGGCGGTTTCAACGGCGACGGTCTGCTCCATCGGCTCATGCTCTTCGAGCATCAGCTCGTCTTCGAGCGAACTTGCCACGGCGTTGTCGAACTCAACGTCGAAGGCGGGCTCGTCGACCGGTTCGATCGCCTCGGCTGCGGCGTTGGGTTCATCCTCGCCGGTCACCGCGATCTTGGCCGTCACATCGTCGTCGTGCCGAAAATCCTGGTCGAGCGAGGCGGCAAGTTCGTCGTCACTCGAAAGGTCGTCCTCGAACGGCGACACGTCTTCGAGCGAGCCGGCGACGGCGTTATCGAACTCGTCGTCGAGCTCCGGCTCGACGGCGGGAGCGAACGCCCTTTCGTCGGCGGCAACAGGAGCGGCCGCAACAGGAGCAGCATCGTCCGCCGCATTGTCGTCGAACGCGAAATCCTGTTCGAACGAGGCAGCAAGCGCGTCCTCCATTTCGTCGGCGGCGGCCGGTTCGGGTGTCGACTCGCGAAGCTTGGCAGGGGAAGCATTGTCATTGGCGTCGGCGCCGAATTCGCCCATCAACTCCTTCTCGAGATCGATCTCGAAATCGCCCTCGTCCAGCGACGGTTCGGCGGCAGCGGTTTTCGGCTGTGCCGGCGTTTGCGGTTTGACCGGCTGGCGCGGGTCGAACCCCATGATCCTGGTCAGTTCCGCGAACGGATCATCGTTGGCGATGTCGTTGTGGTCGGCTGCTCTCAGCTGGGTTCTGTCTGCCATTATTGTTCCCGAACTCGCACTCATTCGGACGCCATGGACGTCGCGTAGGGTTGGCCCTTACCAGCGCAATGTGGGCAAAAGGTGACAGGTTTTTTACTCAAACCTAACGCATTTCGGTGGGCGCATTGGCTCCGATCAGCGTCAGGCCGGACGTCAAAACGTCCGAAACAGCCTGCACCAGCCCTAGTCTGGCATGCGTCAATTGTCGGTCGTTAACCTTAACAAAACGTAAGTCGGGATTATCGGTGCCCCGGTTCCAGTGTCCGTGGAAGCTGGAAGCGAGTTCGTAGAGGTAAAATGCCAGCCGGTGGGGCTCGAGCGCGAGCGCCGCGGCGTCGATCAGCCGAGGATATTCGGCGAGCTTCCTGATCAGGCCGATCTCCCCCTCATCGGTCAGCAAAGCCACTTCGGCGGCCAGCTGGTTGCGGTCGAACATGGCCTCACCCAATTGCTCGCTCGCCTGCCGGAATACCGAATGGCAGCGCGCCGAGGCATACTGCACGTAGAACACCGGATTGTCCTTCGACTGCTCGGTCACCTTGGCGAAGTCGAAGTCGAGCGGCGCGTCGTTCTTGCGGTAGAGCATCATGAAGCGGATCGGGTCGCGGCCGACCTCCTCCACCACTTCGCGCAAGGTCACGAACTCGCCCGACCGCTTCGACATACGTACCGGCTCGCCGGCGCGAAACAGCCTCACCAACTGGCAAAGCAGCACGGTAAGCTTGACCTCGTCGCCGGCAATCGCCCGGGCAAGCGCTTCCAGCCGCTTCACGTAGCCGCCATGATCGGCGCCAAGCACATAGATCAGGTCGACGAAGCCGCGATCGACCTTGTCCTTGAGGTAGGCGACATCGGCGGCGAAATAGGTGAAGGTGCCGTCCGACTTGACCAGCGCCCGGTCCATGTCGTCGCCGACCGCGGTCGAGCGGAACAGCGTCTGCTCGCGGTCCTCCCAGTCGTCCGGCTTCTCGCCCTTGGGCGGCGGCAGCTTGCCCTTGTAGATGTGGCCCTTCAGCGTCAGGTCGTTGATCGCCGAGCGAATCTTCTTCGCATTGTTGGCATGCAGCGTCCGCTCGGAGAAGAAGACGTCGTGATGCACGTTGAGCAGCGCCAGATCCTCACGGATCATCGCCATCATCGCATCGATCGTCCTGTCCTTGACGATGGCAAGCGCCTCCTCGTCCGGCATCTGCGTCAGGGAGCGGCCGAATTCGCTGGCCAGCGCCCGACCAACGGGGATCAGATAGTCGCCTGGATAAAGCCCGGCCGGAATGTCGCCGATCTCATCGCCGAGCGCTTCGCGGTAGCGCAGCATGACTGAGCGTCCGAGCACGTCGATCTGCGAACCGGCATCGTTGATGACGTATTCCTTGGTCACGTCGTAACCGGCGAAGGCCATCAGATTGGCCAGCGCGTCGCCGACTACAGCACCCCGGCAATGGCCGACATGCATCGGGCCGGTCGGGTTGGCCGAGACATATTCGACATTGGTTTTCTTGCCGCCGCCGATAGTCGAGCGGCCATAGTTGCGGCCTTCGCCGAGCATCGCCGTCAGATGCGCCTGCCAGAAGCCGTCCTTGAGCCTGAGATTGACGAAGCCCGGGCCTGCGATCTCGGCGGCCGCGATATCCTCGTCGGCGCGCAGCGCCTCGGCCAGCCTTTCGGCCAGCGCACGCGGGTTCTGGCCGGTCGGCTTGGCCAACACCATGGCAGCATTGGTCGCGAGGTCGCCATGGCTGGCATCACGCGGCGGCTCGACAGCGATGCGCGACAGGTCCGGCGACACGCCATCCTTGTCTTTCAAATCAAGCGCTTCGACGGCCTTTATGATTCGCGCGTTGAAATCGGCGAAGATGTTCATTGCTATGGCTCTGACGGTTTTGCAGGGATCCGGCTCGTTGGCCGGCAAAATCGCGCCCGCCCTAGCTCAAATCCGGCGTATGGTCAAACAAACGCCTGTGTTCCTTAAGCGCATAAGTGTCCGTCATGCCGGCCAGGAAATCGGCAACACTGCGCGCCTTGACGCGGTCCTCTGCCCGGTCGAGCCCTTCGCGCCAGCCATCCGGCATGGCGCGCGGATCGGCGAAATAGACGTCGAACAGGTTCCTGACGATCTGGTCGGCATCGGCGCGCACCCGCATGACCTCCGCATGCCGGTAGAGGTGCTTGTAGAGAAAGGCCTTCAGCTCCTTTTCCAATACGGCCGTCTCGGCGGAGAAGCTCACCATCGGCTCGCCGGCCGCCCTTACCGCTTCGGCGCTGCCGGGCTTGATGCGCGCCAGATTGGCTGTCGTCGAGACGATCACGTCCTCGACCATGATAGTGATCTGCCGGCGCATCAGCTCGTGGCCGGTGCGTACGTCATCGAGCGCCGGATAGCGCTGACGCACGCCCTTGAGGATCGACCCCGGCAGCGAGACGCCCTCCAGCATATCCAGCGTCAACAGCCCTGCCCTCAAGCCGTCATCGATGTCGTGGGTGTTGTAGGCGATGTCGTCGGCAATCGCCGCGCACTGCGCCTCGATACCAGCGAAGCGGTCGAGCTCGAGGTCGTGCAGTTCGGAATAGTCGCGGATAGCCTGCGGCACCGGCCCCTTCAGCCCTTTCCCCTTGGCATCGGTCAGCGGGCCATTGTGCTTGACCAGCCCCTCCAGCGTTTCCCAGGTGAGGTTCAGTCCATCGAACTCGGCATAGCGCCGCTCCAGCCGCGTCACCACACGCAGCGACTGCGCATTGTGGTCGAAGCCGCCCCAGGCGGCCATCTTTTCATTCAGCGCGTCCTCGCCGGTATGGCCGAAGGGCGTGTGGCCGAAGTCGTGCACCAGGGCGACCGCCTCGGCCAGGTCCTCGTCGCCGCGCAGCGCCCGCGCCAGAGCGCGTGCGATTTGCGCTACCTCGATCGAATGCGTCAGCCTCGTGCGGTAATGGTCGCCTTCGTGCGCGACGAACACTTGCGTCTTGTGCTTGAGCCGGCGGAACGCCGTCGAATGGATGATGCGGTCGCGGTCGCGCTGGAACGGCGTACGCGTCGGGCTTTCCACCTCGTCGAACAGCCGCCCGCGCGACTTCGCCGGGTCGCTGGCATAGGCCGCGCGCGGCCGATAGCCGAATCCGATGTCGCCCAACTCGTTGGTCATAGCGTATGCCGCAGTTGACTTGCCCCGTCGCGCTTCATACCTATCATACGAAACCGAATGCAAGGTGACGCCCATGGGCGCTGATGCCAAGACCGCCATGAAAGTCGAGATGACCGACGCCGCCGCCAGGCGGATCGCCAAGATTGTGGCGAGCGAAGCCGGTAAGACGGCCGTGCGCGTTTCGGTCGAGGGCGGCGGCTGTTCCGGCTTCTCCTACAAGTTCGATCTGGTCGACAGGCGCAATGACGACGACGTCGCCATCGAGAAGGACGGCGCCACCGTGCTGATCGACGACCTGTCGCTGGTCTATATGGGCGGCTCGGTGATCGATTTCGTTGACGATCTGATGGGCCAGTCGTTCCAGATCAGAAACCCCAATGCGGTCGCCTCCTGCGGCTGCGGCACCAGCTTCTCGATCTAGAAATGCCCGACATCGGCGCGGTCCGTCAGGTCGCGCTTTCCGCCGGGCGCGACCTCGATGCGACGCTGGCGTTCTGGCGCGAAGTGCTCGGCATGAACCTGCATGCGCGTTTCGATCCGCCGGGCATCGCCTTTATCATGGCCGGTGACGTGCGCCTGCTTTTCACCGACGGCCTGCCCGCCGGCACCGTCTATCTCGACATATCGGGCCTCGACGAGTTCCACGCTTCGGCAAGGGCCGCCGGTGTTCCCTTCACCGCGCCGCCGGCGCTCGTCCATCGCGACACCGAAGGCCTGTTCGGCCAGGCGGGGGAAAGCGAATGGATGGCCTTCCTAAAGGATCCGGCAGGCAATACGATCGGCCTTGTCGAACGTCATCCACCGGATAGCTAGTCTCCGGATCACCAGCCTATCGAGGCCGCCATGAAAATCGTCACCTGGAACATCAACGGCGTTCGCGCCCGCATCGGCAATTTGACCCATTGGCTGACGGAAAGCGCGCCCGACATCGCCTGCCTGCAGGAGATCAAGACGGTCGACGAGCAGTTTCCCCGCGCCGAGATCGAGGCGCTCGGCTACAATGTCGAGACTTACGGCCAAAAAGGCTTCAACGGCGTCGCCATCCTGTCGAAGCTGCGTTTCGACGAGGTCAATCGCGGCTTGCCGGGCGACGATGCCGACGAGCAGGCGCGTTTCATCGAGGGCGTGTTCTCGACCGACAAGGGCGCCTTGCGCGTTGCCTCGATCTATCTGCCGAACGGCAACCCGATCGACGACGAGAAAAAGTTCTCCTACAAGCTTTCCTGGATGGCGCGACTTGAGCGCTGGGCCGAGGAGCGGCTTGCTCTGGAAGAGCCGCTGGTCCTGGCCGGCGACTACAATGTCATTCCCGAGCCGATCGACGCGAAGTATCCGGAAAACTGGCTAAGCGATGCACTGTTCCAGCCCGCGACGCGGCAGGCGTTCCGGCGGCTGAAGAATCTCGGCTTCACCGAAGCCGTGCGTGCCGTCACCGACGCCCCGGACATTTTTACGTTCTGGGACTATCAGGCCGGCGCCTGGCAGAAGAACAACGGCATTCGCATCGACCATTTGCTTCTGTCGCCCGAAGCCGCCAACTGGTTTTCCTCGGCTTCGATCGAAAAACAGGTGCGCGCCTGGGAAAAACCCTCCGACCACGTGCCGGTGGCGATCGATCTGGCGCTGCAGCCGGCCTGACCGGAGCTGCTGTCCGGCGGCACATTGATAAGTTGACCTCTTATCGCCACAAATCGCGCGCTTAATGAGAAATCATCATGGTGGCTGGGGTTCCCATGACTACTCGATTTGCACTTTGCCCGATCGGCTGCGCGCTTGCGATGGCGGTGGCGACGCCGGCTTTTGCCGATGCAGAGTGCCTGGCTAACGGCAAATCATTCCAGATCGGCCGGGTCGCCTGCCTGACGCTTGCCGGCCAAAGCTACCTCGCCCGTTGCGAGATGGTGCTCAACAACACATCCTGGACAAAGCAGCGGGATGGCTGCCCGGAGAACGCGCTGGCCCCACATCTGCAGGGCACGCCGATCTCAACACCGGCGCCCAGCGGCATGCCGGCGGAACCGACCGACAATTGATCTCAAAACGGAAATTCTGCCGACCTATTGGTCGCCGCCACCCTTGGTGAGGATGTCGTCGGCCAGCGAGATCGCGGTGCGGCGGTCGGCTTCGCCGGCGGCCGCAAACGCTTCTTCCTGCATGCCGCGGATCCATGGCTGGTCGGCGGGTGAGGCCCGTTCGAGCGCCGCGGTCATCATCGCCAGCCCCCGCACGATCTTGCCGCTTTGGAAGAGCAGGTTGCCGAGCGTGGCCTGCGCGCCCGCATGGCCCTTTTCGGCCGCCAGCTGGAACCAGCGTCCGGCCTGCTTGACGCTGGCCTTGACGCCGCCCTCACCCTTGAGGAACATCTGGCCCATCTCGAACTGGGCGTTCGGGTTGCGGTAGTTGGCGGCGGCGCGCATGTAATATTCCTGGGCCGCCACCTCGTTCTCCTCGACGGGGCTGCCGGGAATGCCCTTCCTCAGATAGTCGCCAAGCGCCACCAGCGCGTCCGAAACATAGCTTTCCTCGGGCGAACCGGGCTCGACATCCTGGTCGACGATCTCGCTGAAGAACTTGAACGCCGCGTAGTCGTCTCGCGCCACGCCATCGCCTTCGGCATACATGCGCGCAAGCTTCCAGGTGGCGCCGATCTGGCCGTTCTCGGCGGCATATTTATAGGCTTCCGCGGCCTGCTCCTTATGGCCGTTCTTGTAGGCGGAAAAGCCAAACTGGAACACCGCCCACGGGCTCGACTGCGGCTTCACGCCGGTCTTGTCGTCGAACACCTTGTCGTCGAAGGCCATGGCCTGACCGACGGCGCCCAAGGTCGCGCCAAACGTGGCGAGCGCAACCAGTGCCGAAAGGACAGACGACCTCAACAACTCAGATGTCCGCATAGCAGTGTGTTTCTTTGGCACCGCCGGGATGGGTGACCGCGCCGTCGCGGGCAGGTCCGACCGTCTGTGCGTATTTCCAGATCGCGCCCGACTGATAGTCGGTCGTGCGCGCCTTCCATGCTTTTGCCCTCGCCGCCAGTTCGGCTTTGGACAATGCAACCTCGATCGTGCCGTTCACCGCATCGATCGAGATCAAGTCGCCATCCCTAAGCAGCCCGATCGGGCCGCCCACTGCCGCTTCCGGCCCGACATGGCCGATGCAGAAACCGCGCGTTGCGCCCGAAAAACGCCCGTCGGTGATGAGCGCCACCTTGCCGCCCATGCCCTGGCCGTAGAGAGCCGCCGTCGTCGACAGCATTTCGCGCATGCCCGGGCCGCCGCGCGGACCCTCGTAACGGATGACGAGAACCTCGCCTTCCCTATAGTTGCGGTGCGTAACGGCCTCGAAACATTCCTCTTCCGAATCGAAGCAGCGTGCCGGACCCGAGAATTTGAGCTCCGCCATACCTGCGACCTTCACGATCGCGCCTTCGGGGGCAAGGTTACCCTTCAAGCCCACGACCCCGCCGGTCTGGGTAATCGGCCTGTTGGCGGGACGGACCACATCCTGGCTGTCATTCCAGGCAACATGTTCCATATTTTCGGCCAAAGTGCGGCCGGTCACCGTCAGGCAATCGCCATGAAGATAGCCATGGTCGAGCAGCGTCTTCATCAACAGCGGAATGCCGCCTGCCTCGAACATGTCCTTGGCGACGTATTTGCCGCCCGGCTTGAGGTCGGCGATATAGGGTGTTTTCTCGAATATCCTGGCCACGTCGAAAAGATCGAACTTTATCCCGGCCTCGTGCGCAATCGCCGGCAGATGCAGCGCCGCGTTGGTCGAGCCGCCGGTGGCCGAGACCACGGTCGCGGCATTTTCCAACGCTTTTATGGTAACGATGTCGCGCGGGCGGATGTTCCTTGCGATCAGCTCCATGATCTTTTCGCCGGAAGCGAAATTGAAGCGGTCGCGCATCTCGTAGGGTGCCGGCGCGCCGCAGGAATAGGGCAGCGCCAGGCCGATCGCCTCAGCGACGGTGGCCATGGTGTTGGCGGTGAACTGGGCGCCGCAGGAGCCGGCCGACGGACAGGCGGCTTGCTCGATCTCGAGCAGCTCGGCGTCGCCGATCGTGCCGACCGAATGCTGGCCGACCGCCTCGAACACGTCCTGCACGGTGATCTGCCGGCCACGGTAGCTGCCGGGCAGTATCGAGCCGCCATAGATGAATATCGACGGTACGTTGAGGCGCACCATGGCCATCATCATGCCGGGCAGCGACTTGTCGCAACCGGCCAATCCAACCAGCGCATCGTAGCAATGGCCGCGCATGGTGAGCTCGACCGAGTCGGCGATGACCTCGCGCGACACCAGCGACGACTTCATGCCCTGATGACCCATGGCGATGCCGTCGGTGACGGTGATGGTGCAGAATTCGCGTGGCGTGCCGTTGGCCGCCGCCACGCCCTTCTTGACCACTTGCGCCTGGCGCATCAGCGAGATGTTGCAGGGCGCGGCCTCGTTCCAGCAGCTGGCGACACCGACCAGAGGCTGCGCGATCTCGGCCGCCGACAGCCCCATAGCATAAAGGTAGGAGCGATGCGGCGCCCGCTCGGGACCAACGGTCACGTGGCGGCTCGGCAGCTTGGCCTTGGAGATCGCTCTGGCGTCCATACTCGTCCTTGCCGCGGGCGGTGCGGCCTGCCTCTTCGCCTAGCCTTTTGGCGCATGTCCCGAGACAGGTTCGAGGTGCGCCGGGTTTATGGCGGGAAATAGGCAATGTTCTCGGGCGGCCGGGCGACGCGAGGGTTGTTCAGAAACTGTTGCCAAAACGTCACAATTATCGGAGCGAACATCATGGGGGGCAATTTGTTGCTGGCCGAATGCCGGACGCCATGCATCCAACCGACGGCCGGGCAGTGCCCGGCCGTTTTGTCGTTTAAAATTCAATAGTTAGAACTTGATCTTGACGGAAGCCGAACCAGCGAGAAGCAGGTCGTTGCCGTAGGTGTAGGTAACGGCATTTGCCACGTCGCCGACACCGCTGAAAGTCGATGACCCGCTCGTCAGCACACCGATCGAGCCGCCGAGCCTGACCTCGACCTGGTCGTTCGGCGAATAGGAGACGCCGCTGGCAACGGCCCAGGTATCCGACTGATAGCCGGAGGTCGTCGAGGTGCCGCGATCCCAGGTCAGCGAAACCACGCCCGACAATTGATCGGTGAACTTGTGCCCGATACCGCCCGTGACCGTCCAGCCGTCGCGATAAAGCAGGTCGAATGAAACGGGCGAGGGCAAACCGGTTACCGGACTGCGCACGCCATTGATGGCAATAACGCCAAGCTTGCTCCACTCCTGCCAGCGGATGGAACCAAAGGCCAGCCAGCCAGGAGCTATACCGCTCTGCAGCTTGAATTCCAGAGCCTGAGGTATCTCAGCCGACGCCGAGACTGGGTACACGCCGGTAGAGCCGGGAATCAGATCCGCCGGAAAGGCGCCCCTGAAGCCGGTCGTGTCGACGGTTCCCGACAGCCCGTCATATTTGTAGCTTGAAGAGTACATCAGGCTGGCGCGCAGGGCGATCTCGGGGATCTCATAGGCTGCGCCCGCACGCCAACCCCATGCCTCGTCGGATAGCTTGAAGACGCCGAGGCCGGTATTGCCGAAGGCGAGCAGTGTCTGACGGGACAGAAACGCGTCTACCTGCTGGTAGGAGACACCGCCGATGAATCGTATGGCGCCCTTGCCGACGTTCACCTTATAGGAGCAGGTGAGACCGAAATCGTCTGTGTCGACGGCGTATTTGACCGCTGTTGGCGAATAGGCGTTGTTCATGCCGAAATTCGCGTCCGCACCATACGGTCTCGTATAGGTGGCAAGACAGTCTACGGGCTCAAAGATGTTGGCCTTGATGCCGACATGCGGCACCGCATAGTCGCCCCCAACATCCACCGCCGATGTCGACAAACCCGAGCCATCGAGACGCTGCACATTCTTGAGTTTGCGCTGTGGCGAAACATAGGTGACGCCTGCGTCGAACGAATATGGCGCCGCGTCGAACAGCTGGTCGATGTTGACGCCGCCCCGGTCAAAGCCCCCGGCCTGCACCGTCCCAGCCAAAGCCAGCGAAAAAGCCCCCGCGCCCAGCAGCACTTTGAGACGCGAATAACACATGAATCTCCTCCCCGAAATATCCTTGCATCAAGCTAGAACCAATTCAGGTTAACGGCGCAACAACGAATTCGCCGTGCGTACATGTACAGCTTGGCTGAACGCATTTCCGACAAGGTGCCGGCCTTGTTGCCGAGGCGGGAAGATGGCCGCCACAATACAGATCGACGAGAAAACTCGGGAAAAACCCCTAAATCACTGCAGAACAGGGCATTTTTGCGTGCCCAGTCAGCCATTGTTACATTATGGCAACAATGGGGCAAAAACATTCAGTTTGCCTCAAGATTTACGCTGCGGAATGCCCGTTTTCGTGGCAGGCGGCCTGTCTGGAAGGCAGATTCGTGACCGGCGAATCTATTGCGGCCAGCAGGCCCAATTTGTTTGATCAGCCGGCCCAATCTGTTCGATCAACTTGTTTGATCAGCCGGCCCAATCTGTTCGATCAACCGGCCCAATCTATTCGATCAACCGGCATCGCGCACCCGCGCCAATGCCACCGAAAGCTTCTCTTGCGCCTCGCGATATTCGGCGAGTTTTTCACGCTCGGCCTCCACCACCTCTTCCGGCGCGTTGGCGACGAATTTCTCGTTGGACAGCTTCTTGTAGAGCCGCGCTATTTCCTCAGTCACCTTCGCAAGCTCCTTGTGCAGGCGCGCTGCCTCGGCGGCAAGGTCGATCAGGCTGCCGAGCGGCAGGCAGATCGTCGCCTCGTTGACGACGATCTGGGCGGATCCCCTGGGTGGCGCCTCGGCGAGCGAGATGTCGCCGACCCGCGCCAGACGCTTGATAGCCGAGCCCTGACGCTCGAGCCTTTCGTGTGTCGCGTCGTTGGCGCCGATCACCACGAGCGGTGCGATAGCCGCCGGCGGCACGTTCATCTCCGAACGCACCGAGCGGATGCCGGAGACAAGGTCGATCAGCCAGTTGATATCGGCGGCGGCCGCCTCGTCCTCGAAGTCGGGCGACGGCCATGCCGCATGACAAAGCAGCGATTGCCGTTGCCTGCCCTCGCCGGCGGTTTCGGCCCACAGTTCCTCGGTCATGAACGGCATCATCGGATGCAGCAGCTTGTAGATCTCGTCGAGTACGAAGGCGACGCATGCCCTGCTCTCGGCCTTGGCCGCCTCGTCGGTGCCCATGAACACCGGCTTCAGCAGTTCCAGGTACCAGTCGCAGAACTGGTTCCAGACGAACCGGTAGGCGGCAGCCGCCGCCTCGTTGAAGCGGTATGAGGTGATGCCGTCCGTTATGTCGCGCGCGGCTCGCGTCAGCTCCGTCAGGATCCAGCGGTTGACCGCCAGCTTGGCGTCCCGCAGCCAGAAATCGTCGTCGCGCGCCACGTCGTTCATCTCGGCGAAGCGCGTCGCGTTCCACAGCTTGGTGCCGAAATTGCGATAACCGGCAATGCGGGCCGGATCGAGCTTAACGTCGCGCCCTTGCGCTGCCATCACAGTCAAGGTGAAGCGCAGCGCATCGGCGCCGTATTCGTCGATGAGCTCGAGCGGATCGATGACGTTGCCTTTCGACTTCGACATCTTCTGCCCGTTCTTGTCGCGAACCAGCGCATGCACATAGACGGTATGAAACGGCTCCTGGTCCATGAAATGCAGGCCCATCATCATCATGCGGGCGACCCAGAAGAAGATGATATCGAAACCAGTCACCAGCACGTCGGTCGGGTAATAGGTCTTCAGCTCCGGCGTCTGGTCCGGCCAGCCAAGCGTCGAGAACGGCCACAGCGCCGACGAGAACCATGTGTCGAGCACGTCCTCGTCGCGGGTCAGGATCTCGCCAGGCTGGAAATTCTCGAGCTTGTCCTCGACCCAGGCCTTCCACGGCCCTTCCAGCGCCAGATAATATTCGACGGCGGCACCGAGCGCCTCTTCCTCGGTCTTTTCGACAAAGACATGCCCGTCCGGCCCGTACCAGGCCGGGATCTGGTGGCCCCACCAGAGCTGGCGCGAAATGCACCAGGGCTGGATGTTTTCCATCCAGTCGAAATAGGTCTTTTCCCAGTTTTTGGGCACGAAATTGGTACGGCCCTCGCGCACCGAGGCGATCGCCGGCTTGGCCAGTTCCGCCGCATTGACATACCACTGGTCGGTCAGAAACGGCTCGATCGGCACGCCGCCGCGGTCGCCGTGCGGCACCGTGTGGCGATGCGGCTCGACCTTCTCGAGAAAGCCGCCCGCCTGCATCAGCTCGACGATCTTCCTGCGCGCATCGAAACGGTCGAGGCCGTCGAGGCCGTCCCAGACGGCCTGGCGCTCGGGCGTCACTTCCAGTCCGGCGAGAAAGTCCTCATTGTCCTTGAGGCTCACCGCCGCATTGACGGTGAGGATGTTGACCGCCGGCAGCCGGTGGCGCTTGCCGACCTCGAAATCATTGAAGTCATGCGCCGGCGTGATCTTGACCGCACCACTGCCTTTTTCGGGATCGGAATACTCGTCCGCCACCACCGGGATCCTGCGGCCGACGATCGGCAGGATGAGGTTCTTGCCGACAAGATGCCGGAAACGCTCGTCGTCGGGGTGGACGGCGACAGCCGTATCACCCAGCATCGTCTCCGGGCGGGTCGTCGCAACGGTAATGAAGGTCTTCGGATTTTCCGGATCGAAGGTCATGCCTTCGACCGGATAGCGGAAGTGCCAGAGGTTGCCGTTGACTTCCTGCTGCTCGACCTCGAGATCCGAGATGGCGGTCAACAGCTTCGGGTCCCAGTTCACAAGGCGCTTGTCCTTGTAGATCAGTCCTTCCTTGTAGAGCGTCACGAACACTTCGAGCACGGCCTTGGACAGGCCCTCGTCCATGGTGAAGCGCTCCCGGCTCCAGTCGGCCGAGGCCCCGAGCCGCTTCAGCTGGTTGAGGATGGCGCCGCCGGATTCGGCCTTCCATTCCCACACCTTGTCGATGAACTCATCGCGGGTCAGGTCGCGGCGGTGAATCTGCTTTTCTATCAGCTGGCGCTCGACCACCATCTGCGTGGCGATGCCGGCATGGTCCATGCCTGGTTGCCAAAGAACGTTCTTGCCGCGCATGCGCTCGAAGCGCACCAGAATGTCCTGCAGCGTGTTGTTGAGCGCATGACCCATATGCAGCGAGCCGGTGACATTCGGCGGCGGGATGACGATGGTGAAGGCTTCAGCCCCCTCCTCGGCCCCGGCACCGGCCCGAAACGCGTCGGCCTCTTCCCAGATCCTGGCAATCTTCGGCTCGACGGCTTTCGCGTCGTAGGTCTTTTCGAGCATGGGAAAACGGTCCGCGCTGTCCGGAATTTGTGGTCCGGTGTAAATCGGAAGGTTGTTGCCAAGTCAACCGCAAGGGCGGCATGGCCAATAGATAGCGCCGGGATGGTTCGGTGCAACTCGCGGGACTGAATGTTGCAAGGCAATCGCTTCAGGTTTGCGCTGCCCCTCATTGCCCTGCCGGGCATTTCTCCCCGTATAGTGACGGGGAGAAAAACGCCTGCACTGGAGCTTTCGCCAGTCACGAACGTTGCGGAAAAGGCGCCTAAATTGCGGTCAACCCCTTCTCCCCGTCACTATACGGGGAGAGCGACTGTCTTGGCTGTCAAGCTGTTTGCCACGGTTTTTGATCCCGGACGATAGCGTTGAGAATGGTGAGAAGCTTGCGCATT
>NZ_JAMYQK010000060.1:0-23048 GCF_040320845.1 Mesorhizobium sp. M0601
CAAGCTCCTCGGCTCCTTGCTTCAGTGTCAGTATGTCTCGCTCATCACCTCAAGCCGCGCCAGATGGGGTCAGCTTGGCGCTTACCTTCAATCGAGGCCGGACTCTAATCTCAGATGGAGGAAATTACCCGTGGCAGGTCACAGGCGTATTCGAAGGCATGGCCCCAGAAGCGTTCGCCGTTTGCGATGGCCCTCTTGATCAATGGCACGGCCGAACCGCCGGCGCCGGGCGTCGTGAACTGGATACCGTTGTCGGTGAGGCGGCGTGGATGTTGTGGGGAACGGCCGCGATCAAGACAAAATCAGCGGCTATCGCTCGTCCGACCGTCCGACAAAAATGGCGAGTGGCTCACTATGTCGGATGCGGCCGCGAAGCTCGGCGGGTCGCACGTCAAAATCCGCCGGTTCATCAGGGATGGCCTCTTACCGCCGAGCAGGTCATGCGCGGCGCGCCCTACCAGATCCGCGCCAGCGACCTCGAAGACGAACGGATCAAGGCCGAACTGGCGCGCAATACTCCGCGTCGCATCCACGACGATAACCAGGAATCGCTGTTTTCCGCCACTTTAAAAAGGAGGAGCACAATGAATCAGTCTTCGTCGACGTCGATATGCAAGATAGCTTTTATAGCGACGACAGGTCCAGTCCCGGTCCGACGCATATATTCCTTTACTTCGTACAGCTTTGCGTCAACTAGAAAGCGATACCAAAATCCCTGCAGTAGATGAAATATGGCACCTTCCCGACCATCGAGAAAACCGCAACGAAGAACATATCGATACAAAAAGTATACGCATGCTCGAAAACCGCGCGGAAGATAAACGTAGACCCTCTCTTTAAGCCAACGCTTTACTGCGGCTTGTTGGCCACTCTTTAGTTCAGCTACCGTTTCTTGCGAGGTAAATCCATATTCTAGGTTCAGTAAATCTATAACTTCTCGACTCGCATATGAATTGTGCTTCTGAGTCCACCAAGTGAGCGAGTTAAGGTTATCATCAATAATCTCCCCATTGAATGCTACCGTTTTTCCAGTGACGATTATATGTTCGTCCATCCAACGATTTTCACAATGGCCGTAGCCAAGACGAAACAGACGCAATACGCGAATTGGAAATAAACCGCCGTACCGGATGGGACGTCCAAGAAATTTCATTCGACGTGATACAAATATTCCGACAGACTGGCTCCCCAGTGATGAAAGCCGCGCCTTTATCTCGCAGGCCAGTTCGGAGGTAACCACCTCATCTGCATCCAGTCGTAGCACCCATGTGGTACCAGAAGGGACATGGGTGAGCGCCCAATTAAACTGCGTCGCATAATTGATCCAAGGATTGGATTTGACTTCGGCGCCGCAAGCTTTCGCCAAATTGACAGTATTATCCGATGAGCCGCAGTCAACCACAAGTACGCTGCCCGCAAAATCCTTTACGGAGTCTAAGGCACGCTCGATATGCTGCTCTTCGTTAAACGTAAGTATGATAACGGCTAGGCTCATGGCTTCCGTGCAATCGCAATCATTGACTTTGCAAGAGCCGGTATTCGCCCAACCCTGTTGAAACGAATATTATCGAAGCCAGCGTCCGAAAGCAATTTGGTAAGAGTTGTGATAGACCAGAATTTAATGTGGCCGTGTTCCCATAGCGCGGTAAAATGTTTATCTAATGCCCCCGTGGTCGCCAGGGCTAGATTCTTCCAGTAGCCATGGTAAGGGGTTGATACGATTGCCGTCCCCCCCGAATCGACAAGATTAAATAGTGTTTTCGCATATAATCGGGGGGCATAGATATGCTCAACCACTTCCAAGCTGATAACGGCTGGAAATCTGCCGTATCGATCTGCCAAATCATCGTACGCCGATCCTTCAAATAACGCAAGGTTCGGATGATTTCGTTGAGCCTGCTCTATACCATCGGTTGAAGTATCTACTCCTGTAACTTCCCAGCCCAACGAATTGAGTACGTTTCCTACGCTTCCGTTTCCACACCCAAGATCGAATAACTTTGGTACGTTGCCAAACGCAAGTATGTCAAACTTGATAGAATCTAGCTCATTAATCACAGATGGTAACAAATATGGATGCGAGCAATTTGTTGCGTGATCTGTGTATCTGTACCCACTATCTTCTCCAACTTCTTTCAATTTAATTTCCTTTCGATTCGGCGCGCTGGATTCCCGACTACGGTGGTGCCTTTGTCGACATTCTTCATAACCACTGCGCGTGCGCCGACGATTGCGTCGGCGCCGACACACACATTGGGGCCTATGAAGCTGTCAGCGCATATCCATACGTCGTCCTCGACCGTAATAGGTAGCTTCAAAAGAGGTCGACTTGAGCTCCGCCAATCGTGTGTCCCGGCACAGAGATGTGCACCCTGCGACACGGTAACACGCTGGCCAAGCGTAATTGGGCCGAGAGCGTAGAGGATTGCCCGGTCTCCAACAGCACTAAAGTCTCCTATGGTGAGATTCCAAGGGATTGTAATCATCACTGTGGGATAAATGTGAACAGCTCTCCCTATTTTGGCACCAAACAATCGCAGAAGCCATCTTCGCCATCCCCAGAGCGGCCGGGGGCTGAGCCTGAACAACGGACGCATCACCGCCCACATTGCGCGGCCCATAAGCTCCGAAAGTGACCACTTTTTTGCGGCGCGGTTTATCTCAATGTTTGTCATCCTACTTGGCCAACCGATCGACGAAGCTAGGGGAATTATGTCCCGAAAGAACCCATTCGTAGAGGGAGCGCATGTCTCCAGCAATCTTTCCCCAGCTAAACTGCCTCTCAACCAGCCCTCTTCCGTTTTGACCGATCCTCTTGCGCTCCGCGGGCGTAAGGTTTGCAAGCGCCTCGAGCCCACAAGCGATCGATGTCGGATCCATACCCACTCGAAGCGCAGCGTCGGCAGCAAAACCTTCATCTATGTTGCACTCGGCTGTCATAAGAACTGGCAAGCAGAACGCCCACGCCTCAAGAATAGCCATAGGTAACCCTTCGGAATGCGAGGGTAATATAAATGCGTCAGAAGCAGCGAATGTAGCCGCCTTATCAGACCCGAATTGTGGACCAACAAAGTGAACTCGGTTTCCGAGGTTCAACATCTCTGCCCTGGCTTTGACTTGCGCTAGGTGGCCACCCTGGTCCCAGCCCGCAACCACTAAGTGCCAGTGCGCGAACTCTCGATTGCGCGAAAGCCCACCGATCGCATCCAACAACTGCAAGAGCCCCTTCTTCGGGTGAATGCGACCCAGAAACAGCAGGATTCTTGCGCCCTGAGGCACAGCACCACGCCACTTTGGGGCAGGATGCTGCCCCTCCGCGATAGAGAGGTCAACTCCGTTTGGCACGACAGCAATTGGGGCGGTCACGCCGTACTCTCTAATCGCACGGAGTTCAGCCTGACAGAGAGCGTGCACGCAAGCAGCGCCGCGAAGGTTGTTCTCTTCATACAGCTTCGACGCAAGTCGCTTCTTCCACCCCGAGTTGCGCAGCGCCCATGGATCTAACATGCCGTGCGGCGAAACCACTCGCGGCAGACGACCGGTCGAGCGACTCAGAGCTGCCAAAGACGGGTACATCCATAGTCCGTGCAAATGCAAAATATCCGGTGCAGACAGTCGGAGGGATCGCAAGAGAGCGGGCTGGTAGCCAAACGCGGCTGGTCCCACCACCCGATGAATGCAGACAGGTACATCGCCCCAAGCTGGTAGATCTTCATCCGAGAACGAGTCCCGCCCGGCGAACACCTCAGGCATCACATTCGCCATACGTAAGTGCTGCGCCAGCTGGCGAATAGCAGAAAACAGTCCGCCGGCCTCACGCGACATGGATGATGAAACTAAGCTGAGTTTCATGGTCGCTCTCTCACTTTCCTAAGGGCCGGCAATACCACACAATCAAGAAGGGTCGCGCCGCTGCGGGTTCGATTTAAGCACGCTTCCGACACTTCCAGGGCACTTGCTGCGAATGTAGACAGTGAATGGGCCTCAATTCTTGTGCGAGAGCGCTCACCCATCCGGTTTAGCATGTCGTCATTCAGGAGTGTCTGCGCGACTAGTCGCCCCGCCAGACTTCCAACAATGGTAGGATCAAATATCCACCCGTTTTCCCCCTCTACCACGAGGTCCTCCGCACACCCGCACCGTCGCGAAACAAGCACAGGGAGGCCAGACGCCATCGCCTCATTCACCACCAAACCCCACTGTTCCACCAAACTTGCCAGTATAAATGTCTTCGATAAACCGTAGATGGCTGGCAGGGCCTCATATTGGCGGAAGCCAAGGAGGTGTACTCTGTCTCTCAATCCATACTCAGAGATTTTGTTAACAAGTTTATTCCTGAGCTCGCCATCCCCGACGATCACAAGGTCCCAGGGAACTCGGAGAGGATGTTTTTCATCCATCTCGCGCGAATATGCGCTATATTCATCAATAAGAAACGACAAATTTTTCTTCTCAACGAACCTTGAACATGTCATGAAGTATTTATCGGGCAAACCGAGCGCAGATCTCAGCTCGGAAGCATGCTCTCTGGCATTTACGGCGCCGCCGTCGAAGTACTTGTTGTCGACAACGTCATAGCCTCTTCTAATATAATCAGATGACATACCTAGCCGGTTCAGATATCGCTCATGAGGGCCACCTGCAACAAGGGCTCCGGAGAAGTTTCTGATTATTATCTTCTTCAAATATTCCTTCAAACGATTCCTCGGAAAATCCGATTCCTGACTATCAGAGAGAACGACTGCGGGCGTCAAATTCCGCCTACACCAAATCAATCCGTGGATCGACAATGGTGAACTCCATCCAGGTATGAAGACGACATCAGGTCTGGCGTCAGAGAGCAATGTCAATAATTTGGAAGAGATCGAAGGGGAGTGGCCGTGCGATTGTGATACGGTGCTACAGCGAAACGGTACTTGCGCCGCAGGCTTCCAAGCGTACTCCGAGCTGGATGCGAAGAGTTCAATCACGTATAGATCACAATACTTTGAAAGTTCAAAGAGCCGGGCAATATGATATGGTCCAAGATTATCAACAATGAACGTCACTCGCATGGGCTATACTCTGTCAGCGGTCGTTATGGTCGGACGAGCAAGCTATCGTTACCACCTTCGCCTGATAGCCTTCCCGGGTACTCCCACAATGATAGAACCTGGGTCGTGGGCTTTCTTGACGACACTTCCAGCACCAACAATCGAATCATGGCCTATCACGGCTCCTCGTAGAACAATGCTATTGGCTCCAATCCACGATCCATCTCCCACGGTTATTTTTCCAGCAATCATACCCTGCGATACGATCGGCTGATCGATGTCAGAGAACTGATGGTCGTTGTCGTGAAGGAACGAGTATTCAGCAATCATTACGTTGTTTCCAATCACTGTCTCACCATGAACACTAAGCAGCACGCCCCTGCTTAGGAGAGTTCCATGCCCGATTCTAAGCACCCCCCCTTGAGGAACAGACATCTCTACAAGCCTACAGATCCGTACCCTTGACCCTAGATAAATCTTTCCGGAACGCTGAGGCATGTCGATCCAGCCCTCAAACACGCAACCGGGCCCCATACTTGCAAAAAACAGTCGATATGTAAGGCGATAGAAAGTCGTCCAGCACAGCGTCCTTATTCTATGAATAGCAAAAGGTACCAGCATACTACATCCTTAGTTTCGCAGAGATTTAGCTCATCTGCCCCGTTCTACACCACATATAGTTGCTATCGTTCCAGAACTATTTTTCCAAGGAATATATGTGGACACTTTAAATATGCTGAGAACGAAGGCCCGATTCGCGAGGGGTATTTCAGCCTTGGCGATGAAGGTAGCCCGCGTTCCCTCTGCCCTACTATAATTGAAGGGGATCGCACATTCCCATGGCGCAGATAGACAGCGCACCGTCCGAGCTGATTTCGAAACGATGCTCGGCAGGCTTGGACAAGCGTCTCGAAAATGTTCTTGTCTTCTACGTTCGCGCCACGTCGAGTCGCACTCTCGCTCCCCTCCTGTCATCCTCCGAGCACCGGGCGATAGCGCTTTGTCACGCGAGTAAACTAATCCTTTCTCTCATCCAAAACCACTCCACAGGTGCCCTTTGACGTCAAGGAACCAATGAAAGCCGGGCTTCGCCGCTGAAGTTATGAACTCCTCGCTTTGGTGTGTTTCCATCGAGCGTCGTGTGGTCTGTGACCCCCTTGCTACGTATCAGTCCAGGGCGGACTTTCTCGTTGGCCTCATCGCCTATCCTAGGCAGCTTCTGACAATGTACCCTAACACCGGCCTTCATTTGCTGCGGGCCAATTGGCCGCCCCGCCATGATCTGAGCTTGGGCACGCAGCAATAGGGGTGGCGTGCGACGCATCAATGGCTCGCGGCTGCCGCATGATAGGTGGGATCCCAGCGGCGGGCGCTCTTTGCCATTGCTTAGGGCCTGTAAGGGATGACGCTGTTCCGGACGGGTTCCGCCGCGATTCAGGACGCCCACCGGTTCTGAAACATCGCACGGCGGCCAAAACCTCCGGCGAGATCCCCTAAACCAAACCTTCAGCTTCTTAGATCCCAAACCTATCCAGACATGCTGCTATGGCACTCGGCGCGATATGGGCCGGGCAGATGGACGCCATCCGACGGACTGAATATGCGTTCCGGTAGAAGGTGAATCCGGCAACCGAGCTCGCGAAGTAGGAGAGTTGTACGAAGTAGGAGAGTTGCACAACGGACGATTGCCATCGCCGAGGCCGCGCCGCCGAAATAAACGCTTAACGCCCGCCATGCTCACCCAAAAAAATGGATAGCTCACAAAGAAATAACTAATAGAGTGGGTGAGTGACACAAGCGCCATCGCCACTAATGGGACGTATAGGACCTGACTAAAGATGTCCCCCGACAAAGCGCGTTTGAAAGTTCGCCCCGTTAAATACGCCATTAGGACAAAATACAAGGAGCCAGCATACCAAAAATCCTGGAATGCAGTCGCGAAGCCGGTGGGAGTGGTTCCAGTCTGCCAATAATAGTCGGAATACTCCGACGCCAACTCGTCCAGACTCCGAATGTCAAACATAAATGACTCTTTTACAGAGGGGCCAAACACCGTCGCTGGGACGTATTGAAACACAACCCGGTTCCATAACGCGGCACCAAAGGAATAACTACCGGTACTCTGAACTGCGGCTATCGATCTCATTCCGTTTCGAATATCGCTACTGGTCGAAAGACCATTGCTCGCAGAGGCCGAAAAATCAATTGAGGTAAGCAGCTGTGGACTCAAGATCGAAAGACGTTCCCCGGTTGCGACGTAATGTAGATATTGATAGGTCCTGATCTCCGTGATTGCAAACGTTACCACAAAAATGCTTATAAAAAGCGGAATTGTGATATGCAGTGGCGGAATCCGCCGCTTAACGAACCACCGAACAACTACATACGCAAAAGCCGCACCGACTAGATCAGTTCGACGCGCGTAAAGGAGCACAGAAGGAAGCACCATACATAGGTTCAATACAAAATTGGTCGTAGTAAACATTGTTCTCTCGCGAAAGAACAGTGCCAAGGAGAACGCGAAAGAAACGATTCTAAGTTGAGCAAAAAACGCAACAATCACAATAGGACCGTACCACTGTTGGATGCCGTCCATGCTTGGCCGCAGAAACTCAAGAACTAAATTACACACCAGAGCTATGGCGGTTGAGGCAGCAGCGCCTCGGAAGTACCCAGAGCGAGTATACACTCCATCATTTCTTCGCGACAGAGACTCCCTCATCGCAAGATGCCAGCCAAAATACGTTGCTATCAGGCAAGCAGTTGCCATAGCTAAATATGCGTCGAAGCCCGCCTCAGGTTCCGATCCATTCGGCAGCTGTACAACAATTTGCGGAAGGAAGTATACCAGGGCCATCAAGCCGTATAAATTTGGCAGTTCGAATACCCCCTGCCCTCCATTGAAATTACGGAGGACCAAGACGATAGCAGCAATGCAGAATACCACAATCATGACAAATCCGAAACTCATCCGCTGAGCAATTGAACCTCATCGGAACCGACAGGCACTAGACGCAAAGGCTTCTTTACGACAAGTCAGCCCCGCCCAAAGAGGGCGTTATTGAGACGGATCGAAAAGTCGCCCCAATCAAAACTCTGGGCACGAGCCCTCGCTGCAGCAGCCATGCGGCTACGCATCGCTCGGTCTTCAACCAACGCCTCGACCATGTCAGCAAGTCCTTCGGCATTTCCTGCGGGGACAACGAAGCCCTCATGACCGTGCCGTACAATCGATCCCGACTCGAACGTTGTAACAACTGGCAGACCCGCCCCGAGTGCCTCATAAGTGACACCTGCCGATCCTTCAGCGAGGGAAGGTAGCACAAAAACGTCCGCTCGAGAATATTCCTTAATAAGTCGGTCCGAACCGCATTTGCCAATAAACGTGAGATGCCTAGTTTCGTCGCGCCCCCGCACAGAATCGCTTACGGTCCCTGCAACTATAAAGGAATATTTTTTGCCCCTGGAACGCAGAAGAGTCGCAGCGTCTGCTAATATATGGATGCCCTTTCTCAGGTCGGCGTTACCGACGAATAGAATGCGTCCGAGCTCTGGCACGTTCTGTACGTTAAACCATCTCGGATGAACACTGTAAGGGACAAGCCGGGTTCGTTTTTCAGCCACGCCAAAATTCTCGATTAAGTCATTTTTCACAAACTCTGACGGGCACAAAAATATATCCGTTGACCCCAATATAATGTCGCTGGCTCTACGAACACTTCTTGCGTTATGGCCGGTTTCCCCGAAGTACAGCGGTTTCTGCTCCCAGTCAGGGAACTTCCGTTGCTCGTTCTGCACTATCGCCTCCGTAGATAGCGCAATATTCATATCGGTTGCGACGGTTAACCCTCTGTTGCGCGCCTCCACCAAAAACTTTCGCCCCTCGCCAAACATCGAAACGATGTGCGTCGCTTTACCAAAACCCGCCTTTACCATGCTCCGCCCAGCAGCCTCATGCGCTCTATCCACTGCTCGAAGCCGCGCCTCTTGGTCACTAAACACACGCAACGCAATTTGCATATCTATCATCCACCTTGGAAAAGTCCTGGTCAGCTCCCGCACCGGTGGATCGATATGTCGGCGCGAAAGATCGGTTCTCCTAAAGAAGGGGACTAGTTGCAATAGCGGGGCAAAGCGACCTAAGCCCACACCCATACAGAAATCTGTGTAGAGCATTTCCAAGCTCTGCGTGCGGGCAAGGGCATAGGGCACTGCATATTGTCTCCGTGCGCCAAGCTGGACGACGATAGCTTTTGGTTGAGGCATGGATTTCCTGGACTTGTTTGATCTGGGACATGGACGACGAGGTCACCTGGCAATTCAACCGCTCCTCGCATTCCGAACAATCATGAATAGTTCAGAGAACGTCGACCACCTGGGGATAATCCAACGTCGCAACGATATCGTCGGCATGTGCACAGCTAACGCACGGAGTATCAAATAGGTTGATAGAATATTACCAGATGCCAATCCAGCTATTACTGGGTACGGCACGCCAACAAAGAAGGCCGGTATGAACGCCGCTCCGAACCCAAGGAGGAAGCCTAGTTCCGCACGGAACGGCGATCCATTATCGTTCATACTCTTCGAGGCTTCCCGAGCAACAAGTCGGACGGGTACCGTTGCGGTCGCGGCAGTTAAACCCGCGGCGACATAACCTGAGATCGAAAAGGCTTTTCCAAAAAGCAGGGGCGCAACAATTGGCGCTATCGTCACCACAGCTACCGCACCGATCAAGGAAACCATCCAAGAAAGACGAAGTAGCCTCTCTACCATTAGTTCTCGCGCCGCTCCAGTTACATGAACAAACTTGGAGAGTGCAATTTGGCTTACTGCGACGCCAATGAAACCTTGGAGCGGACCAGCAAGGGATACCGCAACAAAATAAAGTCCTATTTCAGAGTTGGAAAGCGTCTGGACGACAAGTAGTCTGTCTATCTGAGAAGAAAGCAGATGAACAACGGTCGTCCGATGAATATTAAGTGCGGTTGCGAGAAGTTGTACATTATTCCCTCCGACAGAGGTGGACCATCCGCCAAATTGTGAGAACTTGAATCTTATAAGAACGGTTAACAACAACGCCGCAGCCTGAGCTACAACAAAAACCAAATAGCTACGACTGAATACGAGCATTATTAGAAGAGAAATTATATACATGAGAGGAATCAACGCGCTCGTTATCGAGAGAACTCGGAACCGAAGCGCATTTTTGAGACTCCCCGTAGTTACTTGATCGAAGCTCATAACGCAGGCCTGGACGACCCAAAAGATTAGAGAGGAAATAACGACTGGCGTCGCACTACCACGCATAGCTGCCAAAATGATGACGCCCCCTACAGGTAGAATAAGACAAAGCATTTTGGCCATTAGGATGTATGCCTGCTGCACTAACGCATTGACATCGTGACCTCGCCGTGCGTGAATTACGATTGCATCGGCGATAGAAATTGCACCGAGGGGCGCAAGAAACTGTGCCCAGAAGAATACTTGTGCCAATACCCCCCGTTCGCTTGGCCCTAAAACTCGTGCCGCTATGATCCCAGTGCCAAGACCTGCGACCAGCGTGACGAGCGACGATCCAAAGCTTTCGACAAACGAGCGGCTGGCGGAGACTGGCGCCATGCTAACGCCGAGCGATGATTGTGGCCGGATTGCCCGCAACTATTGCATAATCAGGAAGGCTCTTCGTCACTACGCTCCCTGCACCCACCACACACCCCTCTCCGATCTGCACACCATCCAGGATTATCGCGCCAGTGCCGATCCAGACGTCATCTGCAATCTTTATTCCTCCTTTGCTAAATGTCCCCTGGTTGCGAATGTCCACGTTCCTGTCTCGATATTGGTGATTTGAGGCAAAGATAGATACACGAGGAGCAATCAGACAGTTCCTGCCGATCGTAAGCATATTCTGCCCATGTAAGATGCTGTAGTGATTGATCGTAGAGCTGTCGCCGATTTGGATCAGACCACCAGCGGGCATTAAGACGCAACCAAATCTAATAGCACAATTCTTCCCGACTATGATTCGGCCACCGCGAGCCAGTAGTGCTGGTTCTATTCTCGTTTCTCGGCCGCAGGTCAAATCCGATCTAAAAAAATTTAGACGAGCTGCATTCCAATTCCAAATGGGAATCACTTTTTATCGCTTTCAAGAATTACTACGGTTCCATTCAAACGCGTTTTATACCTGTGGAAAGTCACAATAATGTCCACCTGCTCGTCACGAACCGATCCACAATAACATTCCCTCTCCAGAATGAAGTTCTCCGCTGATAAGGCTATGAATTGATTCTATTTTGGAACTGTGATGCGCATTGGAATATCCGACGAGAAGCTTCTGCGCTTCTCTCGACATTCCCGGCGAGGTATAATGACGACGATCTTTGTCCGCGTCGCTATTGTCGAGATAAATTAACGAGTCTTTCTTCATAAGAGGGATCACCGATTCAATACAACGCCACCGCCAACTACCATCGACGATAGCCAAATCGAAGGAACGTCCTGATGCCCAGCCAAGATCATAATAATTTTTATCCTCCGCATGTCGAACCGTTGCATTAGACAGAGAATATTCTCTGAGTCTTTTTCTTGTGGCCTCTGTCCATGTCTCGTTGTCTTCTACGGAGTTGACTGTGAGCGCCCGCTTGGCCAGCCAGACTGTTGAACTTCCAGAACCAAACTCGATGACATCCCTCGGCTTCGCAGCAAGGAAATCTTCAATTATCGGTATCACCGCAACTGGCCACCATGGCACAGGTGGACGAACGCCGAATATACGTGACCGGCTAAATTCCAGAGCTACTCGTGGCAGGTGGCGTAGTTCTTTTAGGGGCATTAGTTGCCCGCTCTCGCTATGCAAACGAGACTTCCTGCCGGGACCTCCGGCGATCAGCTTGGCGATGGGGTTCACAGAGAATGTCCTTGCTTTGAGTTCATGAGTGGTCAGTTCATTGTCCAGGGAGGTACTTGTACGCCTTTGGACGGACATCGCTCCTGCGTCTCGTTCCAAGACGTCGAGCCATCCTCAGCTTTATGCGTCCGATTTCGTTGTACCGAGTCGGACCAACCCCTTCCAGTTTATCGGGCACCAAATCCCGTCAGCATGGTTCGGATGGTACGAAACACAATCAGCACGTCGAGCCAAGGGGAGAAATTCTTGATGTAGTAGAAGTCGTAGTGAAGCTTTTCCAGGACGTCGTCCACAGCCGCAACATGGCCCTGATTGACTTGCGCCCATCCGGTAATGCCAGGCCGTACGATATGCCGATAGCGATAGAATGGCAGTTCCGCCTCGTACCATTTCGAGAGCACGAGTGCTTCCGGCCGCGGTCCGATCCAGCTCATCTCGCCACGCAGGATGTTCAAGGCCTGCGGTAATTCGTCGATCCTGGATTTTCTCAAGAGCTGCCCCAAACGGGTGATGCGTGTGTCGCCGGCCTTCGTGATGGCCGCTTCCTTCTCGTCGACAGCCGCGTCGCTGAGCTTCATCGTTCGAAACTTGTAGACCTCGTAGGGATGCCCTCTGTAGCCCATTCGCTTCTGTTTGAATAGCGCCGGTCCAGGCGAATCGATCTTTACGGCAATCGCCACGAACAACAGCAATGGCGAGAAAACAACAAGCACAAATAACGCAGCGGCCAAGTCTATCGCCTGCTTTATTTTTAGGTAAGCTTGGTTTGGATTCAAGGAGCCTAGAGTGTTTTCAGAAAGATGCTCGATCTCTACCCTGCCTGTGAGCGACTCGCTGATCTGTTTGACGTGATAGACCGGTGTTCCCGAAAGCGCGCGGTCGGCAATATACCGCTCCCACTCATCTGAAAGGTCAGCTCGAAGATCGGCCACCACGCCGGTCGCATGCTGGACGACCGTGTCGGCCGAAAGAACCCTGTGCCAGTTAACGCCCGGTATGCTCTCCAGCCTGTCGACGTCTCCGCCAGGAATTATCGCCAGCCGGTGTGCATCGAGCCGCCGCGTGGCCAAGCTCAAACCAAAATACCACAATGTCGATTGAATGAAGCTCGCCGCGGCCTGGAACCGGCTGTAGTCGAACCTGAAGAAGAAGATCGTCGCGAACACTAGGCCGTAAGTCAGGGCGAAGGTTGGCAGGATGTAACCGGCGGCGGCCACGCCTGGGAAATTGCCGATGCGTTTGTAAAAGAAGTAGCCAGTGGTGTGCGCAATGAACGCCGCAATAATCGTAACCTGTAAGTTTGAATATAGGATAACGTCTTGATCGACCGACATACGGATCAGCGCGGGCAGCAGAATCGCGAATGTCAATCCGCCAAGCAGCTGAAAGCGCATCCGGAGCAGGAGATGCCGTTTGTTGGGTAAATGGACGGTGGTGGCGATCAATTTGAATCCCGCGAACGGGCCCCATGAAAACCTGGACGTTTACTGGACAGGATGCCGCTCTCGGCCGACGCTCGAATAGGCTATGCCTTCCCTAATGACGTCCTCGCCGCGGTAGACGTTTCGCAGATCAACCATCACCGGCGTCGCCATGAGTGAACGGAGCCGCTTCAGATCCAACGACCGAAACGCATTCCACTCGGTGACGATGACGATCGCATGCGAGCCGTCGGCTACCGCGTAGGCGCTATCCCCGAACGCAATGCCTTCGATCATCTTGCGCGCCTGCTCCATGCCTACGGGATCATACGCTTTGACCGAAGCGCCCGCATCCTTGAGTGCCTGAATGATAGCCAATGACGGGGCATCGCGCATATCGTCGGTGTTCGGCTTGAACGTAAGGCCGAGGATACCGATGGTCTTGCCACGAACCGAGCCGCCGCAGGCCTCGACCACCTTGCGCGCCATCGCCCGTTTGCGCTGGTCGTTTATCGAGACCGTCGTTTCAATAAGCCGCACCGGGCTTGCCGCGTCCTGCGCGGTCTTGACCAGCGCCAGCGTATCTTTCGGGAAACAGGAGCCGCCATAGCCCGGGCCCGCGTGAAGAAACTTTGCGCCGATGCGATTGTCCATGCCGATGCCGCGCGCGACGTCCTGCACATCGGCTCCCAACCGCTCGCAGAGGTCGGCTATTTCGTTGATGAAGGTGATCTTCATGGCCAGAAATGCGTTGCCGGCATATTTGGTGAGCTCCGCCGTACGCCGGCTCGTACAGAATATTGGCGCGGCATTCAGCGAGAGCGGGCGATAGATCTCGCCCATGACGGCTGTGGCCCGTTCGGCATCGGTGCCGACAATGATGCGGTCGGGCCGCTTGAAGTCCTCGATCGCCGACCCTTCGCGAAGAAATTCCGGATTGGAGACCACCGCAAAATCGGCTGTGGGATTTTGCTCGCGGATGATCCGTTCCACCTCATCGCCGGTACCGACAGGGACGGTCGATTTCGTCACCACGACCGTAAATCCTTTGAGCGCCCGGCCAACTTCGGCGGCCGCATCGTAAACGAAGGACAGATCGGCGTGCCCATCGCCACGCCGTGACGGCGTGCCGACGGCTATGAAGACGACATCCGATTGAGAAACGGCATCCGCGAGATTGTCGTCGAAACGCAAGCGACCTTGCGCGGTGTTCGTGGTGACGAGGTCGTCGAGCCCTGGCTCATAGATCGGTATCTTGCCAAGTTTGAGCATGGCAAGCTTTTCCGCATCACGATCGACGCAGCAGACCTGATGGCCAAAATCGGCGAAACAGGCGCCCGAGACGAGCCCTACATAGCCGGCACCAATCATTGTTATTCGCATATTGCGTACTCTCAATCAGCGCCGATGAGGCAACTTCGCCACACAGCGCGTATTCCCATTAACGACGGCTACCGCATTCCCGGGTGAAAACCCGAGAGCGCATCCTATAACAGTTTACATCACGACGCCGCCTTCATGTTTGCGGCTACGCGATTGCTACGAGATCCCTGGCATCCAAGTCGACAGGGATTTCGCCATTCATGATGGCCACCAGAACCCGGGCTCTTCCGGCTGGATCGAGCCGGTCAAGGCGACCGATCTGTTCCGCGAGGGGGCCCGAAAGGATTCGGACCGAGGCACCGGCTGCGAGGCCTCCACTGAAATCAAGCAGCCCGTCCTTTCTGGTCAATGCAATGAAACGCTCTACCAAACCCGAGGGGACCGGCAAAGGCCGGTCGCCTTGCGTGACGAGGGAACGCACACCGAAGGTTCCATTGACTGAACGCCAACGTTGCAGTCCGAGGTCAAGGGCGATGAACATATAGCCCGGGAAATAAGCTGCGGACCGTGTTTCGAGCCGCCTGGCATGACGCACGGTTTTCTCGCAGCGAGGCACAAACGGCTCGAATCCCTGGACCCGGAGATGCCGTTCGGCGACATGCTCCTTTCCGGGAAAGACGCTGGCCGCGTACCAGCGGGTTGCCGGCGCGGCGGCCGACTCTGGCGACAGGGCGGTCGCGTTGGTCGTTGTTTTTTCCGCGCTACTCACGTGTCTTCCTTCGGCAGTCGGCGGCATGATCTCAGGTCAACGGTTACGACAGTGTGTGGATACCAGCAAGCAACCAAACCACTAAAGTCAAGGCGGTTGGGTTAAGAATTTCCTACACATTGTCCAGAAATTTAGCTGTGCCTAAATAATCATCGAGCCGCTTTCTTTTTCAGCTGGCTGAGATGCTATGTCGAGCAATTTATTTCCATGCGTAGGTGCTTGGTTACGCTGGCTGACGAATCGCCCGTTGGTTCTGGTACTTAGTCCGTCGACTTGAAGCTAATGTGACGGATGGCGTCGCGCACAAGCCTGCCGCCAGCGACAAAGATCCTGCACGGCCATACCAACTACGGCGAAAAATCACTGTCGCGCAGAACAGGTTATCACCGCTCGACCGGCTTCACGAACGCTTCAACAGGGACCAGACAGCCGGCACCAAGCTCGCGGCCAGCGCAACCTTGATCAGATCACCGACGATAAAGGGCACCACCCCGAACTGCCACGACTTTTCCGGGCCGATCAACAGCGCCAGCCAGGCAAAGCCCATTGCCATCATGACGATCTCGGCCACCAGCATGGCATTGAAGAGCTTGATAGGATGGCGATCCCAGCCACGGTCGGCAGCCCAGCCGACGATCGCCGCCATGACGACGAAGCCGGCAAGATAACCGCCGGTCGAACCGAGCATGTAAGCGATGCCGACGCCCTTTTCGGGCGTGCTCTGGAAGACCGGGAGGCCCAACGCGCCCTCAGCCATGTAGAGAAGCAGCGTTGCGACGCCGAGGCGCATGCCGAAGGTGGCAGCGATCAGCAAGACGGCGAGCGTCTGCATCGAGATATCGACCGGTCCGAGCATGGCTTTGGTCTTGGCAGACAAGATCAGCAGCAGCGTTCCGGCGATCGCCAGCAAAAGCTGTCCTGCCAGCCGGGCCGCGCCCTTTTCAGGCAGAGCGAGAGAAATAAGCGGACGCATCGTCGTTGCAATTGCCATGGTCTTCCCCGTTCCGGATTGCCGCCGAACGCGGCCTTGCGTTTTCCTATATTGGCTTCCGTGCTATGCGGCAATCGGTTTTGCCCTCGCCCCAAAAAAGGTCGCGACGTTCGCATGGCGCTGAAATTCGACACACGCTTCGAACCGTCCTATGGCAAGGGCGTGATCGTTGCGCCTGGTATTCAACGCGTCACGGCCCCGAACCCAAGCCCGTTCACCTTTCACGGAACCAACAGCTATATCGTCGGGCGCGAGACGCTGGCGGTGATCGATCCGGGTCCTGATGACGAGGCACATCTTCAAACGCTGCTCGAAGCGATCGGGACCAGGCCGGTCAGCCATATCTTCGTCAGCCACACGCATCGCGACCATTCGCCGCTGGCGACGCGGCTGAAGCAGCACACCGGTGCGGCGGTTCTGGCGGAAGGCCGGCATCGCCCGGCGCGGCCGTTGCGCACCGGCGAGGTCAATCCGCTCGATGCCAGCGCCGACACCGACTTCGTTCCTGACATCGCGCTGCCGGATGATATGATGATCGACGGTGACGGCTGGGCGATCCGGACGGTGCTGACGCCCGGCCATACCGCCAATCACGCGGCCTTCGCGCTGGAGGGAACCGGCATCCTTTTCTCGGCCGATCACGTCATGGCGTGGGCAACCACGATCGTCGCACCGCCGGATGGCGCGATGGCCGAGTACATGACATCGCTCGATCGGCTGATCGAACGTGACGACCGGCTGCTGCTGCCCGGTCATGGTGGGCCGGTGACCGAGCCGCGCAGCTTCATGCGCGGATTGAAAACGCATCGCAAAATGCGCGAACGGGCAATTCTGGAGCGGATCAACAGCGGCGACCGGGCAATCAAGGACATGGTGGAGGCGATCTATCGAGACACCGACCCGCGCCTGCATGGCGCGGCCGGCCTGTCGGTGCTTGCCCATCTGGAAGATCTGGTGGCGCGCGGTCTGGTCCACACCGACGGCGAGCCGGCTATCGACGGCATCTATTCGCCGACAACCTAGCACACTTCGGATATCATTCCGCCGGCGCCACGCCCACCTGGCCGGCGACTTCCTGGTCGAGTTCGGCAAGGAAATCGGTGATGCGCGCCGCATTGTCGCCAAGGTCGTAGCGGCCGTAACGCGAGGCCGAGCGCATATCGACGATGACCGCATCGCCGTCGTCGGTCACGCGGATGGCGACATCGGCAGGAAGACCAAGCAGCAAGCCCTTGGCCAGCGCATCGACCGTCACGTCGCTTTGCCCTGCTGCGTCTGGAAAGGGCGCCGTGAGCTGCCAGCCGCGCCGATCGAGCACCGTTTTGACCGCCTCCAGAACGCGATCGAAAGGCAAGGTGTAGCTGCGTCCGGTAACAAGCGGATAAGCTTCGATTTGCAGGCGCTGCTCGCCGGGTGTCGGCGGCAAAAGCTCGTTCATAACCTTTGTCCGGGTGGAAATGTCGAGCACCGGTGGGTCGTCCAGATCCGTCGAGATGTCGCGTATCGGCGGATAGGTGGCCACCCAATAGGCCGCGACGCCGTAAGGGATGAGCACCAGAACCGCCAGCAAGGCGCCGACGGTCAGGTCGTGGCCGCCGCGATCGCCGAAATTCCACAGTCGCGCAAAGGCAAACCCGGCGAACAAAAGCGCAAACGCCGCCAGCAGGGCGACAATGCAAAGCACCCACAGGAATGCGGGCGTCTCGACGAGGTCATAGCGATGGCCGATGAGTACCGTCAGCAGCAGGACCGCCGAAAAAGCACCGGCACGCCGCGACCAACCGGCAGCCCTCGACGTTTGTCGCTCGGGAATTCCCGTCATTGTTTTCCGCGCTGCCCCAACCCGAACACAGGCATAGTGCCTTTCAGCGGCGGCTTGAAGGCGCAAAGACGCCGCATCTCCGGTCAATCCGTCGGCAGGTGATAATCCCGGAACTGCTGGCGCAAGGTAATCTTCTGGATCTTGCCGGCAGCGGTGTGCGGGATTTCGCCGACAAAGGCGACGTCGTCCGGCATCCACCACTTCGCCACCTTGCCGTCCATGAAAGCGAGGATGTCGGTCTTGGACGGATCCCTGCCCGGCTTGCGCACGACCACGAGCAAAGGCCGCTCGCCCCATTTGGAATGCGGAATGCCGATGGCGGCGGCCTCCGCCACGTCGGGATGGCCGACAGCGAGGTTCTCGAGCTCGATGGTCGAGATCCATTCGCCGCCCGACTTGATCACGTCCTTGGCGCGATCGGTGATCTGCATGTAGCCGCCGGGGTCGATATGCGCGATATCACCGGTATCGAACCAGCCGTCTTCATCGAACTGTTCGGATCCGATGCCGCCATAATAAGCGCGCGCGACGGCCGGCCCGCGGACTTTGAGTCGGCCGAAGGTCTTGCCGTCCCATGGCAGCTCGTTATTGTCGTCATCCGTTATCTTCATTTCGATGCCGAACGGCGTAAAGCCCTGCTTCTGCTGGACGGCGAGGCGAGCCTCACCCTTCAGCCCGGCATAGTCCGGCTTCAGGGTGCACAGCGTGCCGAGCGGCGACATCTCGGTCATGCCCCAGGCGTGGACGACCTGGACATCGTAATTGTCCTGGAACTTCGTCGTGATCGCGCGTGGACAGGACGCGCCTCCGATGACGACTTTCTGCAGATAGGGCAGTTTCTTGCCGGTTTCTTCCAGATGCTGGAGGAGCATCATCCACACCGTCGGCACGGCGGCGCTGAAGGTCACCTTCTCGGTGTCGAGCAGCTCGTAGATCGAAGCGCCATCCATCTTGCAGCCGGGCATGACCAGCTTGGCGCCAATCATCGGCGCGCTCTGGGCAAGGCCCCAGGCGTTGGCGTGAAACATCGGCACGACCGGCAATACGGTATCGCGCGACGACAGGCCCATGGCGTCGGGCATCGCTTCGATCATGGCATGCAGCACATTCGAACGATGGCTGTAGAGCACGCCTTTCGGATCGCCCGTGGTGCCCGAGGTGTAGCACATGCCGGCGGCGGTGTTTTCGTCGAATGTCTTCCAGGCGAAGTTGCCGTCGGCTTCAGAAAGCCATTCTTCATAGGCAACAACATTGGGCAGCGCAGTCTCGGGCAAATGCGCCTTGTCGGTGAGCACGATAACCTGCTCCAGCGACTTGACCGCGCCGGCGATCTTTTCAAGCAGCGGCAGGAAGGTCAGGTCGACGAAGATCGCCTTGTCCCCCGCATTGTTCATGATCCAGGTGATCTGCTCGGGAAAGAGCCGCGGGTTGAGCGTGTGATAGATGGCGCCGACACCCATGATGCCGTACCAGGCCTCGATATGGCGCGCGGTGTTCCAGGCCAGGGTCGCGATGCGGTCGCCAAGCCCGAAACCGTCACGCTCGAGCCGCTCGGCGACCTTCAGGGCACGATTATGGATTTTGGCATATGTGCTGCGCACGATCGGCCCCTCGATCGAACGCGACACGATTTCGCGGCTGCCGTGCTGCCGCTCGGCATTGTCGATCAGCTTATGGCAAAGCAGCGGCCATTCCTGCATCAGCCCGAGCATCTTGTTCCTCCCGTTATTTTTTCGCCATTGTGGGACGAACCGGCGGATTGTCCAGCCAGGATCGGGCTGGAGCGGGGCATGGAGCCAATTGAGGCCGAATTCGCCACAATCCGGCCATGCTCGGCGTTAACGTTGATTAACGGCGGGGCGCGATTGGCGAATGAAAGAGGTTCGCATGGACGCGCAGCTCGACGACAAAGCCCTCGAAAATACGCTTGCCGAAAGTCTGGCCGATCTGGTGGCGGCCGATGTCGCGCAGGCCGATCTGGTGCCTGACGCCAAAACCGTTTCCGAAGATGAATTCGTCGAGGTCGTCGGCGGCGCCCTCGAAGCTGTCGGCGGCACGCTCTTGTTCAAGATGTGCGTCGAGAACGAGGGCGAAGCCCAGCACGTCGCCGCCGCATCGGTCGGCGATGGCGGCAATCGCCAGTTCCTGCTGCTCACCTTGCCGACCAACGGTGGTGCTTTGAAGGTCGAGACCACCTCGAAAAGCACCAATCCGGTGGCCGCGATTGCCGCCGCCTATGCCGGGCTGATGGACGCTTTCCAGGCCGCCGCCTGATTTTAGGCGCGATACCGGAGGAAAGCGCAAGACTGCCAGCCGCGGGCGATGCCCGCCGGTGGCTTGCAGGTCTTGCGCAACGCGCTTGCCAGACACATCTTGGGGTAGAGGCAAGGAGATCCGATATGGACCAGATCGCAAATCCGACACCCGGCTTTCAGAGCAATCCGGGCAAGGTCATCACGGTCGAGCCTTACAAGGGCACCGTGACGGTGCGCGCCGGTGATGTCGTTATCGCCTCGTCCAGCAAGGTCAAGGTGCTGACCGAACCTCCCTATCCGCCTGTTTTCTACATTCCGTTCGGCGACATCGACTTCAAACAGCTTGGCAAGACCGAACACTCGACCCATTGCCCCTATAAGGGCGATGCCAGCTATTGGAGCGTGCTGCCCGCCGGCGATGCAGGCAAGGATGCGATGTGGGCCTATGAGCGGCCGTTCGACGAGATGTCAGACATTCGCGATCACGGTGCGTTCTATCCAAACAAGGTGACGATCAAGGCCACGCCCGGCTGATCAGTCGGTGGTGCCTTCATCGCCGATGCCGTCGGCATCGTCGAGACGCACGAAGGTGAGGCCCTTGGCCTTCAGCGCCAGAAGTCCCTGCACCACGCCTTCGCCGGCCGCATGGGTCGGCTGGTTGATGTGAGCGATGATGACGTCGCCGTCCTTTGCCGCGGCAATGCGCCGGGCGGTCTCTTTTGCACCGAGCAATGAGCCGCCATCGCCGTTGATTGAGAATCCGGCGATCTTGAAACCAAGCTTGCGTATCATCGCGATTGCCGATGGGCTGTATTCGGCGGTTGCGCCGCGAAACCATTTCGGCGCCGGTTCGCCGGTCACGGCAAGCGCGGCAGCACCCGATTCGACCTCGGCCAGCACGGCCTGCGGGCTGCCGGCACTGCGAATGCCGTAGATCTTTTGCGGCGTGTCGACAGCCGGGACATGGCGGCCGCCATGGTTTTCCAATTCAAACAGTTCGGGATGCGCCCGCATGATCTCGACGGCGGGCGCGTTGTGCTTCAGCCAGATACCGGTGACGAAAATGGTGGCAGGAATCTTGTTTTCCACCAGCGCCGAGAGAATCCTTGTGTCGGTCCTTCCGCCGCACGCATCGAGCGTCAGCGCGACGCCGCCGCCGCCCGCCTCGGCCTTGATGTGCAGCGTCGGTGCGACGAGCAACTGGGCGTTGCCAGGAGAAACAGCCCACAGCGATATCGCGATGGTGCAAAAAAGCTTTTGGAACAGGCGCATCGATTATTTCCAGGTCGGCCGGATCAAAGTTGAAGCGGCGACCCCAAGACCGCCATCAAGGCGGAAATCGGGACGATGCCCCTGCAAAAGCGTCGGCAGCGGCAATTTGACCGCCGGCCTGACGTTTGGCAAGCGCGAGGTCACAATGCGTGCTCCACGACCTTAACCTTACGTGAAAGGATCGCGCGCACCGCGTCGACCACCGCTTTGACCTCAAGTCGCCAGACGCAGCAAGCCTTGCTCCGATCGGGTCGGCGGCACAGGTCCCTGGCTATGCACTCGCAGGGCATGGAGCGCCGCGGCGTAACACTGGCCACGCCGACAGGCCCCCAGACGGCCGGTCGGTCAGGCCGAACAGGCCGACAACCGCCCTTCCCGCGGCGGCGGCCATGTGCATCGGGCCACTCTCGTTCCCCAGAAACAGGCGTGCCTGGCCGAGGACCGCCAGCAGACAGCGCCCCGACGACGTTGACGACCGGCGAAGCGGCCTTGGCGACGATGCGCTCGGCAGATGCCCGTTCATCGGGGCCGCCGACAAGCAGGAAGTCCAACGTGGTCTGCCGCGAGAGTCGAGGCGCAGGTTTCTGGCGAGCGGGCAAGCGAGGACAAGATCGCCGATTAATTTCGTCTGGAGGATGAGAATCGAGCGGACGTGCGCGGGCGGGTTCTGCAACATCTGTTTCTGGCACCGGGGCGGGTTCGGGAGCCGGAAACCGGCAGAAACGATGTCGGGATTTGGAGCCGGCACGCGCACGTTCGCGTGAATTTGGTTACAAATCGGTAAGGTCAGATGCTGGCGGACTCCAACTCTTCTCTGCGGCCGTTCTTTGTAGCCTGCAGCGCGCTTGCGCGGGGCATCGATCGGTTCGAGATCGAGCAGATTAAGTCGACGCAGCGATCCAAAACTGGCATCACGGAACCAGGTTACAGTGGGTTCTCCGGCCTTTCGTGCATGAAAGAGCTCACGCATGCGCCAACAAAGCGGTTGACCTCCAATCGCCAGACGAAAAATCTTGTTCGCGCTCAGCCAGCGGCACTGTTCTTTGGCAACACAGTTAAAAATCACTCGAGCGCGGCTTCACGACAGGCTGTTGCTTGCCCGGACTCTGACTCTGACTCCCACTCAAACGCTGATTATGGTCAGAAAGAGGTGGCTTCTGGTGCGGGTCCTGGCTTTTCGACCACCAGACAAAATACAGCGAGCCCATCTTCATCACAGGCACGCGGCGGTCGCGTTCCCGGGCCCGCA
>NZ_JAMYQK010000061.1:0-22666 GCF_040320845.1 Mesorhizobium sp. M0601
ACATCCCCCCGCGGCGCGGGGGGGGGGGCGTCTTTTTTTTAAAAAAAAAAAAAATAAAAACCCCCCCCTTCCCCCGGGGCCCCCCCCAACCTTCCGGGGGCCCGGGGCCCCACCCCCCCCCACCGCTGGTGGATCACTCGAAGTCCTTGACGTTCTGCAGCGTCACCAGTCCGGCGCCGGTATCCACATTGGCCTCGACGGGTTCCCCGCGGATGGCCTTGACGACGGTGTCGATGCCAAGCTCACCCATTTTCGCTGGAAATTGAGCTACGCTGGCGTCCTCCGCTCCCGACTTGATCGCTTCGATCTCACCGCAGCACGCGTCGAAGCCGACCACTATGAGGTTGTCGTTGGCAATGCCGGAATTGCTGATCGACTTGACGGCGCCAGGGATCGGCGGACCGCAGGCCGAGTAGATCGCCTTGAGATCGGGATTGGCGGTGAGGATGTCTTCGGTCACTGACGTGCCAAGTTCCAGCGTGCAGTTGGTTGCGCCCTTGCCGACGACATCGACCTTGACGTCGCCCAATCCCTCCATCATGCCCGTGACCCGGTCATCCAGAGCCGGCACCCCGGGAACGCCTTGCAGGATACCGATCTTGTCACCGCTCTTGAGCACCGTTTTAAGATACTCTCCGGCGATCTTGCCGCCGTTGAGGTTGTTGGTCGAGACCAATGCCGTCTGGCCTTTCCAGTTGGGAATGCTGTTGTCGACGAGAACCACCTTGATGCCGGCGGCGACCGCCTTGTCGAGCGCCGGCGCGACCGTCGGGTCGACCGGAGTGATTGCCAGCCCCTTGACGCCCTGCGTGATCATGGACTCAATCAGTGCGATCTGACCTTCGATGTCGGTAGCTGCCTGGCCCTGGCCGGTGACCAGTTCGATCTCCGGATGAGCGGCCGCGTATTTCTTGGCGGCGTCCTCCATGGTCGAGTAGAACGGCACCGGGAATTTCGTAATCAGGCCAACCTTGATCTTGTCTGCGGCCGAAGCCGGCACGGAAAACGCAACAGCGATCACCAGCCCTGCGAACAGTTTTCGGTCTATTGGCATTGTATTCCTCCCTTGGATTGAGACGCCTCCCGGCGGGAGACGCTTCAGGCATTTGCGGACCGGAAAGGTCCCCAAATTTCGAACGGGTCAGGCTCCAACGATCATGGAAACCAGTTCCTGTTTGTTGCCCTTGGTCGGCACCAGTTCGCCGACCCTGCGGCCCTGGCGAAGCACCACCGCGCGATCGGCGAGCTCGACGACGTGTTCCATGTTGTGAGTGATCAGGATGACGGCATTGCCCTGGTCGCGCAGCGCAGCGACCAGATTGAGCACCTGGCGTGATTCACGCAGGCCGAGTGCGGCGGTCGGCTCATCCAGAATGACAACCTTACGGGCGAACACGGTCGAGCGAGCCACGGCGATCGCTTGCCTTTGACCGCCAGACATCATGGCGACGACGGCATCCAGCCGCGGCAGCGTAACTTTCAGGTTTGCCAGCAGAGCGCGGGTCTCGGCGTCCATCCGGCGCTGCTGCAGAAATCGCAGGCCGCGCGGAAGCCATTGCGGGCCAGCCAGCTCGCGACCGGCAAAGAAGTTCTGTCCCGGCGTCAGATTGTCGAACAGCGCCAGATCCTGATAGACGGTCTCGATGCCGGCGAAGCGCGCATCCGCAGGGGAGCGTATCTGCGTTGGCGCACCGTCCAAAAGGATCGCGCCGGCATCGAGTTGGTGCACCCCGCTGATGCATTTGGTCAGCGTCGATTTACCCGCGCCATTGTCGCCGAGCAGGCCGACGATCTCGCCGCGCCGCACCTCGATGCTGACATCGTCGAGGGCCAGAACCGAACCGAAACGCTTGGTAGCACCGCGTACCGCCAGCACGGGATTGTCCGCCGTGACCGCGTGATCGGCGTTATCCGCAGCGGCGCTCATGACTGCCTTCCGGCTTGCAGGACACGCACACGCCCTTCGAGGTAATTGCGCAGCACGTCGGACTCGACCGCGATCACGATGACCACGCCGATGACGATGAGCTGGAAAAAGACATTGACGTTGAGCAGGTTGAGCGCGTTGCGGATAACGCCGATCATGATGGCGCCGATCAAGGCATGGCCGAGGTGGCCGCGGCCGCCAAGAAAGCTGGCGCCGCCAATGATCACCGCCGCGATCGTGTCCAGTTCCAGCAGATTGCCGAACAGCGGCGAACCGGCGTCGGTGCGGCCGGCAAGGATGACGGCACCGATGCCGGCGCACAGCCCTGAGATGACATAGACCGAAACCAGCACCCAAGACACGGGAATGCCCATGCGCAGCGCGGCGTCGGGCCGGCCGCCGACGGCATAAATCCAGCGCCCCCAGACCATGGTTTTAGCCATGACGGAAAGAACCGCGGCAACGCCCGCAACGACGAAAATCGATCCAGGCAGGCCCCAGACCGCCTCGCGGCCAAGCGCATCGATCGAATCCGGCATGCCAGGAATGGCGCGGCCATCGGCCAGTTGCAGGGCCAGCCCCTTGGCGATGCTCAATGTCGCCAGCGTGATGATGAAAGGATGCGGCAGCCGGCCGAAGACGTAGAAGAACCCGTTGATGGCGCCGACCGCGGCACCGCAGGCAACCATCACGCCGATCACGATGATGGCGGGAGCGCCGGCATGAAAGCTCAGCGCGCCGACGACGGAAGCCAGTGCAAGGTTCGAGCCGACGGAGAGATCGATGCCGCGTGTCAGGATGACCAGATGCTGGCCCATCGCGACAACCGAGATGACGGCCGTCTGGGCGAGGATGTTGCTGAGATTGCGTCCCGTCAGGAAATAGGGCGACAGAAAGCTGAGGACGGCGATCAGCAGCACCAGGATGACCACCGGACCAGCGCTCAGCAGCATCAGGCCGAGCGCAAGGCCGGGAACGGCTTCTGACTTCCTCGATGCCGGCAACGCTGCCTCGCCGACAGTCGTGCCGGTGTTTCCCGTTTCAGGCAAATTTCCCCTCCCCGCCGCGGCTTGTACGAGCCGCGTCGTCAAAAACTCAATTCGTGTTCAGGTCCTCTTCTTATCGATAAAAAACAACCGGCCAGGCCGGGTCAAGTTGTTTTTTATGGATAAAGTTCATGCTAAAAGGACAAGCCATAGTTCCCAAGGAAATCCGATGAGAACCGACACCGTCTACAAGAAGGCCTTCAATCGGGCTGCGAATATGCTGCGCGACGGGCAACTGGCCGGTGAACTTCCTTCCGAAAATGAGCTTAGACGGCGAATGTGCGTCAGCCGCACAACCGTCAGAAAGGTTTTGCGGGAACTGGTTCACCGCGAACTTATCACCGAACGCCACGGCCTCAGGTCGACGGGCCGCCCGGTCAGCGACAACGATTACTATCCAGACGCCGAAACCACGCCCCGCGCCCAGCATGTCGAACAGCAATTCATGGAGTGGATGCTGCGGGGTGACACCAGGCCCGGCACCAGCATCAATGAGCTCGAGCTTGCGCGCCAATTCGGCGTTGCGACCAACGGAATTCGCGAATTCCTGATCCGCTTCAGCCGGTTTGGACTGATCGAGAAACGGCCGAATACAGGCTGGCTTTTCAAGGGCTTCACCGAAAGCTTTGCACTTGAGCTCTTCGAGATCCGAGTAATGTTCGAACTGCGTTCGGCGCAACTATTTTCACTACAGCCGCACAGTTCTCCCCTATGGTCGAAACTCGCTGCGCTCAAGATGGCGCATGCCGACCTGCTGGAGCGAATTGAGGGCCGTTTTCATGACTTCTCCGGCCTGGACAACCGGTTTCACCGGCTCATAAACGAGGCATCACCGAACCGCTTCATCGATGATTTCTACGACATCATCACGTTCATTTTTCACTACCACTATCAGTGGAACAAGCAGGACGAAAAGCAGCGCAACCAGGCGGCAATCCTCGAGCATCTCGCCTATATCGATGCGCTCGAAAGCCGCGAATCTGACCGGATTGAGCGGGCCTGCCGAGCGCACCTGGCGTCGGCAAGAGCAACGTTGACGCGTTCGCTTATCGGACTTGTTGAATGATGTAGTCGACCCGCCCTTCAAGGGAACCGACGCATCCTCTGGAACGCGTCGGAAGCAAACGCTTACGCGTGACGGATTTCCGTTCCCAGCACCTTCAAACATTCGCGGATGAACGCTGCAAGGGCCGTCCAGCCCTTTGCCGAAACCATCGTGCCATCCACATATGCCTCCGTTGGAGACAGGTCGATATAGGTGCCGCCCGCAAGCGTCACTTCGGGCTCGCAAGCCGCCAGTGCGCCGACCTTCTTGCCACGCACGACGCCGTCCACCGCAATCAGGATCTGCACGCCGTGGCAGATCGTGAAGATCGGCTTCTTGGTTTCGTGGAAGTGGCGCACCATCGCCTGAACGCGCTTGTCGGTGCGGATGTATTCGGGCCCGCGACCGCCGGCGCAGTAAACGGCGTGGTATTGCTCCATCTGCTTCTCAGCGTCGGAAAAGGTCTTGTTGATCAGCGCATAGTGGCCGAGCTTTTCGGTGTAGGTCTGATCGCCCTCGAAATCGTGCAGCGATGTTTTGATCAGGTCTCCGGCGCTTTTGTCTGGGCACACGACGTGCACGGTGTGGCCCACCGCTTCCATCGCCTGCTGGTAGACGAAGATTTCGTATTCCTCGGTGAATTCACCGGTCAGCATCAGGATCTTTTTGCCTGGCATGGTACTTCCTTTCCTGTGACAACGGCCGGGCGAGACCTGTACTCGCCTGGTAGGTTTGAGTTTCTAGAAGGGTGAATCGGGGAAATAGTCTTCGTTGGCACTGGCCTGCGTGATGACCGTCAACGGCGGGTACGGGGACATCGGGACAGTCTCAGTCGAACGCCAACAACAAACGGTCGCGGGAATGCTCGATATGGCGACGCATCGCCTGCTCGGCAGCGGCAGGATCGGCCGCAGCGAAAGCGGCCAGGATGGCCTCATGCTCGTCAAGCGCCTCCTCGGTGACGCGCGAATGGAACATCAGGCGGAATATGTGGAAGTGGGTGTGCTGGTGCGCCAATGTCTCGCGCACGAGTTCGTTGTTGGCGAATTCCATGACCTTGTCATGGAAAATGGCATCCTGGCGGGCGAAGTTGGAATACCGCAGGCGCTCGTCCTTGCCCTCACGGCGCGCCATGACGCCGGCCGACTTCTGAAGCTGCGCGAGCTTTACCTCGTCCATGAGCGCGGCTGCCTTGGCTGCGCCATGAGGTTCGAGCAGCAGGCGAAGCTCATAAAGTTCGTCAAACCGCCGTTTCGTGATCTGCGGCGCAGCGCGGTAACCGATCAGATGCGTCTTCAGCACCAGGCCTTCGCCTTCGAGCCGGCCGAGCGCCTCGCGGATCGGCGTGTGGGATACGTTGAATTCCTTGACCAGACTGTCGACGGTGATGCGCGAGCCCGGCGCAATCTTCAGCGACATGAGTTGCGCAAAAATCGCTTCGTAGACGTCCTCAACCAGGCTGCTGGAGCGCTGGATACGCCCGCCGCCGAGGTTCGTATCGTCCGCATTGAGTAAGTTCATGGCCTGCATGTTTTGCCTCTTGACACATTGACTTGCTAACACGATGCTCCGGTAAATGCAATCCTATATCCTATACGATTTGGTAGAGGATATCATTTGCGGCGGTTACGAGACAAAGCAATGGCGCTAGCGGTAGCCCTGCGGGAGCAGCGTGCCGCCCCAGCGGCCTTTCCAGACATCATCACAGGACGCAGGTCATGAGCCTTTTCGCTGCGATAAGGCTGCCACGCGAAATCCTCTTCGGGAGGGGCCAACGCCACGTCATTCCGGTTGTCGCGGCCAGGCTCGGGCGTCGCGCGCTCGTCTGCACCGATGAACGTTTTGCCGCAACGGGCCAGTTCGCTGAGATTATCGCGGCACTGCGAGCCGCCTCGCTAGACGTACTGGTGCATGACCGCGTGCTACCCGACGTCCCCCGGGACACCGTTGCCGTCTGCGTCGAGGAAGCACGGAAGTTCGCGCCCGACATGGTGATCGGCATTGGCGGCGGCAGCTGTCTCGACCTGGCGAAATGCGCCGCGCTGCTCATCAGTCACGGCGGTCAGCTCCAGGATTACTACGGCGAGTTCAAGGTGCCCGGCCCGATGCTGCCGCTGATTGCGGTGCCGACGACAGCCGGCACGGGCTCTGAAGTGACCCCGGTTGCCGTGATCTCGGATCCGGATCGCACACTGAAGGTCGGCATCTCCAGCCCGTATCTGATCGCGGCCGCGGCCATCTGCGATCCTGAACTGACGATGACATGCCCGCCGGGATTGACGGCGATCGCAGGCGCCGACGCGCTGACGCACGCAATCGAGGCGTTCACGGCCGCCAGGCGGGGGACCGATCCCGGCCTTCCGCAGAACCATGTCTTTATCGGCAAAACCGCCTTGACCGATCATTTCGCCCTGCTGGCGATCAAGCTGCTTGGCCGAAGCCTTGAAACGGCATGCGGCCGGCTCTCTGACGAGGACGCCCGGGCCGACGTCATGATGGGTGCACTGGCAGCCGGCTGCGCGTTCGGAACGGCCGGCACAGCGGCAGCGCATGCCGTGCAATATCCGGTTGGCGCGATAACCCACACCGCTCACGGATTGGGCGTCGCCACCATGTTGCCGTACGTCATGAAGTACAACAAAACAGCCGCAGCGACCGAGATGGCCGAGATCGCCAACGCGCTCTGCCTCGATGGTAAAGGCCGGACGCCCGACGAGTTGGCCGACGCGACCATTGCCGAAGTCAGCCGGCTGTTTGGGGCAATCGGGATCACCTCCTCGTTAGCCGAGCTGGGGCTGCCCGCAGATAAGCTCGATTGGACGGCGGAACAAGCGATCGGTATCGAGCGCCTCATCAAGAACAACCCGCGGCCATTCGATTTGCGGACCATGCGACACCTGGTCCAGGCGGCCTTTGATGGCGACCTCGCCAGCATCATGTAACAATCGGGAATATCGAGATGAACACGTTTTCACAGGTTCTGGCTGACGATCAGGGCATCAGCGACTTCCACACAATCTCGCACGGGCTGTATATTGGCGGCCAATGGCGGCAGTCCGCGGATGGCAGGGTGATTCCGGTCGTCGACCCTTCGACCGAGGCTGTCATCGCCGCTGTGCCGGATGCGACCGTGGACGACGCCGCCACTGCCGTTGAAGCCGCTGCCAAGGCAGCCGATGACTGGCGGACAACGCCGCCGCGAAAGCGTTCCGAGATCCTCCGACGCTGCTTCGAACTGATGACGGACCGATCGGAGGCACTGGCTACTCTCATCGCATTGGAAAACGGCAAGGCCCTGCGGGATGCCCGCGGCGAGATCGCTTATGCCGCGGAATTTTTCCGTTGGAATGCCGAGGAGGCCGTTCGCATTACCGGTGAATTCGGTACTGCGCCTTCCGGCACCAATCGGATTGTGGTCGACTACGAACCCGTCGGCATCTGCATCCTGATCACGCCCTGGAATTTTCCTGCCGCGATGGCGACGCGCAAGATCGCGCCGGCACTTGCCGCTGGATGCACGGTGATCCTGAAGCCGGCCAGTGAGACACCCCTCACCGCCTATGCGCTCGCCGCGCTCTACCAGGACGCGGGCGTTCCACCAGGGGTGGTCAACGTCCTGACAACCTCCAGTCCCGGGCCTTTGACAGCCGCCATGCTGGCCGATCCGCGGGTGCGCAAACTCTCCTTCACCGGTTCGACGGGTGTGGGTCGCGCTCTGCTGGCAGAGGCTGCCAGGCATGTGGTTTCGTGTTCGATGGAACTCGGCGGCAACGCACCGTTCATTGTGTTCGACGACGCCGATCTCGAAGCGGCGCTCGATGGTGCAATGGTGGCCAAGATGCGCAACGCCGGCGAGGCCTGCACGGCCGCAAACCGCCTCTATGTGCAATCCGGCATCTACGAAGCCTTCTCGGATGGCCTCGAGAAGCGGATGTCGTCGCTCAAGGTCGGCCCTGGCACTGATCCGGACACGGAATGCGGGCCAATGATCACGAAAAAGGCGGTCGAGAAGATAGACCGCCTTGTCGTCGACGCGGTCACACGCGGCGCGCGGGTCATGTGCGGCGGCTCAGTCCTGTCCGGGCGCGGTTTCTTCTACCCTCCGACGGTGCTTCGCGACGTGCCGGGCGACGCAAAGATGGCGCATGAGGAGATATTCGGGCCGGTGGCGCCAATCTCGAGCTTCGAAACGGAGGCCGAGGTCATCGCACGCGCCAATGACACCGAATATGGGCTTGCTGCCTACATTTACACGCGCGATCTGGCGCGCGGCATGCGGGTGGCTTCCCGCATCGAGGCCGGGATGATTGCTCTCAACCGCGGGCTGATGTCTGATCCGGCAGCTCCCTTCGGCGGCGTCAAGCAAAGTGGGCTCGGCCGCGAGGGAGGGCAGCATCACGGCATTGCCGAGTTCATGGAGGCGAAATACCTCGCCGTCAGCATGTGAGCTGAAGAAGAATGCAAGGCGATCCCTTTCGCATCCGCGACCACGTTGCTGATTTTGACCAAATCGTGCAGGACATTGTTGACCGCAGCGAGGTCGCCCGCGCCGCCATTCCGATGGCAGCAGACGTGGCCTACGGACCGGATCCGACCGAGACCATGGACCTGTTCTTTCCTGCGGGCAAAAGAACGGCGCTACCGGTGCACATCTTTGTCCATGGCGGCTACTGGAGAATGTTCTCCAAGCGCGACTACTCATACATCGCGACGACGATTACCCAGGCCGGGGCCATCGCCGTCATCCTCGATTATGCTCTGATGCCCAAGGTTCGAATGGCGAGGATCGTCGACCAGGTGCGCCGCGCCAAGCAGTGGGTCCTGGCCAACATCGCCGATCATGGCGGAAGCCCGGCGGCCCTGAGTGTCAGTGGTCATTCGGCAGGAGCCCATCTTGCAACGTTTCTGTTCGAGGGCGAGCATACCCCCTCGAATGTGAAGGCAGCCCTTCTCCTGAGCGGACTCTATGATTTGAAGCCGCTCCAGGATTCCTTTCTCGCCAACGAGATTGGAATAACCGACGAGGAAGTCGCCATGTTCACACCTCTCGCCTGTCGGCATGATGCTCAAACCAAGGCGGCGGTTCTGGTCGGAGCCAACGAGACGCCACCCTTCCATCAGCAAGCCGATCGATTCAAAGCAAGCTTGCTGCGGCAGGGATCGTTGGTAACGTCGCATGTGCTCCCGAACCGCAACCACATGGACAGTGTCAGAGATCTTGGCGTGCCGGGGACCGAGGCTGGCGATTGCCTGGCAAAACTGATCGCCAAGGCCTGCTGACTAACTCGGGTTCTCCAGGCGATTTGTTTTGCGCCACTCCTCGTACTCTCCGCGGGCATCGTCATGCAGCGGATAGTAGCGTTGCAACGGCCCGCCCTCCATGAGCTTCGCTCGCGAAAACTCCTCCCAATCATGATGCTTCTGTGATTCTTCGATCACCTTCGGGGCCATCACGACGGGAAGCACCACCACCCCGTCGTCGTCGGCGACGATGATGTCGCCCGGGATCACCGTGACACCGCCGCAGGCAATCGGAACGTTGACGGCATTGGGATAGATGCTGGTCTGCACATGATAGTTTGGCGTCCAGCCGCGCAGCCATAGGGGCAGGTCGAGCTTTTCGACATTGGGCCGGTCGCGCATGCACCCATCGATGACGATACCGGCCCCGCCCCTGCCCTTGAAATACGTCGACATCATATCGCCGAAGACGCCCGAGCTCATGTCGCCGCGCGCGTCGACCACGACCACATCGCCCTCCTGCGCGTGATAGAGCACGTGCCGGTGCAGCTGTGTCTCCGGATCGGCATATTCTCCTTCGGTGAAGAGGTCCGGCCGCTGCGGCAGGAACTGCAGCGTCAGCGCCGGCCCGACGATCGACTTCCCGTGGTTTTGCGCCACCGGACCGACCATGTGCGGATTGCGGAAGCCCATGTGGCCAAGTGTGCCGGCAACCGTCGCGGCGCCGATCTCCCTGAGTGCGTCGATCAGGTCTTTAGGCGGCCGCATGATGTCGGAAGTATGCGTCAATTGTGGACTCCGATTGAATGGAACTACCAGTTCGTAACAGAACCGTCGCGGCGCTTAAGGTGAGGCGCTTCCCAGAAACGCAAACTCTGCGCCTGGACCGCAACTTCGTTGACCTCGACGCCGAGCCCCGGCAGATCGCCGACCGGGTAATCGGTCCCGTCGAGCCGTGGTTGCACGGGGAAGAAGTCGGAATTGTCGAAGCCCAGCTTTGTTTCGGGTGCCCTGGTCTCGAGCCACGCGAAGTTGGGTACCGCGGCAGCGAGATGCACGGTCGCGGCCGTGCACACTGGACCAAGCGGATTGTGCGGCATCAGGTCCACATAATGCGCCTCGCTCCAGCCAGCGATTTTCATCGCCTCGGTGAGCCCGCCGACATTGCAAACATCGAGCCGGTTGAACTGATGGATGCCGCGCTCGATGTAGGGCAGGAACTGCCACTTGCTGGCAAATTCCTCGCCTATGGCAAAGGGGATTTCGGTCATCGTGCGCAGCGATTCATAGGCCTCCGGCGTTTCGGCCCGTATCGGCTCCTCGAGGAAATCAAGCACGCCGCGACCGAGCTTGTTGCAGAAGCTCGCGGCCTCTGCCACCGACAGCCGATGATGATAGTCGAGGCCGAGGACCACGTCGCTGCCCAGCGCCTCGCGCGCCTTGTTCAGCATACCCGCGGTAGCGCCGATGGACTCGCGCGGCTCGAAGATGTCCTTGCTGTTTTGCCCGAAGGGGAAGAAGCGGATCGCCTGCCACCCCTGCGCGCGAAGTTCGCGGGCCCGTTCGATGGCAACGTCGCCCTCGGCCTCGTCGCCGGTCGAGGCAAAAGTGGGAATGCGGTCGCGCTGCTTGCCGCCCAGCAGCTCGTAGACCGGCACGCCCAGCGCCTTGCCCTTGATGTCGTGAAGGGCGATGTCGATGGCGGAAATCGCCGCCTGAAGGACTCGTCCGCCTTCGAAGTACTGGCTGCGGTAAATCTCCTGCCAGATCCGCCCGATCTGCATCGGGTCGCGGCCGATGAGAAACTCGCGATAGTGCTCGACCGCGCCGGCCACGGCCCTCTCGCGACCGCTCAAGCCGCTCTCGCCCCAGCCGAAGATGCCCTGGTCGGTCTCGACCTTGACGAGCATCTGGTTGCGCGTTCCTACCCACACCGGATAGGGCTTGATCGCGGTGATCTTAAGCTTCTCAGTCATCCACGCCCACGTTTCACGCGCATTCGCCCTATCTCAGTTTGCCTTGAGGGCCATTTCAGTTTCGCCATCGAACAGATGCATCCGCTCCTGGTCGAACTCGAGCCAGATCTGCTCGTCGGGCGCGACGGCAATGTTCGGCGGCACGCTGACGTTGACGATGGCGCCGGACAGGAACGCCTGGACGAAGGTGACGTCGCCGGTCGGTTCCACCGTGTAGGCCTTGGCCGGAATGGAACCAGGGACCGCACTCTTGTGGAGCTTGATCGTCGAGTGACGTGCGCCGAGCACGACTTTCGTGGTCGTCGCTTTCGCCACCTTCTGGGCATTGCGCGGTGAGAGCTCAAGGCGCCAGCCCTCGGCGCCGGTCAACACCGTGTTGCCGTTTGCCATCGAGGCCTCTAACGGAATAAGGCTCATCGCCGGGCTGCCGATGAAGCTGGCCACGAACATGTTCACCGGATGGGCAAAGACCTGCGCCGGTGAATCGTATTGCTGCAGGTAGCCGCCATTCATCACCGCCATCTTGTCAGCCATGGTCACGGCTTCGAGCTGGTCGTGCGTCACATAGATGATCGTCGCCTTGAGGTCCTGGTGGAAACGCTTGATCTCCGACCGCATCTGCACGCGCAGTTTGGCATCGAGGTTAGACAGTGGCTCGTCCATGAGGAACACGGCGGGGTCGCGAACGAGGGCACGGCCAAGGGCCACACGCTGCTGCTGCCCGCCCGACAGTTCGCGCGGCTTGCGCTCGAGCAGGTGCGTCATGTCGAGCACTCGCGCCGCTTCCTTGACCTTCTTGTCGATCTCGTCCCTGGGGAGTTTGCGCATCTGAAGCGGGAACGCCAGGTTCTTGTAGACCGATTTCTGCGGGTAGAGCGCGTAGTTCTGGAACACCATTGCGATGTCCCGGTCCTTGGGGTCGAGGTCGTTGACCACGCGCTCGCCGATGATGATGTCGCCCGCTGTGATCGGGGTCAGCCCAGCGACGAGATTGAGCGTGGTTGTCTTGCCGCAGCCTGAAGGCCCGACGAGCGCAACGAACTCCCCGTCATTGACCGTCAGCGAGACGTGGTTGACAGCTTTGAAGCTGCCATAGCTCTTGACGAGATCTTGGAGGACCACGTGGGCCATCGGCAACTCCCTAGTGCTTGACCGCGCCTTCTGTAAGGGCGCGTACGAAGTATCGTTGCAGGACCAGGAACAGCACCACGACGGGCACGCTCATCATGAAGCTGGCCGCCATCAGGCCCGGAAAGTCCGTCGTATTTTCCGAGAAGAAGCGTTGGATGCCGACCGGCAGGGTCAACTGCTCGTTCTTGGAGAGGAAGGTGTAGGCGTAGATGTACTCGTTCCACGCACCGATGAAGGAATAGATTGCGGTGGCGATGATCCCCGGCGTCGAGAGCGGCATCACGATCATGATGAAGGCCTGGAACCGTGTTGCGCCATCGATGCGCGCCGCCTGCTCAAGCTGCACCGGGATATTGTCGTAAAAGCCCTTGAGCAGCCAGATCGCCAGCGGCAGGCCAAAGGTGAGATAGGTGAGTATCAGTGAGCCATGCGTGTTTATCAGACCGATGGCGCGCATCAGGATGAAGAGTGGCACGAGAAAGATCACCGCCGGGAACATGTTGCGCAGCAGCACGGCAAAGAACAGGAAATTCCGGCCGGGGAAACTGAAGCGCGAAAACGCGTAGGCCGCTGGGACAGCCACGATCACCGAAAGGATTGTCGTGACGGTCGACACGAAAAGGCTGTTCCAGAAGAACCGGAGGAAGTCCTGGCCGACGCTGTTCTGCGGATCGAGCAGTTTCTGGTAGCTGGCGAGGGTAGGTTCGTCCGGCCACCATTGCGGCGGGAATTGCGTCGCCGCGAATCCGGACTTGATCGAGGTGATCAGCATCCAGATCATCGGCAACGCGGTATAAAGCAGCATGAACACGAGGAATATGCGCCCGGCCCACCGCCATCCGTCGACGCGCATACGGCGACGGGTCTGGGCTCGAGGTGCTGTCTCGGCAATCGTGCTCATCAGCTCCCCTCTTTCCGCTCGTTGCCGCTTAACGCACGGACGTAGAAGTAGCCCAGCGTCATCAGGGTGAAGAACAGGAGCACCGAATAGGCCGATGCCACGCCCCAGCGCTGCCGTCCGAAGGCGAGCTCATAAATGTGGGTTATCCAGATATGCGATGCGTTCGACGGCCCGCCGCCGGTCATGATCCAGGGGATGATGAAGGAATTGAAGTTGGCCACCGCGAGCAGCAGCATCGTCACCACCGAGACGTTGCGCAAGTGCGGGAAGGTGACGTGCCAAAAGCGCTGCCATGCATTGGCACCGTCGACTTTTGCGGCACGGAGCAATTGATCGGGGACTGTCTGCAGGCCGGCCATCATCATGATCATGGCAAACGGAAACTCGCGCCAGATATTGACGACGATCAGGGAGGGCAGCACCGTGCTGACATTGTCGATGAAATTCGGCGGATGGGCGGCCAATCCGAGGCCGACCAGCACCGCGCCGATGATCCCGAAGTCCGAATGGTAGATCCACTTCCAGATGTAGGAGGCGGCGACGGCGCTGATGACCCAAGGGATGATCAGGACGGCGCGCAGGACACCACGGCCGATGAAGTCGCGGTGGAGCGCCAGCGCTGTGGCAAACCCCAGGACAAAGGAGATGAAAGTTGACCCCAGAGTCCAGATCAGCGTGTTCCAGGTGACTTTCCAGAACACCTGACTGGTGAGGATGGTCGCGTAGTTGTCGAAGCCGATGAAGGTCTTGTCGCGGAGTTGCAGGCCAGGCGGTGTCTTAAAGAACGACAGCTCGACCGTGTAGTAGATCGGATAGGCGATGACGATGAGCATCACGGCGATCGCCGGGAGCACGTACGCGTAGTCCGCACGATGCTCCCAGACCTTCCGCAGCGCGCCGGACCAACCGGGTTGCAATCTTCGGCGAGCCTCGGCCTTGCCGGTCACGATCGTCACTTGTGGCGTGCCCTTTTTCTTCGGAACGCTGCGGCTGCGCCAGCGGCGCCGCCGGTCCAGGTCGTAGGTGTGGCTTGGACTAGAGTCCCCCCATCAGGTCTTTTACCTTCTTGGCCGCGTCGTCCGCTGCCTCGTCGACGGTCATCGCTCCGGTCAGGGCATTCTGCAGCATGTCCGGGATGATGATGTTCATGATCTCGGGGGCCTGCGGCAGAGCTGGGAACGGGATGCCGTATGGCAGCATCGAGGTGGTGACGTCGAGGAACTTGATGTTGTCCAGACGTTCCTTCATCCACTTGGTCTTGAAGCCGTTGAGGTTGCCAGGGTTTGATCCGGCGTAGGCCATCTTCAGCGACCATTCAGGGCTCGTCCACATGCAGATGATAGCTTTCGCGGCCGGCTCGTCTACCTTGCCGCCCTCGACATATTCGGGTTTCAGGATGTGAATGTTCGAGCCGCCGAACACGACGGCGCGCTTGCCGTCGGGACCGGTCGGGATCAGGCCGTAGCGCATGTTGTCGATGACCGTCTGCGCCTTGTCCTTGTCGGTGCCCGTCGCCTTTTTCTGCAGGTCGAGCATGACGTTGTAATCGGACGGGTGCGAGATCATCATGCCGAGCTGGCCAGCGACGAACAGGGGCTGATTATCGGCCTGCTGATTGGTGAGTGCCGAAACCGGAACCGACTTGTCGCGAACATACATGTCGTAGGAGGCTTGCAGCGCTGCCTTGCTTTGCGGGCTATCGAGCTGGACCTGCTCATAGGTCGGGTTCGGCGTCGCTTCGTCGAAGACACCTCCGCCATAGGCCCACAGCTGTGGCATGAAGCGGTACGGCGTATTGCCGGCATTCTTGCGAGCCACGAGGCCATATCCGGCAATGCCGAGCTTGTCGTGGATCTGCTTGGAATACTTGACCACGTCGTCCCACGTTGCCGGCGGTTTGTCCGGATCGAGGCCGGCACGCTTGAAGATGTCGGCGTTCCAGATGAACGCCATCGTCTCGTTGTTGGTCGGAATGCCGTAGGTCACGCCCTCCCAGGTCACTGCCTTCATGGCGCCGGGCCAGAAATCCTCGGTCGAATACCCCACGTCCTCTGGCTTGAGCGGCTGCAGATAGCCCTTTGAGGCGAACTCGGTACCACCCAGGATCTGCAGGCGGACCGCCATAGGCGCGGCATTGCCCAGGAGCGCGGTGCGGAACTTGTCGAGAAGGTCGTTATAGGTGAGGGCTTGTTCCTCGAGCTGGATGTTCGGATAGGTTTTGCGGAAGGTCTCGAAGAAATCCTTGTAGTACTGGCGCAGGAGGTCCGGGTCGCCCTCGAACACGCCCTGATACCAGAATGTCAGTCGCCCCTTGTAATCGAGCGGGGTGACCTTGGCGCAATCGGCCGCCGTGTCAAAATCCTGTGTGCCCGCAATCGAGCGCACATACTCCGGCGACCACTTGCTCAGGTCGACCGGCGGTGCACCCAGCGCCGATGTAGACGTCAGGGATGCCATCAAAGCAGTGGCGACAGTGCCGCGCAGGACGGCGCTGCCGAGCGCAATTCTCGTCATAGGTATCCTCCCTGGTTCTCCCATGCCGCCCTAAAGCGGTCCTTGCTCGTTTCGATCGCGAGGATGCTTCTGCCAGCTCAGTGTATCCTCTCGATCGCTTGGTACGTTTTCAGATCGTGAATTGCCTGTCAACGCGCTGGATCGTACATTGTTTGCGAAAGCCGTGTGTGATATCGGGCAAGGTATGTATTAAATTGGGGAGCCCGGCCTTGGCCGAAACAAGCGATTTCAAAGCGATGCCACCGGTAGGGACCGATCCCATCGGGGCCTCCAGCGAGGGCGCCTCGCTTTATGAATTGATCAGGGAAGATATCATCGAGGGACGGCTCGCTGCCAACGAACGGCTTGTCGTCACCGATCTCGCCCGGCGTCACGGCACTTCGACCAATCCTGTGCGCGAGGCCCTACAGTTGTTGCGCGGCGAAGGGTTTGTCACCTTTATCGCCAACCGCGGGGCGCGCGTGCGACCCATTGATCAGGATTTTGTCCGGGATATCTACGAGATCGGTGTTCTGATCGAGCCAGCCCTGACACGATGGTTTGTGAATATGGCTACCGGCGAGGACATCGCCGAACTCGAACGTCTCCAAGGCCTGATCGAAGAGAACAATTTCGCCGACACATTCAGGCATAGTGAGCTGGATACCGCTTTCCACACCGTGATGTACCAGCGGCACTACAACCGCCACGCAGCCGAGCTTTGGTGGAAGCATCGCGAAGTGCTGCGAGCCGTGAGCCGTCGTTTCAATTTCACGCTGGCGCGACGTGCCGCGATCATGCGCGAGCACCGCGAACTCATCTCGCTTGTGAAGGCGGGAGAGGCCGACAAGGCGGCCGAACTCGTTTCCCGCCATGTCGAGGGTTCGGGCCGGCATATTCTCGAACAGATGCGAGCGCGCAACGCCGCTCGGGCCGGATAGAATGTCCAGTCCAGAACATCGTTAGCTGACCATTTCCAGGCAAAGGTAGTTAAGATGAAAATCACGAGCATTCGGCCGTGGCTGATCAAGTCCGATGCTTCCTACTGGGGAGAGTTCCTGTTCGTCGAAGTGACGACCGACGAGGGAGTGAGTGGCTGGGGAGAGATCACCACCACGACAAGGCTCGCCAACCGCGCTCTGTGCACGATCCTGCGGCAGATCGGCGTCGCCGTGACAGGCGAGGATCCGGCGCGTATCGAGCATCTCTGGCACAAGATCTTCCGCAGCTTCACCTACATGGGAAGCCGCGGCGCCGCTGTCGAATGCGTGAGCGCCATCGACATAGCCCTCTGGGACATCCGGGGCAAAGTCCTTGGCAAGCCGATTTACGAGCTGCTTGGCGGGCCGGTACGCGATGAAATCGCGCTCTACACCCATCCCAACCAGGCCAAATTCACCAGCAAGGAGGCTGTGGTCCGCGAAATTCTAGACATTGTCGAGTCCGGACACACTGCGCTCAAGTTCGATCCCTACCCCCACCAGGGCCGCAGCGCCGATGGCCTGCCCCGCGAACAGCGAGACGGCTACCTCGATGGCGGCATGACCCGCAAGGACGAGCGCGAGGCCGCCGAACTCACGGCTCTGATCCGCGAAACGGCAGGACCCGATGTCGACATTCTCATCGATGCGCACGGCCGCTTCGACGTCCCCACCGCCATTCGCCTCTGTCGGAGCCTCGAGGAGGCCGGCCAGATCGACTGGTTTGAGGAGCCCTGCCCGCCCGAGAGCCTTAACGCCCTCAAGCAGGTACGTGAGAAGGTCAATACCGCCATCTCGTGGGGCGAGCGCGGCCACACGAAGTGGGATTTCGTGCCGGTACTCGAGAACAGGCTCGCCGACTACATCATGCCCGACGTTACCTGGACCGGCGGCATTACCGAACTCAAGAAGATTTCTGCGCTGTGCGAAGCCTACTACGTGCCGGTCTCGCCACATGACGCCGCGGGACCGATCAACGTGGTTGCGGGAGCGCAGGTGATGATGACCGTTCCCAATTTCTACAAACTCGAAACATCGGAGTGGAACCTGGGCAAATACGATCACCTGATCGACAGACCACTCGACATTTCGAACGGCAGCCTCAAGCTGTCGTCGAAGCCTGGTCTCGGTATTGAGATGGACCGCGACTACCTGCAGGCCCACGAGATTGAGCTGGGCTAGCAACACTCTATGCCGGCCCCGGGTGCGAGACGACAAGCCGAAAACGAGGATAAGTCATGGCAAAGACAGGTGGCGCCGACGAAGCGCTCAATCGGGTAAACGCGAACTCCAAGCCATCCCAGCTTCGCATCACCGACATGCGGGTAGCCGAAATCGTCGGCGCGCCGTTCACCTCGACCCTGCTCAAGATTTACACCAACCAGGGCATCGTCGGGCTTGGCGAGGTGCGCGACGGCGCCAGTGCCACTTACGCGCTGATGCTGAAGAGCCGGCTGCTTGGCGAGAACCCTTGCGACATCGACCGCCTGTTTCGCCGGATCAAGCAGTTCGGTGGCCATGGCCGGCAAGGCGGCGGCGTCTCGGCGGTCGAGATCGCGTTGTGGGATCTCGCCGGCAAGGCCTATGGCGTTCCCATCTACCAGATGCTCGGCGGTCGGTTTCGGGAGAAGGTGCGCGTCTATTGCGACACCGACGCTACCGTGCCGAGCGGCACCGAGACCGGCAAGCGCCTCAAGCAGCGCATGGCGCTCGGCTTCACCTTCCTCAAGATGGATCTGGGGCTGATGCAGATCGCGGATGTACCCGGTGCGGTCGTCTCCCCTGCTGGTTCACTTGAAGGGTACCGCATCCATCCCGGCCGCGGCCCGGTCAAGACCATGGAGGAGCGGCGCGCCCGCAATGCCGCTTACGATTTGCATAACGTCCCCCATCCGTTTACCGGCCTCCACTTTTCCGACAAGGGCCTCGACCTGCTTGAACAGTACATTGCCGAGGTTCGCGATGTTATCGGCATGGATATTCCGCTCGCCATTGACCATGTCGGCCACATCTCGCTGCAGAACGGCATTCGGCTCGCCAGGCGGATTGAAAAATACGTGCCGGCCTGGCTCGAGGATGTGATCCCATGGCAGTACACCGAGCAGTTCCGGCAACTGCAGGCCGCCACTACGGTGCCGATCTGCACCGGCGAGGACATCTACCTTAAGGAAGGCTTCGAGCCTCTGCTCAAGAGCGGCGGCCTTTCCATTATCCACCCGGACCTGCTCACCAGCGGGGGCATCCTCGAGAGCAAGAAGATCGGCGACATGGCCCAGGACCACGGCATCGCAATGGCTATCCATATGGCCGAAAGTCCAATCGCCGCAATGGCCGCGGCACATGTCGCGACCGCGACCGAAAACTTCATGGCGCTCGAATACCACTCTGCCGATGTCGACTGGTGGGACGATATCGTCACCGGCCTTCCCAAGCCGCTCGTGAAGGACGGCTTTATCACTGTTCCGGACAAACCTGGCCTGGGGATTGACGACGTCGTCGACGAGGTGATCTCGCAGCATCTGCAGCCGGGTGTCACCGGCATCTGGCAGCCCACGGATCATTGGGACGACGAGTATTCCTGGGACCGTATCTGGAGCTGAGGCGAAAAGAACCGAAGATGAAGATCACCGACCTCCGCTGCGCCGTCATCGGCAAACACCCAATCGTCCGCATCGTTACCGACGAGGGCCTCTATGGCCTTGGCGAAGTCGAGTTCACCAAGACCTATCTCAAGCCTTGGGTGCTGCATTTCCGTGAGGCGCTGATCGGCGAGGACCCTACCGATGTCGAGCGGGTGATGCTGAAGATCCGCCAACGCGGCTCTTTCAAGCCCTATGGCGCGGCGGTAAGCGCTATCGAGCATGCGCTGTGGGACATAGCCGGCAAGGCCGCAGGCGTGCCGGCCTACAAACTGCTCGGCGGCAAGGTGCGCGACAAGGTGCGCGTCTATAACGGCTCAATCCGCCAGAAGCGAACGGGGGACCGGCCGGAGGATTACGCCGCTGACGTGAAATGGATGATGGAGCAGCCGCAGAATTTCTTCATGATCAAGCAAGGGATCTCGTTCCACTCCAACATGAAGGACACCGTCGAGGACTTCCATTACGGCGTGAAGCAGAATAAGGCCGGCTACCACGGTGCCATGGACCAGGGCGTGATCAGCGAGCGCGGTTTCAACCACATGCTCGACTGCGTGATCGCGATGAAGGAAGTGCTGGGCGACAAGGTCAGCCTGGCGCTCGACTGCGGCCCGGGCTGGATGCTGCCCGATGCGATCAAGTTCGCTCGCGCGGTCGAGAAGTACAATTTGATGTGGCTCGAGGACATGCTGACCGGCGACTATGTGCCGTGGGTCAATCCGCAGGCGTATCGGGAGTTGACCACCTCCACCTCGACGCCAATCCATACCGGCGAACAGATCTACCTGCGGCACAATTTCAAGGAGCTGATCGAAACGCAGGCGGTGCGCGTCATCGGCCCCGATCCAGCCGATATTGGCGGCATTGCCGAGCTCAAATGGGTCGCCGAGCACGCCTGTATGCACTCAATTCTGATGGCACCGCACGGCACCGCGAACGGCCTTCTCGGCCTCGGCGCGCTGATCAATGTCTGCGCCACCCTGCCCGCCAACTACATCGCGTTCGAATACCCGAGCGCCTCCGACCCCTGGTGGGAGGACCTCGTAATCGGCCTGCCGTCGCAGATCGTGAAGGACAGCATGGTGGACTTGCTGGAAGCGCCGGGGCTGGGCCTCGATATCGACGCCGAAGCAGCCAGGAAGTATCTCCGGGACGAGGATGCAGGCTTCTTCGACTGAACCATCCTTCTTGCGCCACCCTGCACTGCGCGGACTGCTTCACGCAACCTGTCATCCGGAATGACCGTTTCGGCCCGGAGCGGTCCGGCCGGTTCTGGTATGAACGCGTGAGAATGCAGACATTCAATCCGGTGGGTCCGAGTCTCGAACTGACCCGTTCCGCACGTTCCTAAAGCTGCAACTCCTCTCAGTCCACTCAAGCGAAGACTCAGGGCAGCAGAACGATCGAACGTACCATATAGATGGACTGTCGGCAGCACTCGGGCTTGACGTCTTGCCGTCATGGGTGAACGGTAGCGGCAGCCTGGCACCGCGCAGGAAGGCACGTTATGATCAAGGCTGTCTTGGGTTTTCTTCTGCTGCCTTGGCTTGTCATCTTGCCCCTGATCGCAGTGACACCCGCGATCGCAACCGATTTCAGCCAGCCCGGTCCTTTCGCGATCGGTATTCAGAAGTTCACGATACCTGACGTGACTGGTGAGCACCCGCTGGAAACATGGGTCTGGTATCCCGCTGCTGGTCCTGCGCCAGCTCCCGCCGGCGCAATCCTGAAGACGACGCCGGACGCACCGCCGGCAACGACCGGTCCCTATCCGCTGCTTGTGCTGATCCCCGGATCCTCGATGCCGGGCATAGCCTACACCCGCTGGGGCCAGTTTCTCGCGACCTACGGGTTCGTTGTCTTCGCTTCGAGCTATGATACCGGATTCGACGTTCGCCGATTGCTCTATTATCGTTCTGCCAACGTGCTTCGTGTGATCGGCTACGCCGATACACTGACAGCCCCGGGTGGCAAACTCGCTGGACTCATAGATACCTCCCACATCGGCGTCTGGGGGCATTCATCGGGCGGAGCGACTGCGCTCCAGGCGGGAGGCGCTCGGGTCGACTTTAAAGCCCTGGATAGCTGGTGCGCTGCAAATGAGGCCCAGAAGTATGGCGACTCATGCCAATTTGTAGGTTTCGAGCCAACGATTGCCAAACTCTACGGCGCTGCAGACCCGTTTGCGGAGCCGATGCCACCCATTTGGGATAGCCGCGTGGCGGCGCTCGTTCTCGCAGCTCCGGGCGGCGAGCTGCAGGTATTCGGCGCCACTGGCATTGCGGCTGTCAAAGTGCCGACGCTCATACTGGTCACTTCTGACGACGAGATGGTGAAGCCGGAATTCAATGCCCTATGGGCGCATGATAGCATCGGAAGTCGAGATAAGGCGTTGGCCGTATTCGACAAGGGTGGGCACATGATGTTCGCATACGGTTCCGGTTCCAGCCCGCAGTTCGATCAAGCCAAGACGCTGACCGCGGCATTCTTCCTCAGTATTCTAAAAGGTGATCCCATGGGGCAGGCGGCGCTCCGACCCGGCGAGGCGTCGTTTCCGGGCCTCCACTATAAAACGACCTTCCACTGAGCCAACCGGACTCGTTGCTGGACAGGTGGAGGCGCTCGTGTGGCCAACGGCAACACGTGGTCCGCTTGTGGCCCAACCGCGATCACCAATGCGGTGGCCGGTAATGTCCTCTTTAAGGCAGTTGCAAAGCTAACTTTGACGACCGACATCGGCGCATTGCTGCTCGGCAGCCTAGGGCCGAAGAACGAACCCGCTGCGCGGGAGGGGCGCCTGCGGTTGAGGTAGAGATCAAGAACCGGTCGTCGCGCTCGCGTTGAGCGTCGTTCGGCTCGAGCAGAGCATGGCGGGCTTCTTCAACAAGGAGCCTGACCATGCACCATCCTATTCTCGATGCCCGGATCAGCCCGCTGCGCCAGCGGCTGATCGACGACATGAACATGCGGCGTTTCTCACGCGAGACGCAGCGCAACTATCTCCGCGATATCGGACGCCTGGCGACATTCCTCGGGCGTTCACCAGACACCGCTACCGCCGACGACCTACGTCGGTTTCAGATCGAGCAGCAGGAAGACGGCGTTCCCGTGCCGACGATGAACAGCATCGTGTCGGCGCTGCGCTTCTTCTTCACCCAAACGCTCGACCGCCCGGACCTGGCGCGTCGGCTCGTCCGGCTGGCGCATCCGCGCAACCTGCCCGTGGTGCTCAGCCGCGACGAGGTGGCCCGGCTGCTCAACGCCACCACCTGCCTCAAGCACCAGGC
>NZ_JAMYQK010000062.1:0-21641 GCF_040320845.1 Mesorhizobium sp. M0601
ACCCCCACCCCCCCGCAACCGCCTACGCCGCGGGGGGGGGGGGGGGGGTTTTGTTTATAACCCCCCGCCCGACCCACACGCCCGCGCGGGCAAGGGCGCGGGCTTTGCTTATCTCGAGGGGAAGCCGGCGACATGGCCGGCAACGCCATTGTCCGTCAATTCGGCGAGCGCCAAAGACTGGTCGAGATGGTCGGCCCGCCAGGCGAGCAACTTCTCGGCAAATTCCAGCCGTGCCCGCAGATAGGCTGGGTCGTCAGCGACATTGGTCAACTCGCGCGCATCCTTCTCCAGGTCGAAGAGCAAGGGCGGCAGGCCTCCGCCGAAATGCACATATTTGAATTTTTGCGTGCGAATGACGGCGAGATTGCACTGACGCGGACCGACGCCGAAATACCGTTCGGCATCACCATCCGCGATCGAGCGGAAATCGAACTCCCAATGCGCCGCATCGCGCCAATTGTCCGGCTCCGTTGCGTCCAGGAAAGGCGCCAGCGAGCGGCCGTCGAGATGCGGCAGCACTTCGCCGCCAGTGAGCTCGAGCCCAGTGAGCTCAAGCAAGGTCGGCGCCAAATCCACCGCCTCGGTGAAGCGGTCGACGCTGCTGCCGGCAGCCTTGCGGCGGCGCGGATCGCGAATGATCAGCGGAATATGGAAGCTGCCGTCGAAGAAACCGCCCTTGCCCAGCATGAAATGATCGCCCATCATCTCCGCGTGGTCGGAGGTCAGCACGATGACGGTGTCGTCCCATGCATCGGCCGCCTTGACCGCTTGCCAGACACGGCCAAGCTGCGCGTCGACCTCCGAGATCATGCCGTAATAGAGCGCCCGGATGCGGCGAAAATTGTCGTCGCCCCAGTCGCGCACCTTGCCCTCCGAGCCGGGACGGAATTTCGACCGTTCCTGCCGGTCAAGTTCATAGGCGAGATAAGGGTGGCTTGCTGCTTCGGCCTGCCAGCTTTCCGCGCGGTCAAAAGCTGGACCGATGGCCGGATCGTACATGGCGTTGTAAGGCGCCGGCACGATGAAGGGCGGGTGGGGGCTGATGAAGGAAAGATGCGCGAACCACGGGGCATCGCGCTCCTGCTCGCCGAGCCAGCGGATGAATTCGCCGGCCAGGAAGGCCGACGGCGTCTCGTCCTTCGAATAGATTGGCGGACCGTTGCTGATCGCGCCGTCGTTTTCCAGGATTTCGCCCGCCGGGCGGTGAATGGCGGGGGAGCCGGCGCCGGCATCGACGCCGCGCGCCTTGAGCCATGACAGCCAGGGCTTCTGGTGCTCGGGCAGAAGCTGGCGCACGGTGAAGCCGGGCAGCACGCCTTCATAGCTTTTCAGCTGCGGGTCGCCAGGCGCCAGCGTGCGCGGGTCGCGCGCCATGTCGGTATAACCGAACAGCGTCGGATCATAGCCGAGGGCGCGTGCCCAGAGGGCTATGTTGCCGTGGCGGGCGTCGAGCGGCGTGCCGTTGCGGCAGACACGATTGTTCATCTGGTAGAGGCCGGTGTAGAGGCAGGCGCGTGCCGGCGAGCAAGGTGCGGCGCCGCCATAGTGCTTCTGGAACAGAACGCCCTCGGCGGCCAGCGCGTCGGCATTGGGCGTTCTTACCACCTTGTGGCCAGCAGCTGACAGGCAGTCGCCGCGCCACTGGTCGCAGGTGATCAGGAGAATGTTGGGGCGTTTTCCCGTCAACCGCGGTATCCTCACGCTGGCTACATGCGTCGCTCATGGAGCGCAATTTCGGCGAGTATGCAAGCCGGTCCAGTTTGCCGAATGGTGAACAAAACCTGCTTCGTCGTTCACTTTAACAGCACAGTCCATTCTGTGTTTGCCGCCTTTGCGGCCAGGAGGCGGATGCTCATATTTGCGTGGACAGCGGCAAGGGCCGCACCAGCACAAGGGAAGGAGCAACAGACATGCTCGACCAGGTCAAGGGCCTGCATCACGTCACGTCGATGGCCAGCGATGCGCGCCAGAACAATGAATTCTTCACCGGGACGCTCGGTCTGCGGCGGGTCAAGAAAACCGTCAATTTCGACGCACCCGATGTCTACCACCTCTATTACGGCGACGAGGTCGGCACACCCGGCTCGGTGATGACCTATTTCCCGTTTCCCAACATCGGCAAGGGCCGCCATGGCGTTGGCGAGGTCGGCACCACCGCTTACTCGGTGCCTGAGGGCACGCTCGGCTATTGGGAGAAACGGTTTGCCGAGCAAGGCGTCACCGGGCTGTCCCGCGAGGAGACGTTCGGCGAGAAGCGTCTTGCCTTCGCCGGCCCCGATGGCGACGGGTTTGCGCTGGTCGAGGACAGAGCGGACAACCGTGCGCCATGGGCCAAGGGTGGCATTCCCACCGACGAGGCGATCCGCGGCTTTCACTCGGTGTCGCTCAGGCTGAAAGACGGTGGCGCCACCGAAGAGCTGCTGAAATTCATGGGTTATGAGGAGATCGACAAGTCCGGCAATGTCAGGCGGCTGGCGGTGAAGAACGGCAACGGCGCCGATGTCGTCGATATCGAATCGCTGCCAGGGGCCGGCTTCGCCAATCTCGGCGCCGGCTCGGTCCACCATGTCGCCTTTGCCGTCGAGAACCGCGCCAAGCAGCTCGAAGTGCGCAAGGCACTCCTCGATACAGGTTATCAGGTGACGCCGGTGATCGACCGCGATTATTTCTGGGCGATCTACTTCCGCACACCGGGGGGCGTGCTGTTCGAGGTCGCCACCAACGAGCCGGGCTTCGACCGCGACGAGGATACCGCCCATCTCGGCGAGGCGCTGAAGCTGCCGTCGCAACACCAGCATTTGCGGCCCTATCTCGAGCAGCATCTGCAGAAACTGGAAGACTGAGGGCAGGGTTATGAGCAAGGATTCGTATATTCACAAGGTGCTGCCCGGTTCGCTGGACGGACCGTTGCTCTTCGTCTTCCATGGCACTGGCGGCGACGAGGATCAGCTTCTGTCGCTTGGGCGCGATCTTGCGCCGCAAGCGACGATCGTCGCCCCGCGCGGCGATGTCTCGGAACAAGGCGCCGCACGCTTCTTTCGCCGTACCGGCGAGGGCGTTTACGACATGGGCGATCTCACGCGAGCGACGGACAAGATGGCCGGCTTCGTCAAGGCACATGTCGAGGCGGCAAAGCCATCTTCGGTGCTAGGCCTCGGTTATTCCAACGGCGCCAACATCCTGGCCTCGGTGCTGTTTGCCGAACCGTCGCTGTTCGACGCAACGGTGCTGATGCATCCGCTGATCCCGTTCGAGCCGGAGGTCAAGGGCAGCCTTGACGGCAGCCGCATCCTGGTCACCGCCGGCAGGCGAGACCCGATCTGTCCGCCTGATTTGACGGCGCGGCTCGAAGCCTATTTGCGCGCCGATGGTGCCGATGTCACAGTCGAGTGGCATGACGGCGGCCATGAGGTGCGGCCGAGCGAGATCGAGGCGGCGCGGCAGTTGTTCGCCGTAGCGCCGGATGAAAGGACCGCAAGCCATGTCTGACCTATTGCCAGAGATCGAGCTGGAGGACCGCGGCTCGAAGGGCCGCTACTTCCTGCGTGGGCCGAGCGGCGCCGAGGCGGAGATGACCTTCACCAAGGTCGGCGAGCACCAGATCATCATCGACCATACCGAAGTGCCGGATGCATTTCGCGGCCAGGGCGCGGGACTTCGCCTCGTCACCCGTGCCGTCGAGGATGCACGTGCGGCGGGCAAGACGATCATCCCGCTTTGCCCGTTCGCCAATGCTCAGTTCCGCCGCCATCCGGAATGGGCGGACGTGCTGAAGCGGTAAGAGAGACAGCCCCTCGATGAATGACAGGAGAAAGGGTGCGCGGCTTTACCGCGTGCCGCTTCGACCATTGGCGGCGTACAAACATAAGGCAAACATGCGGGATTTGCGCAGAGCGCTCGCCTTGCCTAAGTATTGGCAACAACCGGCTCGCCCTCCGCGGCCCGACCACTTCAACCGAATGGCCCTCCATGACCGAATCCGATCTCGTTCCCGTCTTCGACGGCCACAACGACACGCTGCTCAGGCTCTACCAGTCGAAGGATGCGGACCTCGAAAAGCTGTTCGTCGAGGGGACGCCGAGTGGCCATATCGACCTGCCGCGCGCGAAGAAAGGCGGATTTGCCGGCGGCATGTTCGCGATCTTCCCGCCGCCTGTCGAGAAATCCAAGCGCGGCGCGGTGCCGCTGGCGCCGAGCGACAGTGAGCCCTTGCCGCCCGAGGTTCCGCGCGCCGATGCGCTCAACTCCACCATAGCGATGGCCTCGATCCTGTTCAGGCTGGAGCGGGCTTCGGCGCTCACTGTCTGCCGCACCGCCGGCGATGTGAGGAAGGCGATGGCGCAAGGCTCGATCGCGGCGGTCTTCCACATCGAAGGGGTCGAGGCGATCGACCCTGAGCTCACCCTGCTCGATGTCCTCCACGCAGCCGGCCTGCGCTCGCTCGGTATCGTCTGGAGCCGTCCCAATGCCTTCGGCCACGGCGTGCCGTTCCGTTTCCCGTCGTCGCCCGATACAGGGCCGGGGCTGACCGATGCCGGCAAGGCGCTGGTGAAAGCCTGCAACCAGCTGAAGATCATGATCGATCTTTCGCATCTCAACGAAAAAGGTTTCCGCGACGTCGTCGAGATCAGCGACGCACCGCTGGTCGCGACCCATTCCAACGTGCACGCGATCTGCGGCCATTCGCGCAACCTCACCGAATGGCAGCTCGGCGCGATCCGCGACTCCGGCGGCATGGTCGGGCTGAATTTCGCCACCGGGTTCCTGCGTGAGGACGGCAGGATGAACGCCGACACCAGTCTCGACATCATGGTGCGCCATGTCGATTCGCTGCTGCAGGCGCTGGGCGAAGACGGCGTCGGCCTGGGCTCGGATTTCGACGGCGCCATGATCCCGGCCGTGATAGGCGACGTTGCCGGCCTGCCAAGATTGCTCGACGCTTTCGCGGCTCGCGGCTTCGGGCGCGCGCTGATCGAGAAGATCGCCTATCGCAACTGGCTCGGCATGCTGGAAAAGACCATCGGCTAAGCGGGTGATGCCGGCTTGACCGGAATGCGATTTGGAGGCCGACTATTCGAAACCCATGCGTTTAAGCCAGTCCCGGCCAATGCCGCGGTCGCGGATGATCGGCAGCGGATCGGTCGAATCCAGCCTGGCACAAATACGGTAGGCCTCCAGTGTTTCAGCGCTCATCTCGCCGTGTTTGTAGAAGAACATGGCCGCAGCATAGCGGGTGCGGCCCGACCATTTTTCGCCGAGCGGTGTGTTGATCAGCTGCCACTGTTCGGCGGCTTCGGCGTCGAGTTTGGGACTGTCGGTGTCGTCGGCCATATTTAGAAATCCGCAGGCGGATTGGCAGTGCGGCGGCCGAGCCTGACGACCAGCCGCAGCACCAGTTTGGCACGCTTCAGCAGCTTTTGATATTGCAGCTCGCGCCCGGCGTAGATCTCGACCCAAGGTCCGCTGCAGGCGGGCTCGGCGGCGCTGATCTGGTCTCCATCGCCGGGATCGCTGCCTTTCGCCGACGGATGCCTTCGACGACGTTTTATCCAAGGATGCAATCTCGACGAGAACATTCGAATATGGGCAGCCATGCAGAAGGTGCTTGACAGTGGCAAACACCGTCCCACTGATCTTCGCGGCCGATGCCGGTCGGCTAGCCGGCGATGCTGGAGACCATCACCCCGATGAAGACAACAGAGGCGCGCGAAGCCCTCCTCGAACCGGCGCGAAAAAGCGATTCCGAAAAGCGCGGCCGCAAAGCGTCGAAAGAGACAAGGCAGGTTCAACTGATCGAAGCGACTATCGATTCATTGGCCAAGCGCGGTTATTCGGAAACGACTATGGCCGACGTCGCCGACGGCGCCGGCCTGTCGCGCGGCATCGTCAATTTCCATTTCGAGAGCAAGGAGAAGCTGCTCGTCGCCACTTTGCAGTACATGCATGACGAGTATTCGGCGCATTGGCGCAGCGCCTTGCAAAGGGCCGGCGATGATCCCGCCCGCCAGCTGCAGGCATTGGTGGCAGCCGATTTCAACCGCTCGATCTGCAACAAGCGCAAGCTGGCTGCTTGGTGTGCCTTCTGGGGCGAGGCCAAATCGCGACCGAAATATCAGGCGCTGAGCAGCGCACGCGATGCCGTCTACCAGAATATATTCATCGATCTTTGCGCGGCGCTCAAGCAGAGCGGCTTCTATGCCTATGAGCCGCAAGTCATGGCGCTGGCGCTCAGCGCCATGCTGGATGGTCTGTGGCTGCATTTGATGATGGGCACCGAGGACGCCACACGCGAGACGGCGCTGCAGGCCGCGAACGAGTTCCTGTCTGCGGCATTCCCCAAGCACTATCCGAACTCAGCAGCCCGCGGTGCCAGGCCGGCGTGAACCATCAAAAAGAGGGTGGATCAGCAATGAAGACAATGATCCGGCGCCTGACATTCGAGAAGATCAAGGCCGGCTAATGAAGTTCAAGATCGAACGAGCCGATGTGGCCATCGTCGGCGCCGGCTTCACCGGCCTGTCGGCCGCGCGTGAATTGAACCACGCCGGCATCGATGTCGTGCTGCTCGAAGCCCGCGACCGTGTCGGCGGCCGCGTCGAAGCCGTGCAGAACGGGCTCGGCGAGCGGATCGACAGCGGCGGCCAGTTCTTGTGCGAAGACATGCCGGAATTAATGGCGCTGGTGCGAGCGCGCGGCAAGACATTGGTCGAGACCCATGTCGCAGGCGAATTCGTCACGCAGCCGCGAATGAGCGAGGCGCAAGCGGGGCGCACTTACGGCACCGCGATGCGAATGCGCGAGCGGATGAACGCGATCGCACCGACCGACCCGGCCATCGCCGGCTTGACAGTCGCGGCATGGCTCGATCGCCAGAACGATCCCGACGATGCCAAGGCCGCCTTTCGGTCGATGATCGAGGGCCTGTGGTGCCTGGCAATGGAAAGGCTGCCGCTGTGGTACTTGATCGACAATGATCGCCGCATCACCAACGAGGTGTCGGAGCTGCAGTATTTCGTGGGCGAAACCATGCATTCGCTGGCGGATGATCTTGCGCGGGATCTCGGCGATCGACTGCGGCTGAATACAGCTGTCGAGGCTATTGAGCACGGGCCGGGAGGGGTTCGCGTCGTTTCGCCCGCCGGCGTGACCGAGGCACGAGCGGTACTGGTCGCGCTACCGCCGATGATGGCCTCGAGAGTGGATTTCGTGCCGCCGCTGCCGGCTGCGCTGGAGAGAGCCCTCGGCGTCTGGCAAAGCGGCGCGGTGATCAAAATGCTGGTGCGCTATCCCAAGGCTTTCTGGCGCGACAGGGGCTTGAGCGGCATGGTAATGTGGCGGGAGCCGCACGGACTTTTTGCCTGCGATGCCAGCAAGGATGAGGATCATGCAGCACTTGTCGTCTTCATCGGCGGGCCGCTGGCGCAGCGCTGGCGGGATATGGACAGCGCGGCGCTACGCGCAACGGTGACATCAAAGCTGCAAGATGCGCTCGGTATCGAGGCCGCCGGCGTCACCGATCTCAGCCATCGCGACTGGACCGGGGATCACTGGAGCGGCGGCGGTTACAGCGATTCGATCGTCGATGCGACGGCAACGGATGCCGAACGCATTATCCGGGCGGGCGCCCCGCCGGTGCATTTTGCCTCGTCGGAGCTGTCGCCGTCATTTCCGGGCTATGTCGAGGGCGCGATCGTCGCCGGTCGCACTGCTGCGCAAAAAATTATTCAGTCGGTTATCGCCAGCAGAGCCTCAGGGTCATAAGCGAGGCGGATCGAGGTGCCGACCTGCATCGACGCGCATTGCCACGAGCTCGGCCTGTTGGTCCGGCTACTGATCAACATGTGCGTGATGTCGCCGCCATTAATCATCAAGCGCCAGTAGATCGACGATATGGTGTCGATCCTGCGCGAAGGCATTTCGCGCGCGATGGACGATCTGCGCCGCGAAGATGTCTGGCGGGGATAGGCGTTTATCGCCGGCAAGCCGTGGCATTGGTCGGCCGCTGGCAAGGTGGGCGAGGTCGATGAACTGGGCGGTGCTGCGATCTTCCTGGTTTCCGACGCGTCGAGCTTCATGACCGGCCAGATCATCTATATCGAAGGCGACATGACCCGGACCCGTATGAGCGCGACTGTCGCTGTCGGGCGCATGGAAGACCGGTCGGCCTCGGGGCCGCCCCGCAAAAGGCAGGGCTCGTCATTTGCACGCTCTTATCTTCACCGCTAAGCTTCTTTGGCTGGGGTATTTTCCTCAGATCACATTCGCCATCCCAAGGATCTCATGACACCCGACACAGCAACGCGCGAACAGTTCGCCATCGATCTCGCGCGGCGCGCCGGCGCGCTCGGCCTGGAGTATTTTCGCGACCTCGACAGCCTCGCCATCGAGAGCAAAGGTCATCAGGACATGGTCTCGCAGGCTGACCGCGAGGTCGAGCTGTTCATCCGTGCGGCAATGAAAGCCGCTTACCCGACCGATGGAATTGTCGGCGAGGAGCATGCCTCGGTCACCGGATCGAGCGGGCATGTCTGGGTGATAGATCCGATCGACGGCACCGCGAATTTCGTGCGGGGCATTCCGGCCTGGTGTGTGGTCATCGCCTGCGCCAAGGACGGCGACACTGTCGTGGGTGTCATCCACGAGCCCTCTACCGGCGAAACGTTCCATTGCCGCAAGGGCGGCGGCGCTTTTCTCAACGGCAAGCCGATCAGGGCAAGCGCGGCCACCAGCCTGACCGACGGCTCGTTGGGCACCGGCTTTTCCAACCGCGCCGAAATTCAGAACGTCGCAACGCTCATCGGCTTGCTGTTTTCAAAGGGCGGCGTGTTTTTCCGTAACGCATCCGGCGCGTTGATGCTCGCCTATGCGGCCGCCGGCAGGCTGCTCGGCTATGTCGAAGAGCATATGAACGCCTGGGACTGCCTGGCAGGCATGCTGCTGGTGGAAGAAGCCGGCGGCACTATAGTCAAGCCCGACCCAAAGACGGTGCTGGAAAACGGCGCGCTGGTGATTTGCGCCGGCAGCGGCGTGTTCGCCCAGGTCCGCCAGCTCTGCGTGCAATCCTTCAAGCTTTGATCAGAACCGGTCCGCATGAGCAGCGGCGATTTGTATTCCACTGTCAGGCCCTCCTCGGCTGCCTGCAGATGCGGATCGCCGGCTCCGCCCCACCAGATGTCTCCCTTTGGGTTGGCGGCCTCGGCGCGCAATTGCGCATAGATTTCGCCAGCGCTCTTGCGGGTCATATTGACGTGATGCCGGTCTTCTCCTCGAACGCCCGCGCCGTCTGCTGGCACCAGACCTCGTCAACGCCGCAAGACATGGTCAGGCTTTCGGCGGACGCCGATGACGACGCGGCCCACATACCGGCGGCGAGGATGCCGGCGCAGAGAATTGCCCTTTTATCATGTTGAAATTCCTCCCTAATTTATTTGCCGACTTATGAAATGCAGATACGCGGAAAATTCAAGTTGGAAGGGTACGGCCGCCTTTGCGCCTTTCGCCGACTTCCCGCTCGATGTGTTCGACAGGTTGATGCGGATCAATCTTTGCAGCCACCTGGCCGACCGTCCTGCGCCGCCGAACATTCTCAGACGATGGCCCGGTCCCAGCCGCCATAATGCGCAGCGCTGCGCGTGCCCCGCGGCAGGCTGAGCCCGACCAGCAGCGCTCCGATCGCCAGATTGGCGAGGCTCGCCGCCGCGCCGCCGGCGAGCATGAACGGAGAGAGGGCGATCCAGGCTCCAAGCGCTATGTTCACAAAGCGGACGGCGCGCGCCACCTCGGCCATCGCCGTAACGGCGATCATGATGACCAGGCAGCCGGTGACATGGTCACTGAAGTAGAGCGGCGGGCTGGTGCCGAAGACAAGCGGCGTGATCATCAGCAGGGTGCCGGCGAGTGTGCTGGCGACAAGGGTCCGGGGGAAATTCACACCGCCAGTGACGAAGTCCCGCGCCACTGCCGATAGCGGCCGGTCGAGATCCGGCGTTGGCGTCTGGTCCTCCGAAAGTGCCGGACCTCCGCACCAGAATGTGCGCCAGAACGGCTCTCCCGCTTGTTTCGCATGCCAAAGATACTGGCAGCTCGCCAGCACCTCGTCGACCGAATAAGGGATGAGGACGACGGTGACGGCAGCCTGGACGATGCAGAGCGTGCACAGCGCTCCGATGAGCGGTGGCTGGATGATGATGAAGCCGACGCTGACCACACCGAGCGGAACGACCAGCAAGCCGAACAAAAGCACCATCCACGGCATGGTGCGCCAGCGGCGGCGATCGCCGATCGCGCCCGCGAGGATATCCAGCGCATAGGCAAAGGCGCCCAGCCCGGCATCGGCGATCGGAAAACCCTTGGAGACCCAGGAGGTGACCACCGCCTCGCTGCCATTGCCGGCCGGCGTTTCGCCCGGGCCGAAGAACGGATCCCAAAGACTGTCGATGTGCCCTAGCTGATAGGCAGCGAGATAGCGCGAGACGAACAGGCCGACAAAGGCGAGGCCGATTATGGGAATGCGCTGGGTGAAGAGGGAGGGCGAATAGCTCCAGCCGAGCGGGCGGTCGTCATCGGCGGCAAGGGCACGCCGGCTGATACCCGGCGTCGGCGGGATCATCACCGCGAACGCGACGATCAGCATGCCGGCCAACGTGTCGGTCGCGTAGGCTCCGGCGCTGGTGGTCCAGAACAGCAGCGGCGCGAACATCACCCAAACCCCGATCGAGGCGGTGATCCATTGCAGCCCGTGCCAGCGCCGGCGCGTGCCGACGAGCGCCAGCGACAGGATGGCGAGGCCGGATACAATCTCACTGATGCCGAGCCTGCCGTCGCGCGTCTCCGGCGAGGCGATCTCATGTCCGAGCGCCGGCGGAATCGGTGCTGATGCGGGATCGAACAGGCCGAGCGTGAAGGGCGACGCCACGAGCCACAGCCCGATCGCAACGTTGGTCAGCGGCGCCCAGAGCGTTGCGGCCCGGCGGTGTTCGGTTTCCGCCTCGACCTCGTCGTCCGAGCGCTCGAGCGGGCGCTGCAGCCGTTCGGCGGCCTGGTCGAGCTCGGGCGCGGAAGCGGCGGCCGCCGACGGTTCAAGCTTGTTCTTCTTGTACCAGTCGGTAGGATCCGCCTTCAGTCGCCGGATCATTTCCGGCAAGGTAGCGGTCAGGCGGTGCCGCGGGTTCCAGCCAAGCAGGCGCCTGGCGCGGGAGATGTCGATCTCGTAGTGATCGTCGGCGTTCTCGATCATCCATGGTTTGATGTCGGTCTCCTGGTCGAGAACCTTCTCCTGCATCCAGGCGCCGAGCTTCGTCACCTCTTTCGGCAGGGACAGGGTCCGCCAGGTCTCGCCATGCAGGAGCTGCCCGATCTGCTTCTGCATCTCGTCGTAGGACGGCGTCTCTTCTTCGCCGATCAGCAGTACGGTCTCGTCGGGAAGCGGGCTGCGCCGGTCGACAGTGCGCACCACGGCGTCGACGAGATCGTCCAGATGCAGGTAGGGCTGGCCGGTGGTGATGTCGCCGGTGAAAAGATAGGCGGTCGGCATGCGCTCGAAAATGCGGGCGATCTGCTGGGCGATGAAGGCCGCGTGACAATCCTCGTCATAGACACCCGCCAGTCGCAGGATCGCAACCTTGATGTCGCCGTGCTCCTTCTGGATCAGCGTCTCGGTCTCGGCCTTCGATCTCGGATAGGCCCAGGCCGGATCGATCGGCGATCGCTCGTCGATCCTGGCGCCCCTTGCCGGGCTCGGCGCATGCACCAGCAGCGTGCTCGAAAACACGAACTGCTCCGTCTCGAACCCCTTCAGCGCGTTCAGCAGCCGGCGCGTTCCCTCGACGGTCACCGCGCCGTATTTCGGATTATCCTCGCCGGTCGTGTCGTAATAAGCCGCGAGATGGATCACCGAGGCAACGCGGCCGCCGCTCCGCTCGCGCACCTCGGCCAGTGCCTTCGCAACGCTCGCGTCCGAGGTAAGGTCGATCTCGATCGTCTCGACGCTGGGCAAGGTTCGTCTGGCAACATCAAGGCCGATGATGTCGTAGCGCTCCATCAAGCCGCGAGCGATGGCCTGGCCCAGAAACCCGCTGCTGCCTGTGATCAGGACGGTGGGACGGGTTTTGCCGGTCATGGCGAATCTCCTTGGCGATAGCCGGGTAGAAGAAGCCGAATGCTTCGGTCGCACTCCGAACCATGTTCGTTGAGAACGGTTCCCGATGAGGTAGCACCACAGAATGGGTGCGCGCGGCGATCCGTCAGACCGACGGCCATTCGTGCCGGCGGATTGCGTTCGTGCACAAGTGCAGGACTCCCATTGGTCTACCGGCCGCGAAGGGAAGCGACCAGAATGTCGATCAGCAGCTTGCCGCAGCGACGATCCGGATCGCGGTCGGGATTATAGATCGTCACCTCCATCCCAATCACGCGTGGATCGTTGCACCATGTGCGAAGGGCTTCGACAGCTTCGTCGGGCAAGACACCGCCGGCCTCCGGCGTATCGACAGCCGACATGATCTCGCTGTCCAGCACGTCGACATCGAAGTGAACGAATACACCCTCGACGTCCTGCCCTGCGACCGCGTCAAGCGCTATGCGTGCCGCATCGGCGATGCCGCGCCGCCGCACTTCAGCCAAATCCATCCGGTGAACATCGGTGTCGAAGACGGCCTTGGACCTGTAAGTCGCGGGGTCCTGCACATCGCGATAGCCAAACGCGACTACGTCGGCCTCACGGACCAAAGGAGTGTGCTCGCCGAAATCGATCAGGAGCGTCGGGCCATGGCCGGTCACGAAGGCCAAATCCATGCCCGCGGCTCCCTTTGACGGCGAGGTATCCGGCAATTTGAAATCGGTGTGCCCATCGAAGAAGATAAGGCCGTAGCGGCCACGACGCCGTAGCGCGAGCGCAGGGCCAAGCAACACACTGCAATCGCCGCCGAGCATGAGCAGGAACCCTCCCGAGTTCAGCTCCTCGTCGACCGCTTCGGCAAGCGTCTTGGAATACTGGCGCAGGGCCTGGGCATTGCGCACGCCCGTCGCAGGATCCACCTCAGGCCGATAAGGCGGAGCCCGAACCGAGCGCAACGGACCGGCGCCTAAACGGTCGGCGAGACCAAGCGATTGAAGTGTCTCCGGCGCCTTCCACACGCCGGGCTCCGGCTCACCCTCCTGCGGCATCAGCCCAAGATTAGAGGGCGCGCCGAGCAAAGCGATATGTCTCGTCTGAGTGGTGTCTCGCGGCATTGTCGTGCCGGCAGCTGAGGTCATGATCAGAGTTCTCCGCGTTATGGGCGATACGCATCATGCTCAAGAAACAGGCTGCGCTTTCCTGACCGGTCTCCCGCTGCCCTTGCCGCCGTGTACCTCCGGTTGGTGTCACGCGTCAGGCAGCGTCGCGAGTGACGCGTATTGCTCGTTCAGCGCCACCGTTTCGTCAGCGGTGATTTCGAAGTCGATGTTGTCCCGCGGATGCAGGTTCGCCTTGGGCAGCGGCGTCGTCCCGCGCTGCCGGGGCAGATCTCGATACCGGTCGCTTGGGCCATATCGGATTTCCAGGAGGCGAACTGCCGTCTTTGAACTATGCGTGGTGCGCGCGCGTTCTGGCGGCCTTCTGCGCCGCCGCCTTCCTTCCGCTGGCGCCTTTCGTCTCGGCGGCCTTCTTGGCAGCGGCCGAGCGCTCCTCAGCCGTCCGGCGCGAGGCCGCACGCTTGGCTTGCTGCGCCAGCGCCTCGTGCGACGCCGTACTCCTCGGCTCGTGCTCGAGCACCTTGGAGACGGCTTTCGAGACCCGCGGGCGGCGTTTCGGCGTGCGTTCACCCTGGCCGGCCTCATAGGCGTATTCGGCGCTTTTGCGCGTGCTCTCCTTCACCTTGCCCTTTTTGGGCGGGGGCAGGTCTACGCCTGCGCGTCTTGCCTCGGAAAGCCCGATGGCGATGGCCTGCTGGGTCGAGCGCGCGCCGTGCTCGCCGCGGCGGATTTTATCGATCTCCTCGTGCACGAACTCGCCGGCCTGTGTGCTCGGCGATTTGCCCTCGCGCTTGTCCTTTCGGGCCTTCTCGATGGTTTTCTTGTCCGGCATTGTCCTTCTCCCTCATACGGGTTGCGACAGCCATTCGGGTTGCAGCTGCGCGCGGTCTTATGAGGATCATAACGCGTTGAGGACGCAAATGATCCCGGGACTGGTGATCCAAGCCCCAGCTGTCAGGACGTCGACGCCGATCTGTCCGAAATCAGATGGCGCAAGAACCATCGGCTCGCCAGGCCCGCGACTTCGTCCAGGGCGCCGGGCTCCTCGAACAGGTGCGTCGCGCCAGGGACGATGGCGAGCTCCTTCTCGCAGTGGAGCGCCGCCAGCGCCGAGCGGTTGAGCGCGATCACCTGCTTGTCCGCGCCTCCGACGACGAGCAAGGTCGGCGCCCGGACGCGCGGCAGGGCGTGCGCTGCAAGATCGGGCCGGCCACCACGCGAAACCACGGCCGCGGCCTGGTCGGGCCGCTCGGCCGCCGCCACCAGGGCGGCACCGGCGCCCGTGCTCGCGCCGAAATAGCCAAGACGCAACCCCGATGTTTCCGGCGAGGCGCCGAGCCAATCCGTGACGCCGACCAGCCGGTCGGCGAGCAGTCCGATATTGAAGCGCAACTCGGCCGTGACCTGGTCGATCCGCTCCTCTTCGGCCGTTAACAGGTCGATGAGGAAGGCGGCGAGGTTCGCCTCGTTCAGCCTTCCTGCCACGTAGCGGTTGCGCGGGCTGTGGCGGCTGCTTCCGCTGCCATGGGCAAAGAGCACAAGGCCACGAGCATCCGAGGGCAACGAAAGATTGCCCTCAAGCGTGACAGGTCCCGCGGGAACATGCACGACGTGCTCGCTATTCCGGTCCATATCCATCTCCGCTATGTCGATCTGGTGCCAGGCGCCGGACCCGCGCCCGCGCGCCCAGCCAATTCCTCTTCGGAAGCGGCGGGCTTGGGCCCGGACCTGGCGAGGAGCGCGCGGACCTCTTCATCGCTCGTCTGCGAGAAATCCACGTACCAGCGCCCGACACCCAGCAACGGCTCTGGTGTCGTCGCGCAAACGACCTCGTCGGCGTCCGCCCGCATCGCGTCGCAAGTGTCGGGGCTACCGACGGGAACGGCCGCGACAACATGGGCGGCGTGGTTTTTTCGCAGCGCCTTGATCCCGGCCCGCATGGTCGATCCGGTCGCAAGCCCGTCATCCACGAGGATAATGGTTCGTCCATTCAACTGCGGTGGGGGTCGCCCGTCCCTATAGAGGTGCTCGCGGCGCAGAAGCTCTTTTTCCTCCTTTGCAGCGACCGCGTCGATGACATGTGGCGGGATCGCGAGACCGTTGACGATTTCGTCGTTCAGGACACGTACACCTGAGGGCGCGATCGCCCCCATGGCCAGTTCCTCGTGACCGGGGACGCCGAGCTTGCGCACGACGAAGACGTCGAGCGGTGCCTTGAGTGCCTGCGCGACCTCGTAGCCGACCGGCACGCCGCCTCGGGGCAGCGCCAATACGATCACATCGTCGCGGCCGGCAAAGCGAACGAGTTCCCCGGCGAGTTGCCGCCCGGCCTCGCGGCGATCTGAAAAGATGATAGCCATGACCTTCAATCCGCGTGCATCTGTTTTCCCGGTGGATGTTTTTTCACCAGCCTGCGTCCACATTCCGTGGGATGGCTGCGGCACCGGTACCATTTTGGAACTCGCTCGCTGCCTGGACGTTCCAAGAATAGTTTCGATCGCGAGGTGCCGGCACCGGCACGCGCCTCAGCGCGGATCGGGAAGATCGAAGATAGTGATCCGTACATGCCTCGTCCGGCCAGCTGGCAATCTAGCGATGCGTCGCAACAGGTCCGTCTGGCGACTTGTTGCCTCAGCAATCAGGGAAAGGAAGATCCCATGCAAGTTCAGGAGATCATGAGCCGTCGGACCGAACTGGTCGGCCCGAACACGACAATCAGGGATGCCGCCCGGAAAATGCGGGCCGACAATCTCGGCGCCCTTCCGGTCGGCGAGAATGACAGGCTGGTCGGCATGGTGACAGACCGCGACATCGTGATGCGCGGCGTCGCCGAGGAGCGCTCAGCCGGCAACACGACCGTTCGCGAGGTCATGTCCGAGCATGTCTATTGGTGCTTCGATGACGCCGATATCACCGATGCGGCGAAGATCATGGCCAAGCATCAGGTGCGTCGTCTTCCGGTGATCAATCACGACAAGCGCCTCGTCGGCGTCATCGCCCTGGCCGACCTCGGGCGGACCGATGAGGAAGCCGCCAAAATCGCTCTCGAAGGCGTTTCCGAGGCAACGGACGATCCCCGGCGCTAGACGCTCGCTGGGCGGTTGCCGCCGTGCTCGCCGTTCTTCTCCATCTGGGCTGAACGCCGCCTGCTCAGGCAGCCTTCAGTTTGGCAACTATCGCGCTTTCACTTCTATGCGGCGTGTCTTGTCCTTTGCAGCGGGGTTCTTCGGAAGCTCGACAGCCAAAATGCCGTTTCTGAAAGTGGCCTGCACCTTGTCGGCATCGATCTCCGCTTCCAGCGGGATGGTCCGCTGAAACCGGCCATAACTGCGTTCGCTGTAGGTGCGGCCGCCTTCGCCTTCCTTGTGCTCCGAACGCTTCTCGCCCGTAATAAAGAGGGTGTTTTCGCGCAGCTTGAGCTCAACGTCCTTCTGCTCGAGCCCCGGCAATTCGGCGGTGACCTTATAGGCTTGGTCTGTTTCATGTACGTCGACGCTCGGCCAAAGATCGCCGGCCGTAGTCGCTTCGGCCATCGGCGCGAAGAAGTCGTCGAACAGGCGGTCAATCTGCCGGTGGAATGACGTGAGCGGGTCGCGCGCGGATGGGTAGAGGCTGCGCGATGGCGTCCGGGGCGCCAAATCGTGATGTGCCATGGTTCTTCTCCTGTTTTTTGTGTCTGCATCACTCGTCGCCATGTGATCGGCGACGGCAAACAAAACTCGTCCACCCATGAGGATGTTCCGGTGCCGGCCAAGAAAGGTGGTCGAAAAACAGCGGCAAAAAAGCCGGCCCGAATTCCCTCATGACGGGACCTCCGACAACAGACGGGACCTCCGACAATAAATGCGCATCGGGACATGCGCATGGGGGAACAACGGGCAGGTACGGCTGTTTGGTCACATCACCTAGTCGGATTTGAACGGAAGGAGGATTTCGATGAACGCCACCGGACTCGACGTATTCGACAAGACACTGCAGACCACGAACATCTGGCTCGACGAGATCATGGACGAGATTGGACCGGATCGGCAGGTCGCCTGGCACGTTCTCGGAGCGGTGCTGCACGCCCTTCGCGACCGTATGCAGCCGGATCTTGCAGCCCACCTCGGCTCGCAGCTGCCGATCCTGGTGCGCGGCGCCTTCTATGACCAATATCAGCCTTCCAAAGCTCCCGAGAAGATGCGGTCGCTCGACGAGTTTCTGGCCAAGATCAAGGCGGAGCTGGAATTTACCCGCCCGGTCGATTCCAAGGATGCATTCAGGGTCGTGTCCAAGGTACTCGCCCATCACGTCGGAGAAGGACAGATGCACAAGGTCTGGGAATCCCTGCCGGGCGAGATAAGACGCGTCGCCGAAGCTCAGCAAGCGGCGTGAACGGCGCAGGCGCGGGCTTCTCGGTCGCAACCTCCTTGGGGAAATAGCAATGCCACTCACCCTTATCAGCCCGGCGTTCCGGGCAGGCGGAAGAATTCCCGAAAAATATGCGCGTGACGGCCAGAACGTCTCGCCGCCGCTGAAGTGGTCCGGTGTCCCGGATGGTACCAAGAGCCTTGTTCTTGTCGTGCGGGATCCCGATGCACCAAGCGGGATTTTCGGGCACTGGGCGGTGTTCAACATCCCGCCGGATGCCGGGGGACTAGCCGAGGCCGAAGACGGCAAGCCCGGCCCGTCGGCACTCAGGCAAGGCACCAACGATTTCGGCAATGCGTATTACGATGGTCCGCAGCCGCCTGCAGGGCACGGCATCCACCATTACCACTTCCTGCTGGCCGCGCTCGATGTGCCGAGCCTCAGCGTACCAGGACAGGCGGGCGTGCATCAGGTCTGGAAGCAAGCCCAGAAACACGCATTGGAGGAGACGGAGCTGGTCGGAACCTACGAACGGCCGGCCTGACGCGGGCGGCGTCGGTCGCCGCCTTCACAATGTAATCTGGGCAAGCGGTTTTCGGGCAGGGCCGTGGATGACCGAACCGTCGGCCGCGAAGATCGAGCCGTGGCAGGGACAATCCCAGGTGTGGTCCGCATTGTTCCAGGTTACGGTGCAGCCCTTGTGGGTGCAAATGGCCGAAACCGCCTGGAGTGCGCCTTCGGTGTCTCTCCACGCCGCAATCTTTTCGTCTCCCCTGACGATCACGCCACCCGTGCCAGGCGCAATGTCGTGGGTGCTCGAGACGATCGATTGACTGCGGCCGTTCTTGTGGAAGTCCTCGGGATAGGGCCGCGCCGGATCGTAGAGTTTTTGCCAAGGGCTCGGGCGGCCGCAGATCAGGTCGGCGATCATCGCGCCCACGGCCGTCCCGTTGGTGATGCCCCAGGCGTTGAAGCCCGTGGCAATGTGGAAGCCGGCGGCCTTGGCGGGATCGGGCTCGCCGGCATATGGAATCCTGTCGGCCGTATCATAATCCTCATTGCACCAGCGCCACGCGACGTCGCCGACCGGAAGGTTCTTTCTTGCCCAGTTTTCCAGTTCGACGAACCGCTTGGCCACGTCGCCGTCCCAGCCGGTGTTGAACTTGGGGCCGAGCGTGACCAGCAGTGGACCTTCGGCATCACGGCCCGTGCGGACGGAATGCGTCGGGTCGTCGATGCCGATGAACATGCCGTCGACAGGGAGGGGATCATCGATCCGAAAGGCCATGGCGGTGTGGCAGCGCGGTTGCGTCCGGTTCGCCATGCCGACGGGGCTCTTCACCGTCATGTTGGTGGCGACGACGACATGCCCGGCATCAACGGCGCCGCCATCGGTGGCAACGCGCCAGCGGCTTGCCTCGTCGATCGAGGTGGCGCGGCTGTTTTCGAAGATCCGACCGCCACGGGCCGTCACCGCTTCCGCCAGGCCAACCAGATACATCGCCGGATTGAACTGCGCCTGGTCAGAAAACCGTAGCGCGGCGGCCGTTTCGAAAGGCAGCGGCGCGCGGTCGAGGAGATCGGCCTCTAGCCCGACCTGGCGCGCGGCCTCCGCCTCGGCCGCGACCTCCGCGCGCCGGCTTTCACTGCAGGTGAAGGTATAGGCGTCCTTGCTCTCGAGATCGCAGGCGATAGCGTAGTTGTTAACCCAGTCGCGGATTTGTCGGGCGCCGGCGGAATTCGCATCGGCATAGGTCCGCGCCAGGTCCCGGCCTACGCTGTCAATGAGATGACGATAGATCAGCGCATGCTGCGTGGTGATCTTGGCCGTCGAGCGGCCGGTCACCTGGCCACCTGTCCGCAAGCCTTCCAAGACGATCACCGACCGGCCCGTCTCGCAAAGCCGAAGCGCCGTCGTCAGCCCGACGATTCCAGCCCCCACGACAACGGCGTCCGCACGGACCAAACCTTCGAGCTGGGGATAGTTCGTGGAGGTGGCCGTCGCCACCCAACAGCTCCCCGGTTTTCCCAAGAGAGTGGCCATTTCAACCGCGTTCCTTGCTTTTGCTTTTCGATGCACTTTCATCGACAACCGCGCCGGCAGAGGAACGTTCCCGAGGTTGGTCGGTTTCAATCGTTCTCTCGCCACCCCGGGTCAGAAAAGCACCGGGAAGATGCGAGCTGCAGGCCATCACCCAGGTGATCGCCTCGCGGTCGTATTCGTCGCCGGAGCGCCAGTCCTCGAAGAAGGCGTTCAGCCTATCGACACGCCCCGGCCAGATACCGGCGGCCTGCAGGCCGAGCGAAACGCCGTAATTGGTGAAGGCGAACTTGGTATCGCGCAGCCATGGCGCGCGGCTGAAATAACCGGGCGGGTCGACCCACATCGTTTCCAGGGTTCGCAGCGAACGCCTCGTCTGGGCCTCGGCCCACGGCTCGTCGGGAAAGAAATGGGCGAGCCACAGCATCATGCCGAGGCCGAGGTCCTGGTCGATGTCGAGGCTGCGCCAATCGCGCTCCATCAGGTCACGCATCTGCGCGATCTCGGGCGCCAGTTCCTCGTCGTCGAGCATTCGGTAAGAGACGTAGCCGTCATAGGCATCCATGCTGCCGAGGCCGTAGCCGGGGTAAGGACCGCTCAAATCCTCCTGCATCTTCCAGAACACGCCGCGGCCGGGGACCACAAACGCCGGGTGAATGTCCCGCGCCAGCGTAATGCCGCGCTTGCGGTATTCCGGCTTCAGATCGCCGAGACGCGCCAGGGCGAACAGCCACATCGCCAGATAGTGGAAATACTGGCCGTCGCGATCGGCCGCTTCGCCGATCCTCAGTCCGCGCCGGCGGCCGAGCACACGCTCGACATCGGCCACCAGCCGCGCGGCTTCGCCCATCCAGCGCTCTTCGCCAGTTTCCGCATAAAGCGAGACGTAGAGCACGACCCCGAATGCATCGGTCCACAGATATCGCAAGCCGTTGGGCCAGATGCCTTCGCCGCGCATCCAGTCGAGTTTTTGCAGGACATAATCGACGTCACGCAGCATCGCGCCAAGGCCCGAATCCACGGCAGACTTTGCCGATGTTCGGTTCCATGCGATTGCGGGCATGCGGCATATCTGCCTCCGCTCCGGTTGGCCTTAGCCAGATACCGCGAAACGATCTGATCGGCGGCAGGTTCCTTGGCCGCTTTCACCGGCGCGACCCTCACGATTCTCGCGGAGACTTTGCAGGCTGAAGGAACAGCAGAATTATGATGCGCTGCGCTGGCCACGGATCGGTATCGCAACTGACGCTGCGCCGGAGCCCTTTAAGGTCGCCTGCGGTCTGGCTGCGGGGACGTTGGAAATCGTCGACACACCGGCCGGCGAGCGGACGCGGCTGACCATCGATCGCCAGGCCGACGATCTGGCAGCGACGGTGATCATCGACCGGCCCGGCGGGCCGGAGACGCTTCGCCTCGAACCTGTCGGCGACAACCATCACCGCCTTGAGAGCACCGTCGCCCCTGCCGAACCGCATGAGTTCCAGGCAGGTCTGGTGCTGACCGCGAAAGATCGCGAACAGGTGCTGCCGTTCAAGATGGTCGAACCCGAAGGTCACCATCATTAGGTCGACTGGCGGATATGCGGTTCAATGACCGATCTCGCGGCCTGTGCTGGTCTGTTCCTGGCGGCCTTGCTCGCCGCTACGATCCTGCCGATGCAATCGGAAGCAGTGCTGGTCGAGCTCGTGCTTGCGGATTACTCGCCCTGGCTGCTCATCGGAGTCGCGAGCGTCGGCAACGTGCTTGGATCGGTGATCAACTGGCGGCTCGGGCGAGGCATCGAGCGCTTTCGGGGCCAACGGTGGTTTCCGATGAACCAAGCGCAACTGGACCGCGCGCAAGTGTGGTATCGCCGCTATGGAAAGTGGTCGCTCCTGCTGAGTTGGCTGCCGGTTGTCGGTGATCCGCTAACCGTCGTCGCGGGCGTCCTGCGCGCGAGCCTTTTCGGGTTTTCCTTTTGCTGGTCACTGCCGCCAAGGTCGGCCGCTATCTGGTTCTTGCCGCCGTGACCCTGAGC
>NZ_JAMYQK010000063.1:0-21081 GCF_040320845.1 Mesorhizobium sp. M0601
GTTTGTGTCGGTTGAGGATAGTGTGTCCTCTTTTTTTTCGCCCGCCCCACCCTCCCTGTCTGGGGTTGGAAACCCTTTGCCGCCGACATCTCCGCCGCGCGCGCCCCCGCGCGCCCCACCAGGCTCGGGAGGCTTAGCGAGCTGCGGTCCAGCCCTTGTAATCCTTCAAATTGTCGGCCGTAATCAGCTTCGGGTCGAGCAGTACCGTCGGCTCGGCCGGCTTCTTGCCGGCAAGCAGGTCAGCCGCCATCGTCAGCGACTGGCCGGCCATCACATAGGGATCCTGCGAGGCCGAGGCCTTGATCATCGACGCGCCGGAGGCGAGTTCCTTCTCGATATCGGGCGCGCCGTCGACCGCGGTGAAGATGAACTCCGAGCGGTTGAGCTGCTTGGCCGCAAGCTGGGCGCCGATCGCCGTCGGATCGTTGATGGCGAAGACCGCGTCGATCTTGTCGAAACGCGTCAGCAGCGACTGGAACACTTTCAGGCCGCCGTCACGCGAGCCTTCGGCGTTCTGGTCGTCGGAAAGGATCTTGATGTCGGGGTGCTTTGCCAGCACGTCCTTGCAGCCCTTGACCCGCTCCAGGATCGACGACGAGGCCGGGCCATTGAGGATGACATAGTCGCCCTTGCCGCCGGTATTATCGACCAGATACTGGCAGGCCTCTTCGCCGGCCTTGACGTTGTTGGTCATCACGGTGACGTCGGCGCCGGGCGCCGAAACGTCGAAAGCGGCAACGACGATGCCGGCCGCCTGCGCCTTCTTCACCGCCGGCGCGATCGCCTTGGCATCGACTGCGTTGAGCATGATGACGTCGACACCGGCAGCGATGAAGGAATCGACCTGCGATACCTGCTTGTTGAGATCGTAGTCGGCCGATACCGAGGTCACCTGCACATTCGGGTTGATCTTCTTGGCCGCGTCCTCGATGCCCTTGATGGTGGCGACGAAGAACGGGTTGCCGAGCAGTCCGACCGAGATGCCGACTTTGTTCAGATCCTTTGCCGATGCCGGCGCGATGACGGCGGCCGCAAGGGCGACGCCGCAGAGCAGTTTAGCGATGGTCTTCATTGTTTTATTTTCCTCCTGATGCCCCGCGCCTCTCACGGTGCGTTACACATGAAACCGGCTCGTTGGATGCCGGCGACTAAGGGCCATCACGTTCTTGCTCCTGCCTGGAGCCGGTAACGGTCGAGGGCGACCGCCACGATGATGACCAATCCCTTGATGATGTACTGCCAGATGTCCGAAACACCGGCGAGGATGAGCCCGTTGGACAGCACGGCGATGATCAGGCCGCCGATCAGCGTGCCCCAGATCGAGCCGACACCGCCGACGAAACTGGTGCCGCCGAGGATGACTGCGGCAATGGCGTCGAGTTCGTAGGACTGGCCGAGCTGAAGCCCGTTGGCGGCATAGAGCCGGGCCGCCGACATGGCGCCGCCAAGGCCGGCCAGAAGGCCGGAAACGCCGTAGACGAAGAGCAGCACCAGCGGCACCTTGATGCCGGTCAGCCTGGCGGCCTCGGCGTTGCCGCCGACGGCGTAGATCCAGGTGCCGAGCACGGTGCGCTTGAGCACCAGCCAGGACAGGACGACGACCGCCAGCGCGATGATTACCAGCCACGGAATGCCGAACAGCGAACCGTTGCCGATGAAGTCGAACGGCAGGTCCGCGTTGAACACCGTCGTGTCCTGGCCGAGCAGGCGGGCGACGCCGCGCACGGCGGTCAGCGATCCCAGCGTGACGATGAAGGGCGGCAGCTTGATATAGGCGATCAGCAGCCCGTTGATGACGCCGAAACCGAGCCCGACGAGAATGGCCGCGGGCACCCCCAGCAGTCCCCAATCGGGCACCAGCGACACCATCACTGCCACCATCGCCGAGGCGGCAAGGATCGAGCCGACGGACAGGTCGATGCCGCCGGTCAGGATGACGAAGGTCATGCCGGCGGCCAGCACGATGTTGATCGACGATTGCTGCATGACGATCAGCAGATTGGTCTGGGTGAAAAAGCGCGGATTGATGAACTGGAAGCCGACCGCCAGCAGGATCAGGATCGGCAGCATGCCGAGTGCGGCAATGGCGGTACGCCACCTCGTACTCCTGCCGACCGCCCGGTCGTCCGCTTTCATCGTGTCGGCCACCTTGTCGGTCATCGCTGAGCCGCTCCCGTTGCAAGTTCCATGATCGCTTCCTGCCGCAGCGGCTCGCCCTCCGACGCCGTCACCTCGCCGGCAATGGTGCCGTCGCGCATCACCAGCACGCGGTCGGCGATGCCGATCACCTCCGGCAGTTCGCTGGAGATCATCAGGATGGCGATGCCTTTCTTGGCCAGGTTGTCGATCAGCCGATAGATTTCCGACTTGGCCCCGACATCGACGCCGCGGGTCGGCTCATCGAGGATGACGACCTGCGGCTCGGTTTCCAGCAGGCGGGCGAGCAGCACCTTCTGCTGGTTGCCGCCCGACAGCGAGCCGGCATTGGCCTGCACCGAGCTGGTGCGGATGGAGAGGTCTGACACCGCCTTGGCGGCGCGCTTTTCGGCAGCCGTGAAGTCGCGCAAACCGCCGGCCTTCGCGTCCTTTGCCAGCACGCCCATGCTGATATTGTCGGAGATCGACATGTCGAGAAACAGGCCAAGTTGCTTGCGGTCCTCGGTCAGGTAGGCAATGCCGGCATCGAGCGCCTCGCTCGGCGAACCGATGGATATCGGTTTGCCGCCGAGCTCCAGCGTGCCTGATGTGTGCCTGTCGGCGCCGAAGATCAGCCGTGCCAGTTCGGTGCGGCCCGAGCCGACCAGGCCGGCCAGTGCCAGCACCTCGCCCTTGTGGAGGTCGAAGGAACAATTGTTTATGAGATTGCCGCCCGACATGCCGCGCACCGACAGCGCGATGGCGCGCTTGCTGTCCGGCGGACGGTGATCCTTCTTGTAGAACGTCGACAGATCGCGCCCGACCATCATCGATACCAGGCGCGAGGCGTTCAGGTCGGCGCGGTCGAGCGTGCCGACATAGCCGCTGTCGCGTAGCACGCTGACGCGGTCGGCGAGCTGGTAGACCTCTTCCATGCGGTGGCTGATGTAGATGATGGCGATGCCTTGCGACTTCAGCGTCGCAATCACCTCGAACAGCCGGTCGGTCTCACGCGAGGTCAGCGACGTGGTCGGCTCGTCCATGACGATGATGCGCGCATTGGTCGACAGCGCGCGGGCGATTTCCACCAGCTGTCGCTCGCCGAGCGACAGGCTTGCGACCGGAGTGCGCGCCGAGAAGGTCACGCCGAGCCGCGCGATGATCTCGCTGGCGCGCCGATTGCACTGCTCGCGGTCGACAACGCCGAACCGTCGCGGCTCGTTGCCGAGAAAAATGTTCTGCGCTACCGACAGATTAGGCGCCAGCGACAGCTCCTGATAGATGACCGCAATGCCGGCGGCGCGCGCCTTGATCGGGTCGCCCGTCGCGGCCGGCACGCCGTCGATCAGGATTTCGCCGCCGGGGTCCGGCCGGTAGGCGCCGGACAGCACCTTCATCAGCGTCGACTTGCCGGCACCGTTTTCGCCCATCAGCGCGTGCAGCTCGCCGGCGTGAACGGTCAGCGACACATCGTGCAAGGCGCGGATCGCAGCGAACGTCTTGGAGATGTGGCGCATCTCCAGCACCGGCTGGCGCACCGTCTCGATCCGGGCGGCGGCGCTCATCGCGCACCTCCTGCAGCTGCGCTGGCCACAGCCCGGTCGGCGGCAAGGCCGCGCCAGTCGTTGCGATAGCCGGCAAGGCCGCTGAAACTTGCCGCATGCACCGCCTCCGGCGCTTCGGTGGCAAACTCGCGTCCGACGCTTTCGAAGGCAAGTGCGGCAGCACCGGTGGCGCTGCCCTCCAGCGTTGCGCCCTGCAGGAAAGCCTGCCCGGGCCGCAACTGCGCCAGCAACGCGGCAAGCAGCCCGCCATTGTTCAGGCCGCCGTCGACGATCACTGTGTTGTCCGAATGGATCAACTCGAGGCACAGATCGACCATCAGCGCGACATAGAGCAGCGCCATGGCCGCGCGTTCCTCGGCATTGGGCGTACGCCCGACCAGTTCGCCGCGGCGGTGCGGCATCGGGCCGCCGGGCGCGAAGCTCGGCAGCGCCATAATGCCGGCGTCGATCACCCGTTGTATCGATGACGGCGCGATTGCGCCCTGCCAGCCAGCGCTGATCGTGGCGAATTCGCGCCCACCCATGAAGCGGACGGTTGGCACCGGGCCGCCATCGACATCGACATTGACCAGCATGTCGCGCTCGCCGTCGAGTGCGTCGAGCGGGCAGTCGGGATTGAGCACGACCACCCAGGTGCCGGTCGAGACCACGGTCACCGGCCCGAGCTGCTGCCGGCGGTAGGCATGGAGCGCGGCATTGCTGTCGTGGACGCCATTATGGATGGCGACTGGCTTCGCGGCCTAGCCGAAGCGCTGCTCGCCGATCACCGCGCCGGCGCGCTCGAAGGCGGGCATCTGGCCGCGCCAGCCCTCGGCATCGACCAGCGAGCTGAAATCGCGTTTGCGCGGCGCCCATAAATGCGAGTGGCAGCCAAGATACGACACTTCCGATACCGGCCGGCCGCCAAACCGCCAGCTCCAATATTGGGGATAGCCGAGGATCGATTTCGCTGCGGCGAAGGCACCGGGCTCCACCTCCTTCAGCCACAACATGTGGCGGCCGTAGTTGAAGCCAAGCGGCAGGCGCGGCGAAAAGGTCTCGGCAAAATCCGGAATGCGGCGGTCGATCTGCGCGGCGATTTCAGCTGGCGGTTCCTGCTCGTAATCGAGGATCGGATGCGTCAGCACGGCTTCGTCGACCAACGCGAAGGTGCAGCCATGGCCGGATACCATCAGCCCTTCCACGCCATGCATGTCGACTGCATTATCGATGGCGCGAGCCGCCCAGTCGTGCAGCGCTGGCTCGTCGAGCACGCTGAAGCCGCCTTTTCGGATCCAGCTCGGCTGGCTGCGGCGCTCGTCGAGTATCTGTCCGTCCTGGCCGAAGACGAACAGCTTCGAATTGGTCTTGCCGAAATCGAGGACGGCGATGTTCACTGGGCGCCTCCCGAGGAAGCCGCGATCCGCACCATGACGCCGGCATCTTCGAGCATGCGGGCATCTGTCTCGGACAGGCCGTCATCGGTGACCAGCGTGCCGATCCGCGACAGCGGCAGTGCCACATTGCGCGCGTGGATAGACAGTTTTCGGCTGTCGGCCAGCACGACGATCTGGTCGGCGCAGAGGCTGAGCTCGACGATCGAGCGGACCAGCAGCGGGTGCGATTCCAGAAGGCCTTCCTGGCCGATGCCTTGCGCGCCGAGAAAGAACTTCGAGGCGTAGAACGGCACCGTCTGCGTCAGCGAATGGATGATGCCCGGCTCGCGGTGCAGTTCGCCGCCGGCGACGGTGAGGCTGCAATGGCCGTGGTCGCTGAGATAGGCCGCGAGCGGCATCGAGTTGGTGTAGAGCCGGATGTTGCGGTCGGCGAGCTTGACGCCGAGATGGAAGCAGGTCGAACCGCCATGCACGATGACCGCGTCACCGTCGCGCACCATGGTGGCGGCGAGAGCGGCGATCTGCCGCTTCGCCTCGACGGCGAGGTCGCGGTTCTCGTCATAGGGCCTGGCATAGGCGACGCCGGCTTGCGAAGCGCCATCGAGCGCCGAGATGCCGCCATAGACCTTGCGCGCTTCGCCGGCCTCGTCGATCTTGTCGATGTCGCGCCGCACCGTCGCCGCCGATACGCCAAGCCGCTCCTGCAGCTCGCGCACCGATGCGAAAGGCCGGTCCCGCAAAAGCTCGACAATCTGACGCTGGCGGCCGGAGTCGCTCAACCCTTACCTCCCAATGCCCTTGCCTCCCAAGCATTTTGCACGGCATTGCCGTTTTGCATGGCAATTGGTGCAACTTACTCAACGGCCCTCGGATTGCAAGCCTGATTTGACGCGATAACATCACTGTTGACGTAACTTGCTCGCATCTGCGATACCAGCATGGGTCTTCGTCCCGGCACCGGGACGTCCAAAGCCGTGGCCACGCGGCCGGATTGTAGAGGAATTTCGATGACGATCAGTGCGGATGCGCAGGAACTGGCAGCGCTGCGGTCGCTTTCGGCCGCTATCGGCAGCGACGCGCATCTGACCCAGGCCGCCGGCGGCAACACCTCGCTGAAAGCCGGCGACACGCTCTGGATCAAGGCCTCCGGCACCTGGCTGAAGGACGCGCTCATCGCCGACATCATGGTGCCGGTCGGCATCCCGCCATTGCTCGACGCCATCGAACGGCGCGACCCGGCCGCCGAACAGCCGCAGGCCTTCACTGTCGACGCCCTCAGCGCGCGCGGCTTGCGCCCGTCGATCGAGACCACCGTGCATGCGCTGATGCCGCAGCGCATCGTTCTGCATGTTCACTGCGTCGAGACCATTTCGCTGGCCGTGCAGGCCGACTGCGAGGCCGAGGCCGCCAGGCGGCTCAACGGCCATCAATGGGCGTATATTCCCTATCGCCGGCCGGGACTGCCGCTCGCGCAGGGTATCGCCGAGCGCCTTCGGCCAGGCGTGGATATCCTGATCCTCGGCAATCACGGCCTGGTCGTTGCAGCCGAGACCGTCGCCGCGGCCGACATGCTGCTGCGGCGCGTGACACGACTGTTGGCGCGGCCGCCGCGCCAGGTGGCGGAACCGGACATCGCGGCATTGACGGCGCGCGCCGGCGACAGCGACTACAGATTGCCGGCGGACGTTGAGGCGCATGCGGTGGCGATCGACCCCGAAAGCTGCCGCATGGCTTTGGGTGGCAGCCTCTACCCCGACCACGTCATCTTTCTCGGCGAAGGCTCGGTCGTGGCGAGACCGGACGAGGGTGTGAAGCGCGTCATCGAGCGCTGCGGCGCCGCACCCGTGGCGATCCTGTTTCCTGGACTCGGCGTGTTGATGCGCGGCGACGCCGGCGCCGGTGCCGACGCCATGCAGCGCTGCCTTTCCGACGTGACGGCGCGGATCGATGTCTCGGCGAAGCTGAATTATCTGACAGCGGCGGAGAATGACGAGCTGATCAACTGGGACGCCGAAAAATATCGCCAGAAACTCAATGCCGGAGGCAGCTGACATGTCGCGTTCGTCTGGCCCGCTTGCCATCGGCATCGACATCGGCACATCCGGCGCGCGCGCCGTCGCCATGCGTCCGGACTTTTCCGTTGCCGCGCATTCCGCTATTGCCCTCGAGCGATTTGGGCCGAACGGCCGTGACCCCGCAATATGGTGGGAGGCGGTCGGCGCGACTTTGGCGGAACTGCTCAAATGTATCGATCGCGCGGCAGTGCGCTCGATCGCCGTCGACGGTACGTCGGGCACGCTGCTGCCGGTCGACGGCGCCGGGCGGCCGCTGGCCGAACCGCTGATGTACAACGACAAGGTCGCTGACGACACTATCCTGACAGCAATAGCCGACGCGGCACCGGCAACGAGCGCTGCACTCGGGGCGACCTCCGGTCTCGCCAAGGCGCTGTCTTTCCAGCACCTGCCCGGCGTCGCCACTGTGCTGCACCAGGCAGACTGGATCGCCGGACAGTTTTCCGGCCGCTTCGATGTCAGCGACGAGAACAATGCCCTGAAGACCGGCTACGACGTCGGGGCCAGGCGCTGGCCGGACTGGATCGCGGCGACCGGCGTGCGCATGGAATTCCTGCCCCGCGTCGTGCGGCCGGGCGATGTCACGGACACGCTCACCGCCAGCGCTGCGAAGATGTTCGGCCTGCCGCGCGACGTGGTTGTCGTTGCCGGCACGACGGATGGTTGCGCCTCATTCCTGGCGACCGGTGCGAGTGCCGCGGGCGACGGCGTTACCGCGCTCGGCTCGTCGCTGACCATCAAGATCCTCTGCGACCGGCCGATCTCGGCGCCGCAATTCGGCATTTACAGCCATCGGCTGGGTGACACCTACCTGGCGGGCGGCGCCTCGAACTCCGGCGGCAAGGTGCTGGCCCAGCATTTCCCCGTCGCCCGCATTGTCGAACTCAGCAAAAAAATCGACCCGGCGACGAAGACCGGCCTCGATTATTACCCGCTGCCGGCGCCGGGCGAACGCTTCCCCATAGCCGATCCGGCGCTGCCGCCGCGCCTCGAGCCGCGGCCCGCCGACGATGCCGACTATCTGAAAGCGATGTTCGAGGGTATTGCGGCGATCGAAGCGCTCGGCTATCGCCGGCTTGCCGAACTCGGCGCCCCCCGACTGACATCGGTCAGGAGCGTCGGCGGCGGTGCGGCCAATCCGGCCTGGACAGCGATCCGGCAGCGCAAGCTTGGCGTCGCTCTCGTGCCGGCTCTTTCGGAGGAGGCCGCTGCCGGCACGGCGCGGCTGGCGCTGATGGGCGCAAGCGCAGCGGGGCTTTTATGACGACCAAGGCAATTCAACACCTCGACGGCATCGCCGCGCTGACCGACCGCTATCAGGTGTTCCTGCTCGACCAATTTGGTGTGCTGCACGACGGCACCAGCGCCTATCCAGGTGCTGTCGAAGCGTTATCGGCACTCAAGCGCGCCGGCAAGACCATCGTACTGATCTCGAATTCCGGCAAGCGGGCGCAACCCAATGAGCACCGCCTGCTGAAGCTCGGCTTCGAACCGGGAAGCTGGGATCACTTTGTCTCCTCCGGCGAGGTGGCGTGGCGCTCCTTCCACCAAATGGCAGCCTCCGGAGCCCTGCGCCCGCAGACAAAATGCCTGCTGATCTGCCGCGACAATGACCGTTCGGCTGTCGACGGCCTGCCCTTCGTCCTGGCCAAGGACGGCTACGATGCCGAACTGGTGCTGATTTCCGCCAGCGAGGGCGATCGCTACGACCTCGACCATTATCGCCGGCTTCTTGGTCCGGCGGCGGCGCGGCGGGTGCCATGCTTCTGCACCAATCCCGACAAGATCATGCTGACTGCCGTCGGCCCTCGCTTCGGCGCCGGCCGGCTCGCCGATCTCTATGAGAGCCTCGGCGGCAGCGTGGTGCGCATTGGCAAGCCCAATCCGCAGATATTCGAGGCAGCGCTGGCACTGGCGGGCCACCCGGAGCGCGACAGCGTGGTCTGCGTCGGCGACAGCGTCGAGCACGACATCGCCGGCGGCAACGGCGTCGGTGTCGCGACGACGCTGGTCCTGTCGGGCATATTGGCGGGGGCGCCTGACCTGGAGGACGTTTTCGCCACGCTGAACGCCCGTCCCGACTACATCGCGGATAGCTTCAGGTTTCGCTGAGGCGAGACAAAGCTAATCCAGGTTGAAACGCCCGATCACCGGCACATGGTCCGAGGGCCGTTCCCAGCCGCGCGCCGGCCGCAGGATTTCATAGCCGGCAAAATGCGGCACCAGGTTTGGCGACGACCAGACATGGTCGAGGCGGCGGCCGCGATTTGAGGCCTGCCAATCCTGGGCGCGATAGCTCCACCAGGTGTAGAGTTTCTCCTCGTAAGGCACATTGAGCCGCATCAGGTCGATCCAGTCGCCGGCGAGCCGCATTGCCTCGAAGTTTTCCGTCTCGACCGGCGTATGGCTGACGACATTGAGGAGCTGCTTGTGCGACCAGACATCGTGCTCGAGCGGCGCGATGTTGAGGTCGCCGACCAGGATCGAGCCGGAGTGCTCGTCATGCTCGGCCCGCACGGCGTTCATCTCGGCAACGAAATCGAGCTTGTGCTTGAACTTGCGGTTGACGGCCGGGTCGGGCTCGTCGCCGCCGGCCGGAACGTAGAAATTGTGCAGCAGGATCGTTTTGCCGCCGGCGTTGACGGTGACCGACAGATGCCGGCTGTCGTCGATCTCGCAGAAGCGGCGCTTTTCGACCACCTCGATCGGCCGCCGCGCTATGGTGGCAACGCCGTGATAGCCCTTCTGGCCATGGAAGGCGATGTGCTCGTAGCCGAGCTTGCGGAACGCCTTCTCCGGAAACAATTCGTCCGGAACCTTGGTTTCCTGCAGGCAGAGCACGTCCGGCGCCTGCTCGACCAGCAGGCGCTCGACGATCGGCATGCGCAGCCGGACGGAGTTGATGTTCCAGGTAGCGACGGAAAACGGCATGTGGGGTTCCGGACAACGCAAGATCCGCCGGATGGCTCCGACGGAAGTCAATCGCGGAAACTACTGCCAGCCGCGCACCGCAAAAACAAGCCGCCCGCACCAACGCGGAAAAACCATCCCGCAGCAGTAGGAAGTTACCGCGTCTTGGTGTTCAGCTCGCGGTTCGCCGTATAGTCGATGGCGAAGGTGTCGGGGGCGAAGCTGACGCCCTCCTTGGTGTTGAAGATCATCACCGTCGTGTCCTTGCCTTGCGCATCGGTGATGGTCCACTGCCGCAATTCATAAGATTTCGGATCGAACATCATGGTGATCTTCGAATTGCCGAACACCGATTTGTCGGCAAGCTGGATGGTGGTGAGATCGTCCTCTTCCTTGACGCTTCTGACGCGCCCGCCCGACAGATCGATCTTGTCGTCGAGCAGCAGCTTCAGCGGCGTCTTCGACAGCGGATAGAGGTCGGAGGTCCGCAGCTTCTTGTTGAGGATGACCACCGACTTGCCATCGGAAATCACTCTGAAATTCGAGGCGCCGTCGTAATTGAAGCGGATCTTGCCCGGCCGTTCCAGAAAGAACTTGCCGCCGGTCTGCTCGCCCTTGGGTCCGAACTGCACGAACTCGCCGCTCATCGATTTGACCGAGGAGAAATGATCGGCGATCTTCTGCGCCGTCGCCGGAACCGCTGCTTGCGCCGACGCCAGCAACTGGACGCCGGGCACGAGGTTGGCGGCCGCCGCACCGGCCAGGACCAGGCCGAGGCCGAGCACCTGCCGGCGGGTTGGGGCGAAATCCCTGCTTGGGGCGAGAGTTGCGTTTTTCATGCCGGTCACCATCATCTGATTGCTTGCTCGTTATATTGGTCTGGCCCCCCAGTTGGGCTTAAGTTTGGCGGCCGCACGGCGCCCGTCGTTGCAACGCGCCAAAAGGTTCAAAGTTGCCGGCGCGGACGCGCTCTAGAACTTGTCGTCCTCCGTCGGCACCAGGATTTCGCGTTTTCCGGCATGGTTGGCCGGGCCGACAATGCCTTCCTTCTCCATCTTCTCGATGATCGAGGCGGCGCGATTGTAGCCGATGCCGAGCCGGCGCTGGATGTAGCTGGTAGAGGCCTTGCCGTCGCGCAGCACCACCGCGACCGCCTGGTCGTAGGGATCGTCGGAATCCTCGAAATTACCGCCGTCGCCGCCGCCACTGCCTTTGCCCGTCGGCTCATCGTCATCCTTGTCGTCGTCCTCGGTGATGGCGTCGAGATATTCCGGCACGCCCTGCAATTTCAGATGCGCGACAATCTTCTCCACCTCGTCGTCGGAGACGAAGGGACCGTGCACGCGCTGGATGCGGCCGCCGCCGGCCATGTAGAGCATGTCGCCCATGCCGAGCAGCTGTTCGGCGCCCTGCTCGCCCAGGATGGTGCGGCTGTCGATCTTCGATGTCACCTGGAAGGAGATGCGGGTCGGGAAATTCGCCTTGATGGTGCCGGTGATGACATCGACCGACGGCCGCTGCGTCGCCATGATGACATGGATGCCAGCGGCGCGCGCCATCTGCGCCAGGCGCTGCACCGCGCCTTCGATGTCCTTGCCGGCGACCATCATCAAATCGGCCATCTCGTCGATGATGACGACGATGTAGGGCATCGGCTCGAGGTCGAGGTTCTCCGTCTCGTAGATCGCCTCGCCGGTTTGGCGGTCGAAGCCGGTCTGCACGGTGCGCGAGATCCTTTCGCCCTTTTTCTCGGCCTGCTGCACGCGCGCGTTGAAGCCGTCGATGTTGCGGACGCCGACCTTGGACATCTTGCGGTAGCGGTCCTCCATCTCGCGCACGGTCCATTTCAGCGCCACCACCGCCTTCTTCGGATCGGTGACGACCGGCGTCAGAAGATGCGGAATGCCGTCATAGACCGAGAGCTCCAGCATCTTTGGATCGATCATGATCAGCCGGCAGTCCTGCGGCGTCAGCCGGTAGAGCAGCGACAGGATCATGGTGTTGATGGCGACGGACTTGCCCGAGCCGGTGGTGCCGGCGACCAACACGTGCGGCATCTTGGCGATGTCGACGATCACCGCCTCGCCATTGATGGTCTTGCCCAGCGCCAGCGCCAGCTTGGCCTTGGTGGTTTCGAAATCGCGGCTGGCCATGATCTCGCGCAAATAGACCGTCTCGCGCCTGGCGTTCGGCAACTCGATGCCGATCGCGTTGCGGCCGGGCACCACGGCGACACGGCAGGCGATGGCGCTCATCGAGCGGGCGATGTCGTCGGACAGGCCGATGACCCGCGACGATTTGATGCCGGGCGCCGGTTCCAGCTCGTAGAGCGTGACGACCGGACCCGGACGCACATGGATGATTTCGCCCTTGACGCCGAAATCCTCCAGCACGCCCTCAAGCAGGCGGGCGTTCTGCTCCAGCGCGTCCTTGGACAGGCTGGCGTCGCGCACCACGTTCTTTGGTTCCGACAGGAAGTGCAGCGACGGCATCTCGAATTTTTCCGAGCCGATCAGCGAAGTCTGCGCCTCGCGCTGGACGCGGGCGCCGGGGGCCGGCCGCGGCGCCGGCGCCTCGACGCGTGTCGCCGCGTCGGAACGGAAGTTCTGCACCCTGGCCGTTGGCGCGGCGCGGCGCTGGCCGGCCGGCTCGGGCGCGAAATCCATGTCGTCGTCATTGTCGTCGTTATCGAAGACGTCGGCATCGTCAGGGTCGATCGAGGCACTGAGGTCGTTGACCATGGCGGCGAAGAATTCCGGCTCGACGCGGGCGCGCCCGCCAGGGCTCATCCGCGCCTCGGCGAACTCGGCCGATTCGACCCGTTCGGCCGCCCGCCGCCAGGCGCTGGGGCGCGGTTCCATCTCCGGCTCGAAATCGTCGCGCTCGCGCCGGCGCGCGGCGCGGCGGCGCAGATAGGCCCGCAGCGACAGCCACCAGTGGGTGATGGCGCCAAGCGCCAATATACCTTCGTCGCCCTCGTCCTCTTCATTGTCGAAAAGCAGGTCGTCCTGCGGATCGGGCACTGCGGGCTGTTCGAGGACGGCAAAGCCGTTCTTGCGCGAAATCAGCGCCGAGCCATACAAGAATACCCACAGCGCCGGCGCTGCCAGGAGCACGGCGAGCACGCTGGCGACGAGGCCGGTCGGATAGCCGCCGATGACCAGGCCCGGGATATTGAGCACCATGTCGCCGAAGACGCCGCCGAGGCCGGTCGGCAGCGGCCAGGTCTTGGGCGGCACCACGCAGCCGGCAATTGCCGCGCCAAGCAGCGAAAACCCGAACCAGGCCAGTGCCCGTTTCGGCAGCCGGTCGACGCCGCGCGCGGTAAACAGCAGAAATCCCCAGATCACCGCCGGCACCAGCGCCGCAACGGCGGCAAGTCCGAAGAACTGCATGGCAATGTCGGAAAAGACGGCGCCGGCATAACCCATTGCATTGGTGACGATATTGTCGGTGGCGTGCGAAAAGCTCGGATCGGCGACGTTCCAGGTGGCAAGGGCGGCGACGCCGAAACCAACCAGAGCAAACAGCCCGGCACCGACCAGCCGCCCGACCTGGCGCCTCGCGAACGACCGGATGCCGTGCTCCGTATCGGCCAGCGCAAGCGGTGCTGAAGCCCCTGAACGCATGCTTTTCCTCGTCTGTCGTTGCCCGGCCGGGCGCGGACGCGCAACACGGCAGATTCGGCTGTCAGACTAGCGGCGGGAAGGTTAAGGGCGCATTAACCATGGGCATTCTGCGTCACCGGAACGGGCGACCGCCACCACAGTTCGGAGCGTTGCGGCCGCTGTTTCACGCCGCCGGCGGATCGAGCCACCTTGATCAAGCGATTGTATGATCGAGCCATAACGGCCGCCTGCACACAAAAAAGAGGCCCGGAAGGTTTCCGGGCCTCAAGGCGTGAGCCCTTTCGGGAGCATCACGACGGGATCTTCCCGGCACCGGCAAAACGCCGGTGCCAGCCAATAAACCTCACGGCACCACTTCGCCGTGCTGGCTGATGTCGAGGCCTTCGACCTCTTCCTGGGTGGAAGGACGCAGGCCGACCAGCGCCTTGACGATATAGAGGATCACGAAGCTCGCGATCGCCGTCCACAGGATGGTGAAGACGATACCGTAGAGCTGCTTGCCGACAGAGGCACCCGAGCCAAGGCTGTTGATCGCCGGATCGGCGAGCACGCCGGTCAGCAATGCACCGATGATGCCGCCGATGCCGTGCACGCCGAATGCATCGAGCGAGTCGTCATAGCCGAACGCGTGCTTGAGCTTGACGGCCGAGACGTAGCAGAGCACGCCGGCGACGATGCCGACGATGAAGGCGCCGGTCGGATTGACGAAACCGGAAGCCGGCGTCACCGCGACCAGGCCGGCGACGGCGCCCGAGATGATGCCAAGCACGCTCGGCTTCTTGGCGACGATCCATTCGGCGAACATCCAGGCGAGCGCCGCGGCGGCAGCGGCAACCTGGGTGTTCAGCATCGCGGCACCGGCAAGGCCGTCGGCGGCCAGTTCCGAGCCGGCGTTGAAGCCGAACCAGCCGACCCACAGCAGCGAAGCGCCGATGACGGAGTAGACGAGGTTGTGCGGCGCCATGTTGGTGGTGCCGTAGCCTTCACGTTTGCCGAGAACCAGCGCGCAGACCAGGCCGGCAACGCCGGCGTTGATGTGAACGACCGTGCCGCCGGCGAAATCGAGAACGCCGGCTGTGCCGAGGAAGCCACCGCCCCACACCCAGTGCGCGATCGGGGCGTAGACCACCAGCAGCCACGCGCCCATGAAGATGAGCAGCGCCGAGAACTTCATGCGTTCGGCGAAGGCGCCGGCAATCAGCGCCGGCGTAATGATGGCGAAGGTCATCTGGAACATCGAGAAGACGAACTCAGGAATGTTCGCCACGCCCGGCAGCCACAGCGAGGAGGTGGTGATGCCGTTGTGGAAGAACTTCGAGAAGCCGCCGAGATAGGCATTCATGCCGCCGCCATCCGAGAAGGCCAGCGAGTAGCCGAACATGAACCACAGCACCGTCACCAGGCAGGTGATGGCAAAGCTCTGCATGATGGTGGCGAGCACGTTCTTTTTGCGCACCATGCCGCCATAAAACAGCGCCAGGCCCGGTACGGTCATCATCAGCACCAGCGCCGTCGAGGTCAGCATCCAGGCTGTGTTGCCGGTGTCGAGCGCGGGCGCAGGGGCAGCCGGTGCCGCCGGTGCCGCTTCCTGCGCGAACGCAGCAACCGTGCCCAGTGCAGCGAGAGCGAGCGAACTTAAAACGGCCGCGCGTCCCGTTATCTTCAAGGTAGAAGGAATATTCATTGAACTCTCCATTGGAATACGTATCCGCAGCTCAAAGCGCGTCGGTGTCTGTTTCGCCGGTGCGAATGCGCACCGCCTGGTCGATGCCGAAAACGAAGATCTTGCCGTCGCCGATCTGGCCGGTCTTGGCCGCCGCGGTGATGGCTTCGACGGCCTTGTCGACCATGTCGACAGCGACCGCGACTTCGATCTTGATCTTCGGCAGGAAGCTGACCGCGTATTCCGCCCCGCGATAGATTTCCGTGTGACCCTTCTGACGTCCGTAGCCTTTTACTTCGGTGACGGTCAGGCCCTGGATGCCGACTGCGGTGAGCGCCTCGCGCACCTCGTCGAGCTTGAACGGCTTTATGATTGCCATCACGATCTTCATAAGGTTTCACCCTTTGCTGTTGCGGGTCCCCGCGTTTGCACGACTTCGCCGATCCCCATGAGAGCCGGAGAGTGCCCGCTAGGATTCAAGCTCCGTGCCAATTGCCGAAGCAGGGTGTTAAGCTGTTGTTAAACAACGAAATCGAGAAGGTCTGGCAGCTGCCTGTTCACAGACGCGGCAGTGCATATGCTTAAAAAGTAGGCAAATTTCGAAAAATGCCTACTCCGCAGGCGGCCGCTTCAGCCGGATGAGTCCTTCTTGGGCAACCGAGGCGATCAAGGTGCCGTCGCGGGCAAACAGCGAGCCGCGGGTAAAGCCACGCGATCCTTGCGTCGACGGGCTGTCTTGCGTGTACAGCATCCAGTCGTCGAGCGGATGGCTGCGGTGGAACCACATGGCGTGGTCGAGGCTGGCTGCCTGGATATCACGATCGAAAATGGCGCGGCCATGAGCAAAGGTCGAGGTGTCGAGCAGCGTCATATCCGAGAGGTAAGCGAGCACGGCCGCCTGCGTGGCGCGGTCGGCCGGCACCGGGCCGGTGGTGCGGATCCAGATGTTCTGCTTCGGCTCGAGCTTTTCCCGGCTGGTATAATGCTTCAGCATCACCGGCTTCATCTCGATCGGCCGGTCGCGCTCCCAATAGCGCTTGATGCCGTCGGGCACGGCTTCGCCGAACTTGCCCAGCAATTCGCGCTGCGACAGCAACGTGTCGGGCGCCGGCACGTCCTGCGGCATCGGCACCTGATGTTCCAGGCCGACCTCATCCTGCTGGAACGAGGCTTCCAGCGAAAAGATCGCCTGGCCGTGCTGGATCGCCACGACGCGGCGCGTGGTGAAGGAGCCGCCGTCACGGATGCGGTCGACCTCGTAGATGATAGGCACCTTGGTGTCGCCCGGCCGCATGAAATAGCCATGCAGCGAATGCACGTGGCGCTCGGGCTCGACCGTTCGCTGCGCGGCGACCAGCGCCTGGGCGATGGTCTGGCCGCCGAAGATGCGCTGCCAATCGAGCTTGGGGCAGCGACCACGATACAGGTTGTGTTCCAGCTGCTCGAGGTCGAGAATGCCGAGAAGCTCGTCCATGGCTGCCGTCATCTTGACCTCGCCGCAAAATTACCATGGCGGTTTCCGACAGGAACAGCGGGCAGTCAAGGGCGGAATGCCCGGCGACAGTCAGGCTGCGAAAGGAATTGCCATGGTCGACAGCAAGAATTCGCTCGATGTTCTGGTCGCCGGCGCCGGTTATGTCGGCCTAGCCGCCGCCGTGTCGCTGAAGCAGGCGCGGCCGAGCCTCGCCGTCGCCGTCGTCGATGCGGCACCCGCCAGGGTCTGGCAGAAGGACGGCCGCGCCTCGGCGATTGCCGCCGCCGCGTGCCGCATGCTCGACCAGCTCGGCGTCTGGAACGAGATCGCGCCGGGGGCGCAGGCGATCACCGAAATGATCGTCACCGATTCGCGCACATCCGATCCGGTCCGCCCGGTGTTCCTCACTTTCGACGGCGAGGTCGCGCCCGGCGAACCCTTTGCGCATATGGTTGCCAACAAGGATTTGAACGGCGCCTTGCGCCGGCGCGCCGAACAACTCGGCATCGGCATCATCGAAGGCGTCGCCGTCAGCGCCTTCGACATCAACGGCGCCGGCATCACCGTGCATCTTGCCGACGGCGCGACGCTGAAGGCGCGGCTGCTGGTTGCCGCCGACGGCGTCAATTCGAAGCTGCGCGACATGGCCGGCATCAAGACGGTGAAATGGGAGTATGGCCAGTCCGGCATCGTCTGCACGGTGGCGCACGAGCGGCCGCACAACGGCCGCGCCGAAGAGCATTTCCTTCCCGCGGGCCCGTTTGCCACGCTGCCGCTCAAGCCGGGCAAGGACGGCACCAACCGCTCGTCGATCGTCTGGGTCGAACGGTCGCAGGATGCCGAGAAACTGGTCAGTGGCGACACGCTGGTCCTGGAATATGAGCTCGAGCAGCGCTTTGGCCTGAAACTCGGCGAAATCCATATCGCCGACAAGCCGCGTGCCTGGCCGCTCGGGCTGATCATTGCGCGCGCCTTCGTCGCGCCGCGCATCGCCTTGGCCGGCGACGCCGCCCACGGCATCCACCCGATCGCCGGCCAGGGTCTCAATCTCGGCTTCAAGGACGTGGCGGCGCTGGCCGAAGTGGTGGTCGAGGCCGACCGGCTCGGCCAGGACATCGGCGCGCTCGACGTGCTCGAGCGCTACCAGCAATGGCGGCGTTTCGACACGGTGCAGATGGGCATCACCACCGATGTGCTGAACCGGATGTTTTCCAACGATTTCGGCCCGCTGCGCACTTTGCGCGACATCGGCCTCGGCCTCGTCGAGCGCATGCCGCGGCTGAAGGGGTTTTTCATCCGCCAGGCGTCGGGTCTGTCCGGCGACACGCCGAAACTGTTGAAGGGCGAGGCGATTTAGGCTTGGCAAGTGCGCGTTACTGGCCGTTCGGTCAGTTGACCTCGAAGCCCAGCTTCTGGCGCAGCCGCAGCATGCGCTGGTCGGGAATCTGCAGGTTTTGTCCGCCGGCTTCCGCCGCACGGCTGACCATCCGCAGCAGATCGCTCCTTTCGACCGCGTCGAGCCGTTCGCGCAGGAACGGTGCCAGCTTGTCGATGACGACCGTGGCGTCGTCGATTTGCGATGCCGCCCATTTGGCGTAGATCACCGCTTCATCGGTCTGTTTTTTGTCGGCAATCTCCGAGATCACCGATCGAATGGCAGCTTCGCGTTGCGGCAGCACAGGACCATGTTCGGAAACGATGGCGGTGATCAGCGTCGCGGCGGCGACGACCGGATCGTCGATCGCCGTCAGCGGCGAGAGCGCCGCCTGCTTGCGCAGTTTCTTGCGGCGGACGTTGCCCTGGACGCGGCCAACCACGTCGGCAACCTCACGCGCCGCGTCGTTCATGATCTTCAGCCGGTACCACCAGAAGCCCGCTGCTCCGAGCAGGCCGATTGCTGCAATCAATATATGCATGCCCCGAAATCCCCCGATCTCGGCGACGATAGGAGAAGTATTGCTTCGCTTCAACACGCAAAAGTTGCGTCCGGCGAAGAAAACGAAAGCCCATGCCAGTCGTTGGTCGCCACCGCTCCGCGGAGGAACTTATCGAGACATCTCTATGACCCGGGCACCTTGTAGATCGCCCGCACCTCGATCGTGCCGATTTCGGCCAGCGGAATCTCGCCCGCGATCTCCAGCGCCTCATCGAGGCTCTCGGCCTCGATCATGACGAAACCGAGCAACTGCTCCTTGGTTTCGGCGAAGGGGCCGTCGGTGACCAGCCGCTTGCCCTTGCGCCTGCGAACGGTTTTCGACGTTTTCACCGATTGCAGCGCCTGCGCGATGATCAGCATCCCGCGTTGGTCCAATGACCGGTCATGGGCCATCGAATCGGCGTCGAGCTTGGCCAGCCTCTCGGGGGTCATTGCGTAGAGATCTTTTTCTTCACCATAGACTAGGCAAACATACTTCATTTTTATCTCTATTCCTGGCTTGAAGCCGAAGACGAGGCTACGGAAATCTCCGCGGAGCCCTTGCCTGCCGCAGAATCGAGACCGGCCGCAGCATAGTCGAGAAGAGATACCGCAATCCCAATGATGGCAATCGCCGCAAGCAGTCGGCCGAAGCCGGAAGGCTGCAGGCGCGACCAGTCGGCTTGTTGTTCACCGGCCCTGTGGCCGGTGCTTGTCCAGTGAGCAGAAAACAGATTGTTCATGTGGTCCTCCATCCGGCCACCAAGTCCATGGCCGCCCGCAGGACGGCCGGGACAGATGGAAGTCGACATTTTTGCACGCATATTTTTTTCGAATTTTTTTCGCTCGACATGATGTGTCACGCCGCCGCCGATACGAAAGCGTGGGTGGCCTTCGCTCCCGCGCGCGCTATAGTCGACTGGATGCCGATCACGGGCTCAGCCACGACAATCAAGGAGGAATTGATGGACCGCACCGCCAACGCCGTTTGGAAAGGCAGTTTCAAGGAAGGCAAGGGCACACTCGAAACCCAGAGCGGGGTGCTGAAGGGCACACCCTATTCGGCCAAGACGCGTTTCGAGGATGAAAGCGGCAAATCCGGCACAAACCCGGAAGAGCTGATCGCCGCCGCCCATGCCGGCTGCTACGCCATGCAGCTTTCGCATTTTCTCGCCGAGAACGGCACTCCGGCTGCCGAGCTCGACGCCAAGGCCGTGGTAACGCTGGTCCCCGGCACCGGCATCACCGGCAGCGCGATCACGCTGGTCGGCAAGGTACCGGGCATTGATGCCGCCAAGTTCAAGGAATTGGCCGAGAAGGCCAAGGCCGAATGCCCGGTCTCGAAAGCGCTCGGCGCCATCAAAGTATCGCTCGACGCCAGGCTCGGGTGAGAGCTGGTCTGCGAAGCGGGCGATCCTTCGCGCCCCCTCTCGAATGATTATTGGCTTTTTTCGCCAACGAGCGCGTCGAGGCGGGCGCGCAATGCCGCGACCTCCTCCTCGAGGGCCCGCACGCGCATTTCCATATCCGACGCCGGCGAGGACGACTGCAGGGGTGCTGCGGCAGCCGACAGCTGCGGCGGCCCGCTGAGCAGATGGACGTAGCGATCCTCGCGCTGGCCTGGGCCGCGATCGATCTGCTGCACCAGCGGTGGCCGGCGGCCGATCAGCAGATCGAGATTGCCGCGAAGCTCGTCGATCGACGGCAGCCGCGCCATGCGCTCGCTTCGCGCCAGCAATTCATAGGCCGTCTGCGGGCCGCGCAGCAGCAACAGGCCGAGCAGCGCGATCTGCGCCGAGGTCAGGGAAAAGCGCTGCGCCACGATATGCTCGTAGCGCTCGACGCGCGACGCGAACACTTGCCTGACGAGGCCCTTCTGCTCCAGCTGGCCAAGCGCCCGCCTGACCTCGGCAAGCTCGACCGACATTACCGGCTCGCGCGCCGTCTTCTGGTTGGCCGCCGCATGTGCCGCATTGAGCGTCAGCGGATAGACGTCCGGCGTCAGCTCCTTCTTCTCGATCAGGCAGCCGAGCACGCGGGCTTCGATGGGAGAGAGGATGGGAAGGTCGGAATCGGTCATAAGTTTGCTATCCTTTCGAACTCGGCGGGACAGCGCCCCCCTCTGTCCTGCCGGACATCTCCCCCTCTAGTGGGGAGATTGGCTGTCATCACCGCTTCGCCACTTTTCAAGGCTGCAGAAAGGGCGCTGTCCTCCAAGCTGCTAATCTCCCCCCTCAAGGGGCCTCAAGGGGGGAGCGACTGTCTTGGCTGTCAAGCTGTTTGCCACGGTTTTTGATCCCGGACGATAGCGTTGAGAATGGTGAGAAGCTTGCGCATT
>NZ_JAMYQK010000064.1:0-20898 GCF_040320845.1 Mesorhizobium sp. M0601
CCCAATTCGCCCCCGGGGGGGCATCAAAATTCGCCACTGTTGCGCGCCCCGGCCCACAAACCCCGCCCACGGCCGGGGGCGCCCTTAAAATAGCCGGGGCCCGCCGCTAGCCAAGCCAAGGAGACGAACCATGCCCCGCATCGTCAAGCATTCCCGCCGCGTCATGGCGGCACTCGCCCTGGTTCTGGTCCCGGCCGGCGCGCTGGCGACCATGGCCACCGCCGACCAGTCCGTTGGGCCGGTGCGCTGCGAGATCCGCGCCACGCCGGAAGGGGGCATGGTCTTGCTTGAGGCGCTTGCCTATGCCGACAGAAACGTGAGTGGCACCTATTCCTTCCATGTCGAAAGCACCGGTCGCACCGGCGGCACCAGCATCGAGCAGGGCGGCGCCTTCAGCGCCGCGCCCGGCAAGCCAGCTACGCTCGGCGCTGTCACGCTCGACGCAAAGGCCGGCGTCTACGACGCCAAGCTCGAAGTTGCGGTCGATGGCAAGAGCATCGGCTGCGCCGCGCGGGTCGGCGGCGCGACCTGATCGCACCGGCCAGTTCACGAAAAAGGGCGTCGGCGTTCGGCGCCCTTTTCTATGTGTGCCGAGCCGGGAAAAATGACTGAACGACAGCTGAACGACGGGTTCCGGGATGGTTCAGCCGCAATTCGGGAAGGTTGGCCATAGGCTGAGGCAGCCGGAAATGAAGACCAAGATGACCCGCAATATGTTCATAACCCTTACTGCCGCTCTCGTTGCCGGCAGCATCGGCCAGGTGGCGCTGTCCGCACCGGCCTACGCAGGAGGCTGGGTGTCGGTGACATTTGCTCCTGCCAACGCCCGCGACGCCGGCGCCCTGGCGACCGGCCTGCGCGTCTATTCGAAGTATCGCGGCCTGCACGGCGCCAGAATCCGTCAGTCCGGACACGGTAGTGCTGCTGGCCTCGGCCGGAACGGCCGCGGCAATCTGGGCATCATCCATCAGGAAGGCAACGGCCATTCCGCCATCCTGAGGCAGAACGGCAACGACAACGCCTACGGTATTTTCCAGTTCGGAAGGAACACCGAGGCGAATGTCGTGCAGAACGGCGACGGTGGTGGCGGCGCCATCTTCAGCTACGGCTGGTAACGGCCGATAATCGGGGCGCGAGCGGGACTCGATCCCCTTGCGCGCGACCCAATCATTCGGGCCGAACATCTCGGCAGAGCCGAAGATGACCCCGCGGCTTCCTCCTTGGGAGGTTTTTCAACGCGGGCCGATGTCGACCCAGCCCGCACCCCTCGCGCTGCGGCCCACATCGAAAAACCTTCACCGATGCGGACCTTCTGCAGCGGCTTTTCCACGCATAGCAGACGTTCGACGGAACGGGTGATCCTGCCCCGGCAAACACCGATGATGTCAGATAAAGTGCGGCAGACAATGTCACGAGGAAGCGAGGCGACATTTCACGCTCCGCGACAGCCGGAAGTGATCGACAACTTTCCAACGTTTTCCTTCGCGATTGACCCATCCTGGTCAAACACCCCAAACCGGCGGCTGCATCACCGTTCCTCCGGCGGCTTGAGGTGCCGAAACTGCATCAGCAGCAGCAGATCGTAAGCGATCTTCAGTGCACCGCAGATGATCAGGGGCCAAGCCCGGAACGAGGCAGCGAACAGAGCGCCCGCCAGGGCGGGACTGGCTGCGGCAGCCAAACTGCGCGGTACCGATGTGAAGCTCGCGGCGGCTGCCCGCTCCGCCTCCGTGACGACCGCCATGACGTAAGATGAGCGCGTCGGGACGTCCATCTGTGAAAGCGCGGCACGGATCAGCAGCAGGGCGAGCGCCAGAGGGAGCGTCGGCGCAAGCGCCGCCAGCATCAGGGCGATGCTGGACGGAATGTGTGTGAACACCATCGTGTTGATGAGTCCGATGTGCCGCGACAGCCAGGCGGCAACGGGGAATGAGAACGCCGAAAGGACGCCGGACCAGAAGAAGAAAAAGCCCGCTTCCGAAAGCGACAGGTCGAATTTTTCGAAAAGCCACAGGGCAAGCAGCGACTGGACGAGGAAGCCGCCGGCAAAGGCATCAAGGCTAAAAAGGGCCGCAAGCCTGAAAACGATATTCCGCGAGGGGCCAAGCGCGGACGTACTGCCGGAGTCCGACGTTGGACGGCGCTGCGGGATCTGCGCGTAAAGGAGACCGCCGAGCAGGCCGAGCAATGCATAGAGCACGAACATCGCCTTGATGCCGGTGAGTTGATCGAGGCCGGCTGGAGCCAGAAGATCAGGGGTTGCCGAAGCGAGCGCGCCAACCGCGGCTGCGAGCGCACCCACAAGGCTGTAGCGCGCGAACATCTTGGTCCGCGCGGCGTCGGTGACTTCGCGTGTGAGGACGGCATGCTCTAAGGGCACGAACACGCTGACGCTGCCGGCCGACGGGTTGATGGTGCCTGCGAAGGCGATCACCAAGAGCAGCGCGTAGTCGTGGACCACAGCAAAGGCCACACCCGTGGCGACCATCAGACTGGCGGCGGCAAGCAGGAGTTGGCGGTGATCGTGTCGGGCACCAAGGAGTCCGACGGCGATGGTCAAGAGCGCTGAACCGAGCAGCGATCCGGTTGCAATGATGCCGACCTGCAGAGGCGCGAAGCCTAATGCGAGGAGATAGACCGGCAACAGAACGGCCACGAAGCCATCGCCCAGGTCGCGCAGGGCTCGGGCCGCAAAAAGAAAAGTCGCCGGGCGGATCTGCTGCACTGGTCTAGCCTGCCCTCATCACCTGCGTTGGCGTCAACGGCTTTGGCAGCGTCGCTCGACAGGGCCGGAAGATCAAGACGGAGTCGCGTTAGACATTCCAGCGAGGCGAAGGCCATGAAGTTCGGGACGTGGGTCAGAATTCCCCCGTGGTCTTGCTTTGGTAATGTCCAGGAAGGGGCGCATTGCTGCCCGCCAGCCTTGGGGCCGCTGACGACCAGCGACGAGACCTGGCATAAGCAGCGCCTGCCCATGGTCGAGGATCGCACCGGTGGCCGGCTCGGCGAACTTTCCGATCGCCTGGGCAATGCCGACCTGGCTCGATGGTGCGTTCAGCGCCGGTGACCTTCTGATGGTGGCGTGCTGCGCAGGTTGAACGGATCAGGTATACTGGACGAATATCCGAACCTCTCCGCTTATGTAGCCCGCGGCGAAGTGCGGCCAGCCGTCAAGCGTGCTTTCGATGCTTAATTGGCGGTTTTCACGCCGCATCGACCGGCTGATGACATTCTGGTTACTTGACCCTCTAGCTTTGGTTGCGGTCTACTTTATCTTCATTGGCCAGATACTGGTGGACGAAGGCGATGGCCATGCTGCCCTCGCCGACCGCCGAGGCAACGCGTTTGACCGGGCTCAGGCGTACGTCGCCGCAGGCGAAGATGCCGGGCGCGCTGGTCTCGAGCAGGTAGGGGTCGCGGCCATGCGACCAGAGCCCGGCCTTCTTCACGTCGTCGCCGGTCAGCACATAACCGCGTGCATCGCGCGCTACGTCGGCCGGCAGCCACTCGGTCTCGGCGTTGGCGCCGATGAACACGAACAGCCCGCCGCATTGGTGCCGGCTCACCTCGTTGCCGGTCTTGTCGAGAATGTCGATCGCCGTCAGGTGCGTCTCGCCGTGCACGGCCTGGACTTCGGAGTGAAGCTGGACCTTTACGTTGCATTTCGCCCTGAGCTGCTCGATCAGATAGTGAGACATGCTGTCGGCAAGCGCGGGGCCGCGCACCAGCAGCGTCACGCTGCGCGCATGGCCGGAAAAATGCATCGCCGCCTGGCCGGCCGAATTGCCGGCGCCGATCAGGTAGACATCCTGCCCATGCGTGCTGCTCGCCTCGCTGCGCGCGGCGCCATAATAAACGCCTTTGCCGATCAACCGGTCGAACCCGTCGATGGCAAGACGGCGCCAGGCGACGCCGGTTGCCAGGATGAGGCTGCGGGCGCGCACGACATCGGTGCCGTCGAGCACCACCTCGTGCGTCGTCGGGTCGATGCCGGCGACCGAACGGGTGACCAGGATTTCGGCGCCGAGCCGCTTTGCCTGCTGCAGCGCGCGGCTGGCAAGCTCGTCGCCGGAAATGCCGCTTGGAAAGCCGAGATAGTTCTCGATGCGCGAGGATGTTCCCGCCTGCCCGCCGGGCGCCTCGCGTTCGACGACGATGGTGCGCAGCCCCTCGGAGGCGCCATAGACCGCAGCCGCAAGACCGGCCGGTCCGCCGCCGATGATCGCGACGTCGTACTCGGCGCCGCGCGGGCGCGTCTGCAGCCCGAGGCGGATGGCAAGATCGCGCACGGCGGGTGCTTCGATAATCTCCCCGTCCGCCAGCCGGGCAACGGGACCATCGAGAGCCGGCCTGCTGAGGGCAGACCAGAAAGCCTCGGCATCCGACGTGTCGGGCAACAGCCAGGTGAACGAAATCTGGTTGCGGGCCAGAAACCGGCGCAGTTCGCCGCACGCGGTGTCCCAGCGATGGCCGACCAATGTGACGCGCGGCCTCTGCGGCTCGGCAGTGACGCTTTGCAGCCCGCCCATCCGCTCGCGGGCAAGCGCGCTGACCTTTTGGGCCACGTCCTTTGACACCGCGGCGATGGAATAGTACTGCTGAACCTCGATGCGCATGACGCGGGAAGATTCGGCGGCGCGATAGCCACCGGGAAAACCCGAGCCAAGCGCAATCGGCACCTCGCCGAAGATCGTTCCCGGCAGACGCCAACCCAGCGTTCGCTCGATGCCGTCGAAGGTCTTTACGACTTCGATCTTGCCGGCGAGAACCGCAAACAGCGCGGCCTCTCCACCCTCGTGAATCGCGAACTCTCCGGGGCTGAGGTGAAGATCGGCCGCTGTCCGCGCCAGCCGCTCCAGCTCTGCCGCCGGCAAACCCGAAAACAACGGGATTGCTCCCACTTCATCACTTGTCAGCATGGCCCCTCGCGGGAGCCAGTTAGCGTTGTTTTTTTGCCGTGATCAATAAAAAAGCGAGGCGGAGCCGCGTTTTGGCAGAGAGCGCAACTTCCCCGTTGTTGTACCGTTGTTGTGGGGGAGATCGGCAGCCTCGACGCCATGCCACGCATGCTCGTAGCTCGCTCAATCCGGACGGCACGTGGATGATCGTCGAGCCGTTCGCGCACGATCATCTGGCTGTCAACCCCGTCGGGCGCGCCTATTGTGCCGCCTCCGCCTTTGTGTGCACGCCCGCGTCGCTGGCGCAGGATGTCGGGCTCCGGGACTGACGCCCAGGCCGGAGAGGCAAGGCTGAGGGAGGTCGTCACCAGCGGTGGCCTCACCGCTTCCGCCGCACCGCGGAGACGCCGTACAAGGGTCCGACGAAGACACCGTCGGCGAGTGCTCGTTCCTCCACACTCAAAGAACCAGGCATCGTGCACGCAGTGCTGGGTTCGCTCAGCAGCGTCGAGGTAGCGATTGCAACGCTCTCATTTTGCACGCCCGCTCAGACCCCACACGCATTGCGCCGATGGTAGCTCAACCTGATAGGATACCATGTGCGATTGCGATTGAGGATCAGGTAATGGCCGGAAGCGGTCCGATCAATTGTGGTAAGAACGCGCGAGAATGCAGACATCGAATTCGGGGTTCGAAGTCTCGGACTGACCTAACCCAGACGTTCCCGACCGCTGGAATACTGTCTTGAAACCGTGGAAAGAAGCCAGGCGCTTCACTTGGGCTTGGTCCAGGCACTGCTCTCCGATCACTCCGCCAACGTTCCCTCGGGATAAGAAGCTGGCGTTGGGTGGTCCCACGGGGGCTCTGTAGCCAAGTTGTACGTCACCTGCGCACTTCACAAGCCACCCCGGCCATAGCGCCAATGCCAAGCATGCACTAATATTCCAGCTTGCCCCTTTGGGGCTGGCCAGTGATCTGTTCAAAGGGAAGTACCCATGACCAATCATTGCTGTGGACCGGGCTATGCTTCTCCAGCCGAGGCGATGACGGCACCTCGCGAAAAGCTGCTCTATACGATTGCCATCTACACCGGCACGGGCATTCAGAAGCCGGACTATCTGTGCACCATTGATGTCGACCCGGAGAGTTCGACTTACAGCCAGGTGATTTCGCGTTTGCAAATGCCGGGTATTGGCGATGAGCTTCATCACTCGGGCTGGAATGCCTGTTCGTCGTGCCACGGCGATGCGAGCATGGAGCGGAAATATCTGATCGTGCCGGGTGTGCGCTCGTCAAATCTGCATATTGTCGATTGCGGTACCGATCCGCGCAGCCCGACACTGTTCAAGGTGATAGACGGCGCTGAAATCAAAGCCAGGACTAACCTGTCGGCGCCACACACGGTGCATTGCCTCGGCTCGGACATCATCGTTTCCATGCTTGGTGACGCCGAGGGCAATGCCCCCGGCGGCTATTTGCAACTCAGCAAGGAATTCGAGATTGTCGGCCGCTGGGAAAATTCCATGGGCAGGATCAAGTTTGGTTATGATTTCTGGTACCAGCCGCGACACAACGTAATGGTCAGCTCGGAATGGGCCGCGCCCAATACCTTCATGCCTGGCTTTGACCTGGAAGAGGTTGGTCATCTGAAATATGGCCGAGAGATCCATTTCTGGGATTTTGAAAAGAAAGAGCCAAAGCAAACATTCTATCTCGGTGAAGATGGCTTGATCCCACTGGAAGTGCGATTCCATCATAACCCCGACAGCAGTCACGGCTTTGTTGGCGCGGCCCTTTCTGCAAATATCATCCATTGGTGGAAGAACGCGGCGGGTGACTGGCAATGGGAAAAAATTGTCGATGTCGGCAATGAGCCGCATCCCGAATGGCCGATACCAATACCGGGCGTGATCTCGGTCATTCTGCTCAGCATGGACGATAGATACCTCTATCTGTGCAACTGGTTGCATGGCGACATTCGTCAGTACGACATCTCGGACCCTCACAACGCCAAGCTTACCGGACAAGTGTGGATGGGCGGACTTCTCGGCCGTGCGCCTGAGGTCAATGGCGTGAAAGTGACTGGCGGGCCTCAGATGATACAGCTCAGCCTCGACGGCAAGCGCCTTTACGTGACGACCTCACTCTTCTCGACGTGGGATAATCAGTTCTATCCGGAAATCCGCACCAATGGCGGATGCATGCTGATGGTCAATTGCGATACAGAAAACGGCGGCATGGAAATCGATCCGCTATTCGTTGTTGATTTTGGTAAGGAACCAAATGGACCAAGCCGCTGCCACGAAACCCGTTATCCCGGGGGTGATTGCACGAGTGACATCTGGGTATGACCTGCTTCACCATCATTCTCGCCAATCAAGGCGGTGCGGCCTTTGACGTCGATCACCGCAAGCCCCTCTTGCAAAGCTTGCGCGAGCAGGGCGTGGATCTGCCGTATGGGTGCAAGTATGGCGGCTGCATAACCTGTGCGGCCAAAATAATCAGCGGCAAAGTCGATCAAAAAGCGCAGCGGGCGCTGAACAACCGCCAGATCAACAATGGCTATATAATCCTCTGCGTCGCCCGCCCTATGAGCGACTGCACGCTGGAGGTCGGCGTTGAGAGCCACGACAAGCTCTATCGCAACCCCTTCCTTGACCCGCTGGCCGCTCATGAATTGAAAGCCGATATTGCGACCCCGTTGAAAGCAAAGAAATGACCCATATGAATCATGATGAGCCCTATTCGGAGGCTTATCTGCAAGACATTCTGAAATCGGTCAAAACCATCGCGATGGTTGGGGCCAGCCCCGATAAAACTAAATTTTCCTATGGGGTACTCAGGGTGCTGCACGAAATCGGCTACGACATGATCCCGGTCAACCCCAGTCCCGGTCTGGATGAGATTCGAGGGCTTAAGGTGTACGCGTCACTAGCGGCCATCGACCGGCCTGTGGATATGGTTGAGGTTTTTCGCCGCTCCGAAGATCTGTTGGAAGTTGCACAGGAGGCCATCGCAATCAACGCCAAGGTTCTGTGGGGTCAGATTGGGGTGCGCGATGACGCTGCCGCCCAGTTGGCGGAGGAAGCGGGCTTGAAAGTGGTGATGAACCGCTGTCCAAAGATTGAGTTGTTCCGCCCCTTCTGGAAGCCAAAGCTGCATTTGGGAATATGACTGCAGGGGCGCAGAATTCGGGGTTGTCGCGGCAACCAACCTGTTCCCTCTGGAGTCTCAGACGTTGATTCTGCTATCAGATTGAATTTTGCCCGAGGTACGATGCCAGATGATCGCTGAGATCACGCGCGTCGTCGCCAGCGCCGTCGATCAGAGCAGACTTGCGGCGGCGCAGAAACTGCGTCCCCATCAGGTACAGGCCCGGATGTTCCGCTACACCGCCGTCGTGACGGACGTGGCCCTTGCGGTCGAGGACCGGCAGTTCCAGCCAGGAGTAGTCCGGCCGGTAGCCGGTGGCCCAGATGATCGTCCTGATAGCGTCTCCGGCAAGATCGAGGCCGAGCGGCGGGTTGTCCTCGACACGGGTCGGCGGCGGGCGATCCGGCGGCCCGACCGTAGCGTCCAGGCCGTTGGCGCGCGCCCATTCGTCGATGAGGTCGAGCAGCCGGGCCATCTTGAGATCGGAAAGCGCGCACATGTTGCGCAACGACCCCGCAAACTGGGCCTTGCCGTCTTCGGTGATGCCGGCAAGACGACCGATGAGCCGGACGCCGAGGTCGTCGAGCGCATTGAGGTCGAGGGTGATGCGGTCGGGCGTGCCGGCAAGCTGTAGCGAAGGAACCCGTCGCGCCCGCCTGATGTCGTCCACCTCGTCGTAACGCTCGTCGAGCACGCCGGCGGCGTCCATCCACCATTCCAGGTCCTTGCCGCGATAGACGCGGGGCGCCCGGATGTGCTCGCCCACCGACAGGGTCACTTGACGCCCCGAACGCTGCAGCTCCTGTGCGATCTGGGTGCCGCTCGACGACGCGCCCACCACCATCACGCCACCGTCGGCGACCTGACCCGGATTGCGGTAGGACTGTGCCGTCAGCATGGCGACCGACGGCGGCACGCGGCTGGCGACGTCGGGCAGGCGCGCGATGTTGCACGCGCCCGACGCCAGCACGACGGTCCGACACCGCCACTCGCCGCGGTCCGTGCGCACAAGATATCCCGCCCCGTCGCTGCGAACCGAGGTGACGGTCGTGTGGGTTCTGACCGGAGCCGAGATCGCCTTGGCATAGTTCCCGAGGAAGTCGATCACCTCAGGCATCGTCCGGTAGCCGTCGGGATCGTCGCCGTCATAGCGAAAGCCCGGCAGCCGGCTCTGCCAGTTCGGGGTGAGCAGCCGCAGTGAATCCCATCGCTCGGTGCGCCAGGTATGGGCGATCTCGCCGCGCTCCAGCAGCACATGGTCGATAGAGCGCTCCGCGAGGCAGCGGCTCATCGCGAGCCCCGCGTGCCCCGCGCCGACGATCGCTGTGGTGACGGAACTAATCGCACCCTCTCATCAGGAGAGTCTACGGTTCGAAGCGCCTTTCAATTCACCACGACCGTGACGTTCGTCGGATTGGTGACAATGTCATAGACCGCCGACCGCTTCTGCGACTGAGCGACGATAGCCTCGATGTCCTCGCGCTTGGCGTCGGCGTCGATGTTGTATTTCACCGTGATGCCGCTGAAGCCGTTGCGCACGTCGCTGTCGATGCCGAGAATTCCGGCGAGATCCATGTCGCCTTCGATGGTCGCCTTCACCGACTTCAACTGGATGTTCCGGTTCTGGGCAACCGCGGCGATGCCGGCGGTCAGGCAACTCGCCAGTCCGACCAGCACGTATTCGACGGGCGTGGCGCCCTTGTCCTGGGAAGCGAAGACCTCCGGATGGTCTGCGTCGAATGTGAAGGTGGTCTTGCGATGCTGATCCTCGCCGAGACCGTAGAAGCTCTCGACCGACGAGTGGCTGTGGGTGCCATCCTTCCATTCGCAGGCCGCGCGCCACTTGAACTGCGCTGCCTCCGGGGCGTTGGTAAGCGCTTCGCGTGCGCCGAGCAGCGCCTCTACGTTAACACCGTTGTTTGCCTGTACTTCGGAAGCCATAATTATTATCCTCCCTACCTTGCACTGGCTCAAAAACCCGACCGATCTCACTGACCTCCCGATCAGATTTCACCATGGCGCGGCATGCTATGGGTCGCGAAGCGTTTCTTCAAGTTGTTTCCGCAGCGGAATGTTCGCCCTCATGTGCCGAGTTGTGCCTTTGCAGGCTCTGGCGCGATCACGACCTTCAGCGCGCTCAATTGCAGTGTCTGCTTCCGGGCGGAGGCAAAGTTCGCCTCTATGGCCGACATTGCGGCGCAAAGCCGCTGGACCCAACACCCGCGCGACCCACGCGAGGTCGTCCATTTTCAGATTTCAGTTCCCTCGGCCAGCGTCAGTGCATCCTCGACGTCGACGCCGAGATACCGGACGGTGTTCTCAATCTTGGTGTGGCCGAGCAGAATTTGAATTGCTCGGAGATTCCCGGTGGCCTTATAGATAATGGAGGCCTTGGTACGACGAAGCGAGTGGGTGCCATAATCCTCACGGCGAAGGCCAACCGCCGAAACCCATTCATCGACCAGGCGCGCATACTGCCTGGTGCTCAAATGGCCAGCATGATCGACCCGACTGGGAAAGGCAAAATCGTCGACCGCTCCACCTCTACGTTCGAGCCATGCAAGTAGGCTTGCTCGGGCGTCTGCCATCAGTTCGAATTGAACTGGCCTCCCAGTCTTTTGCTGCACAACCATGGCCCGAGTCCGAATCTCAGCGCCACTCACTAGCGCGCCAATCTTGAGCTTCACCAAGTCGCAACCACGCAACTTGCTATCGATCGCAAGGTCGAACAGCGCTCGGTCCCGTGATCGACCTTCGCGGTCGAGAAAGAACCGGATTTCCCAGATTTGACGAACCTTCAGAGGTCGTTTGACGCCTACTCTCTTGCGGCCTTGTCGGCGAGGTCATACTGCGAATGTCCCATATCGTTTCTCCTCAGACCACTATTGGCCAGAGCACAAACGTTCGGGAGGGGCCGTTTGCTGACGGACAGGTCTGCGCTCGAATGACCGGGAAGCTGCCCTTCAGAGGCCGACCCATAGCGGCCGTCCCCCGCGATTTGCAAGAGCTGTTGCAAGTTGGACATCAGTTGAGCCGTAGCTGAGTCGTTGCGAAACGCGTACGGAAGCATAATCTTGGGCGGTGTGTGATGTGAGCCGGCGATGCTGCGCGAGGTTCCCCAATGACTTACGAGGCCGCCAAAAAACCGTTGTTCCGAAAACTCGACAACTATCTACTTCGTGTAAGCGATCTTGAGGAAGCCATATCCTTTTATCCGGATCGGCTCGGCCATGCCCTCATCTGGCGGGACGCAGAAGCCGCCGGATTCGCGTTGCCTGAAACTGATGCAGAACTAGTAGTTCATCTTCGTATTGGTCCAGAGACCGATATTCTGGTTGATGACGTGGACGCGGCATTTCGAGAACTTTTGGCAGCGGCGGAAAAGGCAGTGGAACCGCCCTTCGACATCGCGATCGGTCGATGCGCCCGTGTTTGTGACCCATTCGACAACGTACTTGTAATATTGGATCAATCGAAGGGAACGTTCACCACGGACGAGGAGCAGAATGTTATCGGCGTAGAGCCCGCGCGTTATCCAACCGTCGACATTCACCTGAGCTCGGCCATCAGTCGGAGGAACGGATTGCGCTGGAAGCGGCCATCCAGCGCTGCCAAAGCCGGCAAAGGCCAGAACGGCGCGGTTGCAAATGTACTCTTCAAAATTCCGGTTCATATCTCCAAATACGGCCGATTCCCTCGCTAGCATCAGCCGCGTAGCTTTCGGAGAATGGAAATATGATGCTCGTGGCCGTCCCCCGACACTGGCGCTAAAACGGGAACGGATCTCGGCATATGGAGCCCGCAGGCCTGAGGCCAAGCGTGCCTGGAACAGAATAGAGCCTGCCCGGACCAAACCTTGGTTTGGTCGAACGCAAGCCTGGAGCGAAAATGCGGGCAAGGGACTGCTGCTCATCCTGCATCAGGATGACGGCGAAGATCCCCAGGTTTCCTTCGTGGCAGAGTTTAACGCAGGAGGCGTAGTCAAGTGTCGATTCATCCGCGCAGGCAGGGCCACTATTCCCACCCTGCAAATATGGACACAGCCCAAGATCCGTCTCTTGATGCCAGCGATAAAGTTGCCGCGCCCCGGGCGTAAAGCGGATCGTTCCCTGGCGCTGCGCCTGTTGGGAGAGCAGAGCCAGGTTCGCTTCGCATTGAGCTAGCTCGCCAAGCGCCCTTGTGGCAGCTGCTGGCCACGAAGCGCCTGCCGCAAACCCCATCGCCGGACGCCGACCGGAACTGTCGCTGGAGATTGCCGCAACTATTGGAACAGCCAAATCCAGCGTAAGTCGCAGAAGCCGCAATTCGCGACCTCGGTGCCGAAGCCAATCCTCGTAAGAAGATACGGTGTCGCTTGCCATCGACTTCGGATCGATTCGAGGCAGAACAAGTCGATTGTACCACCAGATAGAGGTCGCATCTCGCTCTATCAGCTCGAGAAGAGCGCTCATCGCAGCGTCCTTGGGGTTGATGCCCAGCGCAAGTCCGTTTGAGTCGGCAGCCGGCAGAGATGATTCCTCGCCACCGGGATCATATCCGAGGAAACACAGCCCCGCGGGCACCCAGGCTTGCTCCGTGCCGAGCTTGTCGTCACTCAGGATCCAGTCTTCAGGCGTGGATCGATCCCAGCGGGCCGGAACCATGTTGCGGAGCTGTCGGTCGCCGGCCTCTCGCCGGTCGTATTGCTCTTCGCTGAAAAGAAGGATGCCGGGCGGCTCGACGACCCGCCCATCGATCGCATCGGCACACGACCGGAGAATTCGCCTCTCTGGAATGATCTGGGCGAAGTAGGTCTCGTCCGCCTCATAAAGGCAGCCTTGCAGCGCCTGCTCGACTGTCCTGCCCCAACCAGACACGAAGTAAGCGCTCTCATCGCCATCCCTGGCGGCGCGAACGCGGCCGGCCGCCACGGTGAGAGGACAGCCGAGCAATGGGTCCGAGATCACCACCGGGCCATAAAGAAGACTCGACCCCACGCAGACCTCGAATGTGCGGATCTTTCGCATTGCGAGCGCTTCTGAACGGACTTCGCTCTGTCGTATGTCCGAAGCTCTCGTGTGGCAGTTTACACGCTGCCATGCGCGATAGCATCATGCAAATGTGCTAAAGTACGTTCGGACGTCCGACCCGAGGTATGGATTGACCCGAAAGCATGGATTGACCGCAAACAACGGCACCCTGAAGCGGCGCCTGACTGCGATCGTGGCCGCTGACGTGGTCGGCTATTCGCAACAAATGGCGGAAGACGAGGAAGGCACGTTTACCCGCGTCCGAGCGCTGATGCACGACGAGGTCCCAGGCTACGTTCACCGGCATGACGGCCGCGTTGTAAAGAACACCGGCGACGGTGTCGTCGCGGAGTTCCCGAGCGCCGTCGAAGCGGTCCGGTGTGGCGTGGCTATTCAGGCCTATCTCGCAAGCCCCGAGCGATCGTCGCCCGGCCTGTTGCTTCGAATGGGCATAAATTTCGGCGATATTATTGTCGACGGCGACGGAGACGTGTTCGGCGACGGTGTGAACGTGGCTGCACGCCTTGAACAGATCGCAGCCCCCGGAGGCATTTGCCTTTCGGCAAAAGTGCATGAGGAGGTCCGCGCAGGGCTGCAATTGCCCTTCGAATATTGCGGTGAGTTTCAGCTCAAGAACATTCCCCGACCCGTGGCAGTCTACTCGCTTATTCACAGACCCGACGGCCCGGCTCCGAGGATCGGCGCCGAGACTTCGGGCTCGAACACGCCATCGATCCTGGTCCGCCCATTTGTCAGCACCGGCGGCGTGGAACCCTATTTCAGCGAAGGGTTCACAGAAGACATCATCACCGAGCTGACGCGGTTCACGCAGCTCTCCGTCGCGTCATATCATACCTCGTTGCGGCTCAGGGATGTGGAACTGCCGAAGCTGGTCTCGGATATCGGGCTCGATTTTGAGCTTTCGGGGCGAATCCGCAGGATGGGGAAGCGTATCCGCCTGTCGTGCGAACTGGTTGACGCCACGTCCGGCGGTGACGTTTGGGCCGAGCATTATGACAGCGACGATCAGGACATATTCGATGTGCAGGATGAACTGGTCCGCAAGATCGTGGGCACGGTTATCGGGCGCCTCAAGGCAGCGGGTGCTGAGAAGGCGCGACGCAAGCCGCCGGCCAACCTGGCGGCCTATGAGTGCGTGTTGCGCGGCAATGCCCTGCCGCTGGGCGACCTCGCCTCCGAAGCGGAAGCCAGGCAATGGTATCAGCGCGCCATCGACCTCGATCCGACCTATGGGCGCGCCTACGCCAAGCTGGCTCACTGCAAGCAGCTGGAATGGTTTCGCGACATGGCACCTTCCGATGTCCTGCTCGACGAGGCGCATGCAATTGCCAAGAAGGCGGTGGCGCTCTCCGCCAACGATCCGGTTTGCCTCAACATTCTCGGCTGGGTGCTGCTGCACTTGCGAGACTTCGACGTCGCCGCGCAACTCTACGCACGGGCCCTCTACCTCAATCCGAACGATCCCGAGCAGGTTTCTTATCTCGGCACCCTCTACACATTTGGCGGCGAGCCGGATCGCGCCATGCAATGGTTCGAGCGGGCGCAGGTGCTCGATCCACTCTACGAACCATCCTGGTATTGGCCGTTTCGCGGCATCGTCCACTTCATTGCGGGCCGGCCAGAGCAGGCATTGGTCGCTTTGAGCCGTTCATCGACAATGCCGGCATGGGTTACCGCCTACATGGCCGCTTCGAGCTCGGCGCTTGGCCGAGACAGCGACGCAAAGTTGTATGCGGCTCGCGTGTTGGCGGGTACGCCCAGCTTTTCTTGCCGTCGATTTGTGGCCAAGGAGCCCTATCGGCTGGAGGAGGATCGGGCCACGCTGTTCAAGGGGCTGCTCGCCGCAGGGCTACCGGACTGAAATTGAAGTTTGCTATCGGCAGCGGTGACAACCTGCACTGCACCACCTACCCTGTGGACAGAGCCATAATGTCACCAAGCCCAAAATTAGGGTCGCACGATGGAGCGGTTCGGATAATCGCGGGGCTCACCGAAACCGCAATAGGATCAGCAACTTGGGCTCGCTCGGTGCATAGTAGATGTAGCGGAACGATGTCCCAAGGTCCTGCAATTTGTACAGAGCATAGCTACTCGCCGCAAGACGGCCGCAACGATCCCTCAATCGCAGGATATCCGGCGAGATCTGCCGATCATGGAAGGAATAGTTCAACCGTGCCCGATTAACGGCAATCAACCTGCATCCCGAAACAAACCAATTGACGCCGGCAGTTCAGCAGCGCTCGGAAATACCTTAGCAACAGTCCGGTCGGGAAGGCGAAGATGCTCAATTAACACGGCCTTGATTATTGCTCGCAGATCGGTCGTAGCGGCAAGATCGGTTCCGCCGCGAAGTTGGCTGGGTGCCAGCCCAGGCCACTGATTGCCGACTCGGCCGCCGGCAACGGCACCGCCCATCAGGAACGTGACGCTGGCCGTCCCGTGATCGGTTCCGCCGTCTGCGTTGAATGGCACTGCACGGCCGAACTCAGTCACGACCAAGACAACTGTTCTGTTCCAGGCCGTTCCAGACGCTTCGGCGAACGAAACGAGCCCGTCTGCCAGGGCCTTCAATGCTCGCGCCAGACGCACGCCCTGGCTGATGTGCGTGTCGAACCCAGGCAATTCGAGCGTTGCGATCCGAGGACCGCCCTCCGTTGCCAGCGCCTGTGCCGCACGGGTCGCCGCGCAAGTGAACCTGGCCGCTTGGCATAAGCTTCGCTGCGCGAGCGGATCTTCCACACATTTCGATCCGCCCACCTGTGCTTGCTCAGGGGAAAGCAGGGCCAAGTCCAGCAGCGGATTGCCCCACGCCAAATCCGATATGAGATCGATGGATCGGTCGGCCGGACCGATCCGCCATGGTTCAGTCCCTAAGGCGAGCGAGGCCAGTCTGGGCCAGCCGGTGAGGCCGTCAAAGTCGCTCCCGAACAAAGCAAATTCCGAGACTGCATGAGATCTTTCCACTCCCGCAATGGCCGTCCCTGGGACGATCAGCAACTCCCCGGCATTAAAGTAGGACAGAAGCGGCGCCAGTGCTGGATGAAGCGCAAAAAATCCGTCCAGCTTGAGTGTTTCGGTCGCCCCCTCCTCATTCACAAGCGCCTGAGCTTCGCGCAGGGTTAGCAATTCAGGATCCCCAAACGGAGGGATCGCCGCAACGCAATCGAGTCCACCCCGGAGAAATACCAACAGGAGTTTCGGCTCGCATGCCGCCGGTTCAGCCCTTGCCGCGATTGGACGAAGCATGGAGGATAGTAGAATCCCTTGCAGGGCTGCCCTTCGGGTCAGTTGCATTTTGGGTGCTTTGGTGTGGTAGCGTCCGACTTGCCCGCAGTCACGTACGCAACTGTGTCCGCGTCAGGATAGGTACTATCCGTAAGGTCGCCTGGCGACACTGACCCGCGAACCAACAAACCAGCCAGAATTGGTGCAGCGAATGAAGTTCCCCAACACACATTCTGTTGCGGATTATTTGAATCATCCGACAGCCACAAGGACCGCGCCTCGACGCCAGGTTCTGCAAACGAAGCGCCGAATGCACTGCCTTGCCACAGCTTGTCGGACCACTTCATAGTCATTGGATCATATTTACTGTCAGCCGCAGAAACACTATATATCGCCCCAGGACTGACCGGCGAAGTATACGGTGCAGAATTTGCCGGCGTGAACCCTTCGGCCCACGACCATCCGCCATTGCCATTTGCTCGCTCCGCATTTCCTGCCGCCACAACAATTTGTAGTTTCCGATCCGCCATCAAATGAAATAGCATATCTAACAAAGTTATATCATTGCTGTATCCGCCAGCCCTTGCACTCTCAAGAGAGTTAGCTCCCCAGCTTATGTTTACAACGTCACCAGCTTTGGCGTGATCCAAGACGTATCTTATTGCTTTAACAGGTTGGTCCCAAACGCTTACAGTTACATCATCACCAAATATTTTAATGATATTCAGAGATACCTTAGGGCTAACCCCTGCCAGCCCTGTGTAGTGCGACGATCCATCTTTAAAAGTCCTTCCTCCAATGATACCTGCGACCATGGTTCCGTGTCCCAGCTCATCATCCACGGCCCCCATCACGCAACTGCCTTGCGTACAGTCGACCTTTGTCGCCACATTCAGAAGATTTGAACTGACCGCAACCGGGTCAACTCCGCTGTCTAGCACCCACACCTCGGGGCCGTATGTGCTTTCCACCGGTGACCCGACCACACGGCAGACGTTTGCGGGAACGTCCTGGATAGTGGTGGTGGTATCCTTTTTGATTATCCTCGGATTATTTTTGCATCTAGCTGCGTCAAAGAGGGTAACAGAAAATGGATCTGCAAGTTCAAACCCTTGAGATTCAAGCTCTTTAACTCTTGTTTCCGTAATTTTTAACGTTAAAAAGCTTTTACCTATTTCGGGAAAATCTACCGAAATCACTTCCTTTTTGTCAATTTTCTGAATTTCTGCTTTAAAATCCGCCGAGTTGTTCGAGTTCATAGGCATGTCGCCGTAAGGCGCAACAAATGTCGCGGCGATCTCATTTGCAGGCATCTCGTCTGCCAATGACGATCTCTGAGTGGCAGCCAATGACAACACGCTCACGATAAGAACAGCGCGGAACTGTAGAACGACCACAGCAAGCCTCCTACGTCTACGGAAACAGCATGCCCCCAAAGGCAGTGCGCTGTCTATAAGAACATGAATTGGGCGTCGTTCCACATCGAGAGCTATCTTGCGGTAGCTGCGAAACGCGCATACGCTCACAGATGGTCCTGTGTTGAGAACCATGCGATGCCCAGAGCGAATCTCAGGAAGGGTCGACAAGCGCGGGAAATCGGCGCGGCCATTGTCGAGACGTGGCTCAAACTCCTGCCTACGCCGGCCACCATCTTGTCGGTCGATAGTACGGTTGGAAACCCTCTGAAGATTACAATAAATCGCCAAATGTTCACAGCTGCCGGCCAAAGTATCAACCTTCGCGACAGCGGTGGTAGTACTAAGACTAACCTCAAGGTCGGAACCCCAAGCGCGGTGGCGGACTATAAGCAGCAACTGCCGATATTCCTTGCCGACGGAGCCACTCCTTTTCCAACGGCGGGCGATTTCACGAACGGGTTGGCCTTTTCTAATGTCGGCAGCCCCAGTTCTCATTTGAAAGCCGAACTTACGGCCGTTTTGAACCAAATCGTCGATGGGGTGACGGTGGAACCTGAATTCGACGAGGCGGGAAAAATCTACGTCGTGGTACCGCAGATACCGGAAGACATCCTTATCAGGGCCGACCTGCTCGACTACTTGGAAAAATACCATAGATTTGGACAGGGGCGACATTATCATGACGAGCTTGGCGCGGCGGTGCTGTTTGGCTGCAGGTAGCCGGACTTAGCCCGGCAAGGCGCATCCCTTGGAGCGCCTTATTGCGGTCCGGCTCCAGCTGGTAGGGCTCCTTGGTCGCGAAGCGTAGTACAGAAAATCTAGGGGCGCTTTGCAACGTGTTGAGGGGCTGCGCCATCCTAGCCGCGGGCGGTAGCGCTTTTTGGCTTGGCCATCGGAATTCGAACAATTATGCACTGCCCGTATGCTTCGTCATCTCAGAAGAATTTATCGCCGCTTCATCAACAGCCCCGGGGCTGTTGGCTCTGCAACGTTCATAGTGCTGATGATCTGCTTGCTTCCATTTCGCGGGGAAACAACCTGCAGCGACGGCGCGCATTCCAGCTCAATCGGCAGGCGCGGTGCTTGCTCGCACCACGGCGGCGTCGGCATGCGCGGCGGAACAATACCGCTTGTGCTTAGCTTGGCCGGCGGACTGTTCGTCGGCATCCGGCGGGCGGCCCATGAACGAACTTTTGAGGCGCTCGACAACTTGGACCAAGTTATCGACGCAGTCGACAGTGCCTTGAAACATGGCTTCTCCCAGCAATCGGCCAACGGGGGGTCTTTGGCCAATGACAAGATCACGACCGCCAACAGTCGCCGATCGGCCGAGTATGTCCGCGATCAGTTGAAGCGGGCAGACAAGCGGCGCCGAGAACAACAGCGGTCGTAGCTTGGCACCGGACGGTAGACGGTAAGCGGGCAGCTGAGGCCGTTCAGCGCTGGTAATTCCATGGCATGAGGGCGTCGATATCGCTGTTTGGCCAGCCATTGGCAATGCGCTCGAGGGTCAGGGTGAGCCAGGCGTGTGGATCGACCTGATTCATCTTGGCGGTGGTCAGCAGGGTTGCGATGGTGGCCCATGTCCGTCCGCCGCCGTCGCTGCCCGCGAAGAGGCTGTTCTTTCGGGTAATTGTCTGCGGCCGGATGGCGCGCTCGACGGTGTTGGAGTCGATTTCGATGCGGCCGTCGGTGAGGAAGCGCTCGAGCGCGCCACGCCGGCCGAGCGCATAGCGGATCGCCTCGGCGGGCTTCGATTTTCCCGACAGCTTGGGCAGCTCCTTTTCCCACAGCGCAAAGAGAGCGGCAACGATGGCGGCGGATTTCTCCTGACGCGCAGTAATCCGTACTGCCGGGTCCTGGCCGCGTACGGCCTCCTCGGCGGCCCACAGTGGGGCCATCTGCGCCACCGTCTGCGAGGCGATAACGGAGGAGCCTGCGGCATGCAGTTCGTAGAACTTGCGCCGCACGTGCGACCAGCACGCCGCCAGCATCACGCCGTCATTGCCCCGATCGGATCGGGCCAGCCGGTTATAGGCGGCGTATCCGTCGACTTGCAGGATGCCGCGATAGCCGTCCAGATGACGGGCGACACATTCGCCGGCGCGGCTGTCCTCGAAGCGGTAGGCGACGATGGGCGGTCCACTGCCGCCAAAGGGCCGATCATCGCGGACATAGGTCCAGAGGTAGGCCGTTTTGGCCTTGCCAGATCCCGGCGCCAGCGTTGGCAGCGTGGTCTCATCGGCGAAGACCCGCTCCCCCTGCTTGATGCGAGCCAGTGCGTAATCGGCGAGCGGCTCGAGCTCGAAGCCGAGCTTGCCCATCCACTGCGCCATCTGTGACCGGTCGATCTCGACCTGATCGCGGGCATAGATCGCTTCTTGGCGGTAGAGCGGCAGGCCATCGGCGTATTTCGACACTGCGATCTGCGCCAGCAGCGCTTCGGTCGGAATGCCGCTTTCGATGATGCGGGCGGGCGCGGCTGCCTGGATGACGCCGTCCCGACCCTTGTAGGCATATTTGGGGCGACGCGTGACGATCACCCGGAACTTCGCCGGGGTGACATCGAGCCGTTCGGAGACGTCCTCGCCGATCAGGATCTTTTCCAGCGCTTCGCAGCCAGCAGGCGTTTCGGGCTCGATAACCACCTCGACCCGTTCGAGATGGGCCGCAAAGCCTTTGCGAGGGCGCGGGGCGCGCTTCGCTTTCGAGCCGCCCGCAGACTTCTCCATCTGCGCTTGGATGGCCGCCACCCCGGTTTCGATCTCGTCGAAGACCAGAGCGTACTGCTCCTCGCTCAGCGCACCGGCCCGCAACCTTTCGGAGCGGCTGCCGAAGCGCGACCGCTCCAGCATCTTCACCACCGCCGTCAGTCGTGCGATCCGCTCCTCGGCGCTCTTGTTGACCAACTCGAGATGCGTATTGTGGGCTTCGAGATCGGCATTACGCTCTTCCAGACCGGCGGCTTTTTCGGCCATGGCAACAACCATCGCCTTGAGCGCGTCAACGTCGTCCGGGAGCGCGAGATCGGGTGCCGACATGGCCAAAATCAGAGCATATTCGCGGGCAATTTTCCCGCGTTTTCAGGCCCCTGATTCATCATGCCGCAGGGTTTTACCCAACCGATTGCGGCCGCCTGACGGTCTCCGTTCGAACCCGTTTCCAGTCCATTCC
>NZ_JAMYQK010000065.1:0-20762 GCF_040320845.1 Mesorhizobium sp. M0601
CCTCCTTCTGATGGTGTTTTCCATAGCGCCGAAGGATGCCACAACCTCGCCGCTCGCCCCATAGCATCTACGAGCCGGGGCACGATGTGGCTCGTGTTGCTGCCGAAGCGGCCTGTAATTTAGCATGCTGCTGCATGGCAAAAGCGCCTGTCACACATGAGCCGGTGCTAGCGCTGAGCTTGATAGGATTGGCACGGTGTTTCGCCGGGTACAAGCAGGTGCGTCAACTACCAAATGCCGTAGTATCGACGCCTCCCCGAAAACTCTAGAACGGAGCTCGACCTCGCTTCGGGCGAGATCAGCCTAACAGGAGTGGTAGGTGCGGTTGGCATAACATATGAAACAATACCGCCTGCGAATAGCGAACAAAACTGCAGTATCGGAGAACGCCACCATGAGTGAAAGGGATTTGATCGATAACGTCATCCCACATACGGATGTCGTCAAATGCACGGCGCGCATCGGGGCTGAAATCAGGAACATCAAGGTGTCGGCCGATTTGCCGGACCAAGCCATCGCTGCGATAAACGGCCTGGTGCTGGAGCACAAGGTCATCTTCTTCCGCGACCAGGGTCATCTCGACGACGCCGAGCAGGAGCGCTTTGCTCTTCGCTTCGGGAAGCTTTCGCCAGTTCCGGAGGAAACTACGCCGATTTTCGAAATTGACTCACGCAGAGATATCGGGGCCGACATTTGGCACATCGATTTGTCCTGCATGGATGCCTACCCCAAGATCTCGGTGCTGCGTGGCGTTGTGATCCCACAAGCCGGCGGTGACACGGTGTGGTCAAACACTGCGACCGCATATCTCGACTTACCGTTGCCGCTGCAACGGCTTGCCGAAGGCCTCTGGGCTATTCACAGCTGGCCCTCACCTCATTATAGGCGTTTTGCCGAGCCCCTTACCGGAACGAGGATCGAGACCGAACATCCCGTGGTACGCGTCCACCCCGAGACGGGTGAGCGCACACTGGTGCTAGGCTCTTATGTAGCAGGATTTGTTGGCGTCTCGAGATATGACGGCCTGAGGCTATTCGATCTATTTGAGTCTCATATTACGGCGCAGGAAAACACCGTGCGTTGGAAATGGAAGCGGGGTGATCTCGCTGTCTGGGACAACCGAGCCACGATGCATTGTGCGATCAAGGATTTCGGCCACCAACGCCGCGTCGTTCGTCGCGCGACCATCGAGGGCGAGGTGCCTGTCAGCGTCGACGGCCGGTACAGTGTTGCGCGATATAAATTTATCCAGCCGGCGTCAACGCCAAAAGTCGTTTAGACCGTACTTTTTCAACGAGGGCGAACGATGAAACACAATAGCGTAATTTTCATCGGCTTGGATACGCAAGATTTCGGTGGCCGTTGCCATAACTATTCGCGACACAAAACTGCGACAAGTTCACCTGCCGCGAGTGCCTACGGAGCCGGCGCCCTTCCACGTGACCCCGCGCGGCTTTGCCGGCCCAAACCTTTTGGCGATGATCCTGTTCGAGAAGTTCGCCCAGCACCAGCCGCTGAACCGACAAAGCGAGCGCTATGCCCGCGAGGGCATCGACCTCAGCCTGTCGACGCTAGCGGACCAGGTCGGAGCCTGTGCCGCGGCGCTGAAGCCGGTACACGCATGTGCTAGCCGCCGAGCGGCTTCATGGAGACGACACCACAGTGCCGATTTTGGCGAAGGGCAAGACCGATACGGGCCGCATCTGGACCTATGTCAGGGATGACCGGCCATTCGGCGGGCAATCGCCGCCGGCGGCACTTTACTATGCCTCGCGCGATCGGCGGCAGGAACATCCCCAACGGCATCTGAAGACAGATATTGTTGAAAAAGTCCGCGTCGCGGTCGCCCGTGGCACTTTCGTAGGATGGCGTTTCCGCAGAGACGCCAAAATTGAATCCTGATTCCATGCAATGCGCCGGGGTGGAACTGGATTCTAATATCGGTGGCGATTTGGGTGCGCCGGACTTTTTCAACAGTATCGACCTTTAGTGGCATTCTGCAGGCCGACGCCTATGGCGGCTAGAACCCGCTGTTCAAAGTGGGCCGCGATCCCGGTCCACTGACCCAGGCGCTGTGCTGGGCGCATGCGCGCCGAAAGTTCTTCGTGCTTGCCGACATCGCTACCAATGCCAAGCACGGCAAGGTGCGCACCGATCTCGCCGATCGCGCTCGAGGCGGTCAAACGAATGGACCTGCTGTTTGATATCGAGCGCGACATCAGTGGTCTTGCCGCCGACGAACGCCTGCAACGACGCCAGCAGGAAAGTCGGCCGATCGCAGAGGCGCTTGAGGAATGGATGCGGAGCGAGCGGGCAAGACTGTCCCGAAGCTCTCCGGTGCTGAGCCAATCGACTATGTGCTGAAGCGCTGGGACGGCTGCACGTCCTTCCTCGGCGCTCAACGACGTATGCCTTCGAAGCCGTCAAGCGCATCGACGCGCTGTTCGACATCGAGCGTGCCATCAATGAGGCGACGGCAGACGGGGTCCGCGCGACCGCCCCCAGGACAAGGCGATGCAGATCCGCAAGGCTCTCGCGCAGGCTCTTGTGCATCTGGAGGAGCGGCGCAAAGATCGTCAGCAAGAGCCGATCCCCTCCTATCATCTGGCGCACCCTGGCTTCGAAGCGAACGCGTGTGACAGCGCCAATCTTCAGACCAAGCGGACGCAACGGGCCGCGGATAACCTGCTCGTTGGCAGTGGCCGCCCTCACAGCAGCCTTGCGAGCCGCAGTCAGGGTGCGCAGCCTCTGCCCGGCCGCAGACTTCAGATGCACTGCCTTGAACCACCCTGTGCGGACAATCTGCGCAATCCCCTACACGTCACTCCGGTCCGTCTTCACCATTAATGCGCTCAAAGCAGCCTTGACATGGCGACTCTCGAGGCAGACGATCGGTAAGCCTTCATCCACAAGATGCCCGCCTATCCACGCAGAAGTCGCGCCGGCTTCCAGACCAACGCGAACGAGATCGGCCCGCTATCGGTGAAGAGTAGGCGTCACGGCATCGGGTCACTAAGCACCTTCCCCTGCCACAGCATCTCGCCGGTCTCGCCGACAACACAAATAGCTACCGCGTCGAGTGAAATATCCAGTCCTCATAAACGCCCATGCCGATCTCCTCTTGCTAGGCCGGCTCAGCATCAGGCGAACGTCATGATCCGAAAAGGGGCCAAACGTTCAGCGACCTGAACCGAATACCCCATCTCTTCCGTAAACCGCTTTCTCTTCATCAATCCGTCCTTCAATCGTACCCGTCCGGTGATGAGATCCTTCACCACCTGCCGGACCACGGCATATTGCTGAAAATCCTTCTGGCCGAAGGGCGATGTCCGGCTGCACGATGTTGAACAGCTTGGCAACCACCTGCCAGACCCCTTGGCTCATTAAACGCCCTGCTGCAGCGCAGGTGTCCTCGACTTTCTTTCATAGACGTGCTTGGGAGATGCTCATGAACTCGTCTAACGCTGCTCTCAAGAGCGACTTAGCGCGCCAGGCACATGGCGACGCCCATGCCGCCGCCGATGCACAGGGTTGCAAGCCCCCTCTTTGCGTTGCGGCGACCCATCTCGTGCAACAAGGTGACGAGCACACGCGCGCCGGATGCGCCGATCGGGTGGCCGATGGCGATCGCGCCGCCGTTCACGTTCACGATGGACGGATCCCAGCCCATGTCCCTGTTGACGGCAAGCGCCTGGGCGGCGAAGGCCTCGTTCGCCTCCGCGAGTTCGAGGTCCTGTACCTTCCAACCCGCCTTCTCAACGGCCTTGCGGGAGGCGGGAATCGGGCCCGTGCCCATGATGGCCGGGTCGACGCCGGCGGTGGCCCAGGAGGCGATTCGCGCAAGCGGGGTGAGGCCGCGTTCTGCGCTTCCGACTCCGTCATGAGCACCACGGCGGCGGCGCCGTCGTTGATGCCGGAGGCGTTGCCGGCCGTCACCGTCCCCTCCTTCGAGAAGGCGGGCCTGAGCTTGGCCAGCGCGTCGATGGAGGTGCCGGCGCGGATGTACTCGTCCTGATCAACCACGATGTCGCCCTTGCGGCTCGCAATCGTGACGGGCGTGATCTCTTCCTTGAAGCGGCCTTCCTTCTGAGCGGCCTCGGCCTTGTTCTGGGAAGCGGCGGCGAACTGGTCCTGCTCCTCGCGGGTGAGCTGCCAGCGCTGGGCCACGTTCTCGGCGGTGTTGCCCATGTGATAGCCGTTGAAGGCATCCATGAGACCGTCCTTGAGCAAGGTGTCCACGAGCTTGAAGTCGCCCATCTTGGCGCCGACGCGCATATGGGCCGCGTGCGGAGCGAGCGACATGGATTCCTGTCCGCCCGCCACGATCACGCGGGCATCGCCGTTTGCGATCTGCTGCATGCCGATGGCGACCGTGCGAAGGCCGGAGCCGCAGAGCTGGTTGGGGCCCCAGGCGGTCTTCTCCTGCGGGACGCCCGCGGCCATGGAGGCCTGACGGGCCGGATTCTGGCCTTGGCCCGCGGTGAGGATCTGGCCGAGGATCACCTCGTCCACTTCCTCGCCGCTGACCTTGGCGCGCTCCATCGCCGCCTTGATGGCGATCGCGCCCAGATCGTGGGCCGTGCAATTCTCTGGAGTTCTGACTGTTGTTTCGGATGCGTCGATAGTTGACGATCGTGGCTTCGATGGCGTTGCGGATCTCGCTTGCAGTTACGCCGTCAGCAAGTTCGACCAGCTTCAGTCCGCCCTCAACCCCATCGAGAAGGCCCAGGTCGCTGTCTGGGGCCTAGGATCGTTTTACATCTCGCTTGATAAATTCCCCTATTTACCAGAGAAAACTGGGACGCGTTTTTCGAGCAACGCACTCACGGCCTCCGCATGATCTTCGGTCTGATGGCAAGCCCCCTGGTACGCCGCCGATATTTGCAAGAGGGTTTCGAGCCCTGACTGCATGCCCTCGCGCAACAAGCGCTTCGTCATGCGCAGCTGCCGGGGCGGATTGGAGGCAATTCGCCCCGCAAGTTCCTGTGCCGTTGGTATCAGATCTTCTAAGGGCACGACCCGAGATACCAAACCCCACGCGAGTGCCGTCTGGGCGTCGATGGGGTCACCGGTAAACGCCATCTCCGCAGCACGCGAGAGCCCAATATGACGAGGCAGAAGCCACGCGCCACCATCACCGGGAATGATGCCTACTTTAACAAAGTTTTCTGCAAACACAGCGCGATCACTGGCAATCCGAATATCGCACATCAAGGTTAAATCGCATCCAGCACCGTAAGCTGGTCCGTTGACCGCCGCGATAACCGACGTCAAGGTTCCAAAGCGCCAGTGGAATCCGCTGAATTCCTCTTCGATAGCTTTCAGCAACAGTCGCGGCATCGCCGGCGAACGTGCCAGTACGGTCGCGCATATGCTTGAGATTTCCGCCAGACGAAAATCCTATTCCAGCGCCTGTAATGATCACACAACGAATGGCAGTAGTAGGTCGGTGGCTACGGCAAGTTTTACAGGGGTATTTGAACTACCATGCGGTGCCCGACAATCTAAGAAGATTGGGAGGGTTCCGCTGGGAAGTTGGTCGCGCTTGGCGACAGGCTTTGATGCGTCGAAGCCAGCGAAACCCCATGTCTTGGGATCGTTTCCGAAGGCTGCTTTGCAGATACCTTCCGCCATGTCGGCTGTTGCATCCGCATCCAGATGCTCGGTTCACCGTCAAAACATCCGATAGGAGCCGTATGCGGTAGTGCCGCACGTACAGATCTGGCCGGGTTGCGCCTTGCAAGCGCGTTGAATTCAGCCGTCTGAGATGACGGCCACGGCAAAGCGTAGCGAGCAGCCGCGAACCGAGTCTTGCGTGACGTCCGGTAACGGGCGTTGCGAAGCGTAGACAGGGAGGTTGTAGGCAAGTGAACGGGAATATAGCCCCGAAATCGAACGTGATCGGAGTGGCCGACCCTGTCCCTCAAAGGGGAAGGCGTAATCGCATGCCGCGTCATTGCGAGTGGTATGAGGTGCTCCCGGGGTTCGCACCGCCAGCATGCAATCGAAGAATTTGACGTGAACAAGGGTGATCCATCCGGTTCAAGCGGTTGGCATGCGCACGGAGAAGTCCCGGCTTCAAAGGAGCGTGTCGTCGTTGCAAGAGTTAATGCGACAAATACGGCATCACGCGATCAGTGATCAGGTCAGAGCGATAAACGCTGCCCTGCGTGGCCACTATGCCTATTATGGTGTTGCCGGAAATATCCGGTCGCTGACCAAGGTGTATCGGGTCGCTGAGCGTTACAGGCGCAAAATGCTGTGCAGTCGCAGCCGTGACGGCGGTCGCCTCGACTGGGACGCCTTCCACCAGATCAAAGAACGGACCCCGCTACTGCATCCGAAACTGCGGCTCCCATACAGGGGGCTGCGGGCACTTGCGGTGCTGTGAAGCAACTGCCGAAGAGCGTGGTGCGGTAGCTCCGCACGCCACGTTCTGTGGGAACCGGGGATGGGCGACCGCCTCCGGTGACCCGGTGGCGATGGGCAACCATCGTCCCTACCGGGACCCGGAGACTGGTGCGTAGCCTGGACGCTACCAAGCTCCACCGTGCCGCCATCGGCTCAACGCTCCTCCGCTCGCCCAGCAAAAAGCAGCCCCGTGCAATACGCCTTCCATGGGCGCCACCCGGTCAGTGTGACCCAGTACCGAGAAGAGCGTCTCGACATAAGCCGCAAAACGCGACTCGCTCGTTTCGTTTCCGTCCTGGAGATCCATTGCTCGTCCTCCTCGCTGTCCTTGTGTTGGCATCGGCGTCACTCGGGCAGATCGGCAGGTCATCGTCGCTGCTTTGTTGACTTCTCGAGCACTCGCAAGGCCCAGTAATGAGCATCCTCGCCATTGAGGAATCTGCCGTCGTTCAAACACTGTGCCGGCGTAAGGACGCTCGCCTCCTGCAGACGCAGCACCTCGTCTTCAAACGACATTGCCTGCGGATAGCTCTTGCAGGTGCTAGCAATTACGAATCCGTTCGGACGCGTGAGGCGCGCAAGCTCGCGCAGCCCATCCGGGTGGACATGTCCAAGTGTGAAGACACCGCAGCAGACAATCATATCATAGCTCGCGCTCGCGTATTCTGAGAGGGGCCTGTTAAGGTCAACCTCGCCTTCAACGTGGCCATAAACCCCGGTTTGGCGCGCCATTTCGGCCATTGTTTCCGAGAGATCGAAGCCGACGATGAAGCGGAGGCCGATATGGTCAGTTGCACACCAACCAAGCCTGTACCGCACCCCGCGTCTAGAACTGCAGTGGCCGCTCTATCACCGCCAATATACGCAGCCTGTAAGGTGCCCGCCATTTCTGCCACGATCGAGGGGCCGCAGTAGCGTTCGCGGTCCATATCCAACTCGTAGGAGGCTGCCCATTCAAAATAGTGCTGCGCCAATGGATTGGCGTCACCCGTAAGCGCATGTGACGCCATAATCCGCATTTGCGCAGCTTGTCGGAGTGCGTTGTGTTTACCAACGGCTTTCATGTATTCTCCGCTAATGTGTAAGCTGACCAGTTTCCGCTACGACTTGTCTGCCGAGAAGTTCGCCCGGACCGCCGCAGATCAAGCAGGATCTGCCACGGATTCCAGCATCTCGCAAGCGATGCTACCTCCTTTGATCAAAATATATTATTGTTAAATTGCTATTATTTCATTGTTGTTGTTAATTAATGAGCGGCCCGTCCGGACCTTGAGGTGAATTTAGCTGTTTCCGATGCCGAAACGCTCTGGGGATACAGTTCACGTTTTTCTCCCGTGACTTCAACGGAAACCAGAAGAAAAATAGCGTAGTAACCATCCCACTGGGCTCGAAGAGCGTGCCCAATTGATTCTGCGACTCAATCGAGCCGGGGGAGAAGCCTCTAAGCAGCTTCGTTCAGTGCCGAGCCTGTTCAACCGCTTTGGTGAAATTCCTCGCAGTCCGACCAGAAACTCAAACTGGGCGCGCCAAGCGGACGCGAGCGTAGTATGACTGATGCGGCGTAGAGGAAGGTCCCGGCAAGGCGATGGTGGCCTCGAAGTTCTTGGCAAGGTAGCGGATCCGGTTGATCGAATCGAAGAAGCGCTCGACCGCTGTCGATCACCGCCGAAGGTCTGGCCTCGGCCGACCCCAATCGCGGTCTTTCATGACCAGATGATGGTTGAGCGTCTCGACAAGCTCTCGCGGCGAAAGCGGTGGAACCGGCCGCAAACTATGCTTCTTGGCGAATCATTGGGCAGCAGAAGCCGGGTGGAGCTTGCCTGCGGATTTCGCAAAAGCGGGACAAGGGTTTCGCTAACTGGCCCTCAATGCCTGACCGAGAAAGACGCTGGGTTGGAAAACGCCAGCAGAGGCACTTGACGCGCACGCTGCTGCCCTGAGTGAACACAATCGGTGTTGCGATGACCATTTGAATCCGCCCTACACCGTGCCGTCACGGCTGATCGGTCACTCCATCCGCGACACCACGGCGAGCCAGCTCCTGCGTGCCGGCGTCGACATCAACACAGTCCGCGGATGGGTCGGGCACGTTTCGCTGCCATGAACGTCGATGCAGAGGGTCGACTTCGAGACCAAGGCTAAAGCGCTCGAAAAATGCGAGGCGCCGAGTCTCGGCAAGATCCCAAACGATGGGCGTGATCAACCGGCGCTGATGGACTTCCTTCGATCCCTGTAACCCGCTTTGCTATGTGGCGCTCGGTGTCCTCACTGGCCGGCTGCCTCTGGCCTGGTGACCGACGCCACATCTCTACCGAAGCCACATGAAATCAAATGTGTTTGAACAAATTTGATGCCGGATTTGTGAGGGCGAAAGCCCAATGGCAGAGCTAATCGACCACGCCCTATTTTTATTCAGCGTCTGCGCTGGCGCGAGGGAAAGTAGATCGTGCCTAGTCGCCAACGGTCGGAAATGGCGTAATCGACCAATGGAGCAAATCGACGGCACGCTGAAGGATCGCTTCAGTGCAAGCAAGGCTGGGTGAACTGGCAACGACATGTCCGAGGCTGTCTCGGTAATCGCCTTTCCTAATGATCCGCGCCTTGGGTTCAAGATAAAATTTGATCTCGGCAACACCTGGTACAGCAGCTTCCCGAGTGTCGTCGGCGGTCCACTCGAGGATGCCATCGCGATCAGCAACTAGGAACCGCGCGGCCGCAATGTGCGAATGCTTTTTGTGCAAATCCCATTCTTCGCCAATAGCAAGTTTGATGTGCGCCGTGACGACATCGATACCGTAAGCCAGTTGAAGCAGTTGGGGGACCGGCGCACCATGTAGCCGCGGATTGACTTCAATGACGACCGGGCCACGCTTTGTCCACCGGAATTCAATGCCCCATGGCCCCCAGCCAAGCCCGAGAGTTCGCAAACAGCTCAGCGCAACATCGACGATACGCTCATGCTCACCATCACTCAGCGGGGCCGGAATGGTCCACGCACGGCTGACGAAATGCGGTGGAGGGTTCCTCTCAACGGTGCCAATCCCAATGATCTGGTCTCCCATTATATCGGCCCAATAAGAAGGGCCTTGTGCGAATTCTTCGACCAGCATCCTCGGCGGGGACCGCCATATGTGCTGCCCGCTCAACAGATAGGTCGTCTGTTCCGCTAACTCATCGACGTCGCGGCACAATCGAACACCCATGCTGCCGCTGCCCACGGTTGGCTTAACAATCACTGGCAGCCCAATCTCCGCGGCAGACCTTTGTACGTCCTTCCTATTCGCGGCCAGGCGATATGCGGGAATTGGAACGCCAGCCTCCGCGAGGAGCTGACGTTGAGTGAATTTATCATAACATTGTTCGATAGAGTCAGGGTTCGGTCCCGGTAGATCGAAATGCCGGCAGAGCTTGCCAACTGTTGCATAGACCGACTCATCGTCGCCCGAAAAACCGCTGATGCCAGCAATCTCATAGGTCATTCCTACCCGGGAACACTCGCGGATCAGCGCATCGAGATTGTCTGTATCAACGCGGATAGCCTCACTTCTTTCCGCCGCAAGATAATCGTACTGAGCTGGATCAGTCGACATGGTAATTGGATGAAGGCCAAGGCGCTGGGCCGCTTGGACGTATAGAAGACCGTTGCCCCTTGGATGCCCTTCAAGTAGGATAAGCGCCCTTCTTGTCATCTGCGTTGACCTCCATTTCGTGCTGCACCGTCCGGCACGGACAAGGCCGATGCTGATATTGCTACGGCCCCACCTCAGATTGGAGTGAATGTAACAGAGCCAGTGATCTGCAGGCGCAATGGTTCTGTAAATTTGTTTGAAGCTTCTGTTGCGGCGGACGATTGAACCCAAGGAGGATTCGAAAACTACTGGTCGAGCATCGAGACTACGAACTGCTAAGGTCGTGGTCGAGTAGTTCAGCCATTCGGCTTTCGACCGCCTCCGGTGACCCGGTGACCCGGTGGGCGATGGGCAACCATCGTCCCTACCGGGACCGTTCTTGGCGCATTGTCGGCTCCGGCGGTGGCAGGACTTTGGAATCAGTAGCATGATCCAAACATACCTGAAACCGCCGGGCCTCGCCTGCACAAAGCCGCGATTAATAAAACGAATTCAAATATTTGCCGTTAATGGACGGAAACTAGCTAGTGCATGGAGCCGAAACGTTGCAACGGAGGCCGCCTTGCGTGATTGAGGGGGTTCGTCGGAGTCTGTGACCTTAAGTCTATGCTTAAGGTCATGAGGTCGATGAAGATTGAAGTTTTGGGTGCCGAACGGCGCCGGCGCTGGCGGCATGAGGACAAGATCCGGATCGTTGAGGAAAGCTTCGCGCCCGGTACTGTTGTTTGCGACGTGGCGCGGCGGCACGAGATTGCAAATAGCCTCTTGTTCAGTTGGCGACGGCAAGCCCGGGAGGGCCGTCTTGGGGGCGGCGGGGTGGAAACGGGATTTGTCCCGGTCACGATCAGCGCAGCGGATACGAAGCGGCCGGTGAGCGGCGATGTGGCCGCTAGGAGTGAGGCTAGTCCTCGTTTCCCGCCACGCCTGCGGGTTGATTGAAATCGATCTCGGTGATGGGCGCTGCGTTTGGGTTGACCGGACGGTGGATGCCGATGCGCTGGGTCGAGTTCTTGACGTTCTTGATCGGCGATGATCCCGGTTCCGAGCGGTGTTCGGGGTATGGCTGGCCACCGGCCACACCGACATGCGAAAAGGATTCCCGTCCTTGGCTTTGCAGGTCCAGGAGGTTCTGGAGCGCGATCATTTGAGCGGCCATCTGTTCTGCTTTCGCGGATGCAGGGGTGACCTCTTGAAGGTGATCTGGCACGACGGCCAGGGCGCATGCCTGTTCACCAAGCGGCTGGAGCGAGGCCGCTTTCTGTGGCCGTCGCCTGCCGATGGCGCGGTAACGATCTCGGCGGCGCAACTCGGCTATCTGTTGTCCGGCATCGACTGGCGAAATCCGCAAGAAACGTGGCGTCCAACATCGGTCGGATGAGATTTTGCCTTTGAAAATCGCCGGCGGTCATGATTCGCTCGGCTTGTGAACACCGCTGCCGATTCGCTGCCTTCCGACCTTGCCGCCGCCCACGCGATGATCCTGGCGGAACGTGCAGCGTATAGCGCGACGATCAGGATGAGACGTGCGCGACAATCTGGATGAGACTCTCAGAGCGCGGTCACGGGCAAATTATCACGCTGATTGTCGCTGGCAAGGCTTTCGTCGTTTTCTGATTGTCGCTCCGCGACAAGTTCGTGCGTGTTTTTAATTGTCGCGTAGGAGGCGGGTCTGCCGCGCTGGCGTTTGGCCTCTATGGCAGATCTGCGCCGGTAGCTTTCGACATTCATCTCGAAGATCGTTGCGTGATGAACAAGCCGATCGACCGCGGCGAGGGTCATGGCGGGATCCGGAAAGACCCTGTTCCATTCTCCAAAGGGCTGATTGGCGGTGATCATGATGGAGCGCCGCTCATATCTTGCGCAGATGAGTTCGAAGAGCACGCTCGTTTCGGCCTGGTCCTTGGTGACGTAAGCCAGGTCGTCGAGGATGAGCAGATCGAACTTGTCGAGCTTTGCGATGGCGGATTCGAGCTGGAGCTCCCGCCGCGCGACCTGAAGCTTCTGGACGAGATCGGTCGTGCGGGTGAACAGCACGCGCCAGCGGTTCTCGATCAGGGCGAGGCCGATGGCCGCGGCGAGATGGCTCTTTCCGCCGCCGGGCGGGCCAAACAACAGGATATTGGCGCCCTTTGCGAGCCAGCTGTCGCCGGCGGCGATCGCCATCACCTGGGCCTTGGAGACCATCGGCACGGCATCGAAGGCGAAGCTGTCGAGGGTCTTCCCGGGCGGCAGGTGCGCCTCGGCGAGGTGGCGTTCGATCCGGCGGTGCGCCCGCTCGGCCAACTCATGCTCGGCGATGGCCGAGAGGAACCGGGCGGCGGGCCATCCCTCTCTTTCGGCCTGTTCGGCGAACTGCGGCCAGAGCGTCTTGATTGTCGGCAGCCGGAGCTCGTTGAGCATGATGCCGAGGCGTGCTTCATCTATTGTGTGGATGCTCTTCATGCGACATCTCCCGCGCAGGCCGTTCCGATCAGGGCTTCATAGCCATTGAGCGATGCGAGTTGCACATGAACAGTCGGCAACTGAGCCGGATCCGGGCCGAAGAGCGCTCTCAGGGCGGCCAGATCAGGCAGTTCGCCGGTGTCGAGCGTTCTGGCAAGCTCCTCAGCCAGTTCACGCTCGCAGCCACGATCATGAGCCAGCGCCAACAGTTCGACGGCAATCTTGCAAGCCTGTTTGTCGGGCAGTTGCTCGATGAGAACGTCGAAGGCTCTACGATATTCCAGCCGGGGAAAGAGCTTGTCGCGATAGACGAGATCCCGAAGCGCCATCGGCTTCTTGCGCAGGGAATGAATGGCGTGCCGGTAATTGACGACCTGGTCGTGCCGGCCGTCGGCATGGCCGCGTCCTCGGGGCAACGTCATCAGATGCGTCCCGCCGATGAAGACCTCGAGGCGATCGTCGAACAGCCGGACGCGAAGCCGATGTCCGATCAGGCGGGAAGGCACAGTGTAGAAGACCTTGCGCAAGGTGAAGCCGCCGGTGCGCGACACCGTGACGACCACCTCTTCGAAGTCGGTGGTGCGGCGGGCGGGAAGTTCCTGCAAATGCGGGCGCTCAGCGACAATGCGCTTGCCATGTGCGGCATTACGGCGGCTGACGATCTCATCGATGAAGGCGCGGTAGGAGCCGAGATCGTCGAAGTCCCTGGTGCCGCGCATCAGTAGCGCATCGCGGACCGCGTTCTTGAGATGGCCGTGGGAGCTTTCGATCGAGCCGTTCTCGTGCGCGACGCCCTTGTTGTTGCGCGTCACCGTCATGCGATAATGGCCGCACAGTTCCTCGCAGCGATGCGTCAGATCGACCTTGGCGTCGGCATTGAGGTTACGGAAGGCGGCCGACAAGCTGTCGCTGCGATGATAGAGCGGCGAACCGCCGACCGACCACAGCGCGTTCTGCAGGCCCTCGGCCAGAGCGACGAAGCTTTCGCCGCCAAGGATGACATGGGCGTGCTCGAAGCCCGACCAGACCAGCCGGAAGTGATAGAGCAGATGGTCGAGCGGCTGGCCGGCGATCGTCACGCCGAGGCTGCCCATGTCGGTAAAATCCGACAGTCCCAACCGACCGGGTTCGTGCGTCTGACGGAAGATCACTTCCTGCTCCTGACCGTGAACAGCCCGCCATGATCGGATACGGCGCTCAAGCGTGCGGCGAATACCTTCGGACAGTTCCGGATGACGCCGTAGCATCTCATTGTAAACGGCGACCGCACGGATGCCGGGAGCGGCCTTGAGGAGCGGAACAACCTCACCATCGAAGATATGCTCAAGAGGATCGGGGCGACGCCGGTCGCGCGGCGGCCTGCTCTGCGATGGAAGACGCGCTTCCTTCTCGATGCGGCAAGCTGTCGCCCGGCTGATCGACGCCTTGGCGGCGGAGACCTCAATGGAATTGTTTTGTCGGTACTTCATAAAAAGCCTCGTCTGATGATCGGTTACATGGCGACCCGGCACAAAGGTGATTCTCCATTCCCAGAAAATCACCCACGCTACCGGGCCAACCGCGATCATGAGACGCCGAAAAATTGCGCCGCGGCGGGAGTGCAACTCCGGTCGGGCTACGCCCTCCCTTCGTCACACCCCCACCGCCGAGTCTCATCCTGATTGACGCTGAGTCTCACCTTGATTGTCGCCGCGCATGCAGCGCGCATTGCGGCCGAGGCGGCGCGCTCCCACGCCGCCGCCCTGGTCGCCCACCTCAGGCTAGAGATAGAAAAGCTGCGGCGCGAGCTCTTTGGCAGCCGCTCGGAGCGCAAGGCGCGGCTGCTCGAGCAGATGGAATTGCAGCTTGAGGACTTGGAGACGGCGGCGAGCGAGGACGAACTGGCTGCCGAGAAAGCGGCGGCCCGGAGCCAGACGAGTTCGCATATTTGAGCGCAAGCGGCCGTCGCGCAAGCCATTCCCGGAGCACCTGCCGCGTGAGCGGATCGTGATTGCCGCACCCGAGAGCTGCCCGTGCTGCGGCTCTCCAAAGTTGTCGAAGCTGGGCGAGGATATCACCGAGACGCTGGAGGTGATCCCGCGGCGGTGGAAGGTCATTCAGACCGTGCGCGAGAAGTTCTCATGCCGGGAATGCGAGAGGATAACGCAGCCGCCGGCTCCCTTCCACGTGACGCCGCGCGGTTTTGCCGGGCCGAACCTGCTGGCGATGATCCTGTTCGAGAAGTTCGGCCAGCATTAGCCGCTCAACCGCCAGAGTGAACGTTATGCCCGCGAAGGCATCGATCTGAGTGTCTTGACATTGGCCGACCAGGTCGGCGCCTGCGCGACGGCGTTGCAGCCGCTCTATGAGCTGATCGAGGCCCATGTTCTGGCCGCGAGCGCCTGCACGGCGATGATACTACGGTGCCGATCTTGGCCAAGGGCAAGACCGTCACCGGCCACATCTGGACCTATGTCCGCGACGACCGGCCCTTTGGAGGCCGTGCGCCGCCAGCGGCGCTCTACTACGCCTCGGGCGATCGACGACAGGAGCATCCCGAGCGGCATCTTTCGAGGCTTCGCCGGCATTCTCCAGGCCGATGCCTACAGCGGCTACAATGCGCTCTACGATCCGTCGCGGACCCAGGGAGCGATCACGCCGGCGCTGTGCTGGAGCCCCGCCAGACGTCAGTTCTTCGAACTGGCCGACATCGCCGCCAATGCCCGGCGTGGCCGACAGGCGCCGGCGATCTCGCCCATTGCCTTCGAAGCCGTCAAGCGCATCGACGCGCTGTTCGACATCGAGCGCGCCATCAAAGGCCTCAACGCGGGAGAACGCCTGCGCGTGCGGCAGGAACAGAGCCGGCCTCTGTTGACTGCCTTGGAAGCATGGCTGCGGGATGAGCGCTCCCGGCTGTCGCGCTCGGCCTCGGTCGTCAAGCCGATCGATTATCTGCTCAGGCGCTGGGATCGCTTCACCGGCTTCCTCGACGACGGCAGAATTTGCCTCACGAACAATGCTGCCGAGCGGGCGCTCAGAGGCTTCGCTTTGGGACGAAAATCATGGCTCTTCGCCGGTTCGGAACGCGGCGCGGCCCGGGCAGCCGCCATGTCCACGCTCATTACGACGGCAAAGCTCAACGATGTCGATCCGTTGGCATGGCTGGCCGACGTGCTCGCGCGCATCGCCGGCATCCCACATAGCCGGCTTCCTGAATTGCTACCGTGGGAATGGAGAAAGCCCGATCAGCAAGCGGCAGCCGCCTGAACCATGGCAGCGATCGCCCACGTCTTCACGATCCGGCGCGTCGCCCAAATCCTGGGCCACGATGAAGACCTGCTGTGGGACCTGTCGGACCAGCTCGAGCCTGAGGATGGTAAGCTGTGGGTCTACGATATCGATGGAATCGAAACCCCTGCCTTTAGCGACTTCGGCATCGAGGCCCTTCGCGGAAACATTCGAGACCAGCTCGATCCAACTGGCTAACCGGCGACAGCTAGTTGTCCCTTGAAATCCGGCACGCCGCGGTCCCTACCGAATGCTTACTGGCCGTCCAACGCGGACCGTTTCATATGACACGCCAATTCCATGCTCGAGCAGCATTTCCTCAACTTCACGCAGACTCAGGTTGAAGCGCAGGTAAAGCCAGACCGCGTGAGCAACGATCTGCGGCGGAACCCGATGGCGTTTGAAACTGATTCTGAGGTCCATCGCCCAGAATTGCGTTCAATCCGACACGCAAGCAACCGCACCCCGATTAACGTGTCAACGCCGCTGAGGGAGTTTCAAGTGACCATACCCGGGGATTTTGACCCACGAGGACGAACACATGTCCATTCTGGGATAGCGACGTGCATCGAGATTGCCAGAGTGTCGAGTACGCGACACCGTGATGTCGACTTAGCCTCCCGTTGCACTAAGCAGACTTAGCGTCTCGTTGCACTAAGCAATTGAGTTGATGTGCAGAAAATCGCTTTTAGACCTCTGCCCAGCCTGGCACGACTTTTGAAACGTCTCTCGTGAGGCGGGAGGAGCTGGCGAGCGATATTTATATGTCGTGGGTGAGATTGCGATCACTGAAGCGAAGAAGGGAAGCAGCATGTCAGGTCAGGCATCAAGTGCAGAGCGCAGCAGAATTCAGGGGGCGAAGTACGATTTCACGGCAACCTACAATCGCAGGTGGCCGCACGCCTATTTACGGGCGTGTTTGCTCCTGGACTATATGCTTCCAGATCGGGCCAAGCCGATTTTCGAAAGGATCTTCGCCGATTATCGACGCGTTCGAAACAAGACGAAGTTGAAGATAATCGATGTCGGTTGCTCCTATGGTGTCAACGCTGCCTTGCTGCGAACCGATCTCGACCTCGACGATCTGTATGCTGCCTATCTGGATCCCAGCGGATCGCTGTCGCGCCGACAGGAGATTGAGCATCGCGCCTTCTTTCGCAAACAGGGCCTCCGCGACGACATCCAGTTCGTCGGCGTGGATCCATCGTTCCGGGCTGTTCGCTATGCGCTGGATCTGGGTCTGTTGGAGGCTGGCGTCACGACTGATGTGGAAACTCGTGACTTGATGGTAAAGGAACGTAGCGCACTCGCGGATGCGGATATCCTGATCAGCACAGGCTGTGTGGGTTATGCAACCGAGGCAACCTTTGCACGCGTGTATGAGGCGTCGGCGTCGTCACGCCCGTGGGTTGTCGCCTTCGCAATGCACCCCTTCAGGTACAACGACATCGCGGCGGCCTTTCGGGCTTTCTCGTTGGAAACACGGCTCGTAGAACGGTTCAGACAGCGCCAGCGCCGCTTCTCCACATCGACGGAACGGCAGGCGATCCTGAAGGCCATGGCCAAACTCGGTATGGAGGATCATCTAGAGCGTACGACCGGCTACATCTATGCGTCCTGCTACATCTCCGCGCCGCCAGGCGAAACGCTCTGAGCCATGTCGTGGACGAACATATGTCCAGGAGAAGCGAGTTGGTCGTTGAGCGCGGCGATCGATCAGGACGAACTCACATGCACGGCGTCTCCGCTAGTCCAGGCTTCACGTTCGCCGAACTCGATCCAAAACCGAACCCGAAGCTCCGAAGTGAGTACCGGCTTAAGGTTGAGCGTCTAAACGGCCAGAGCCGGGAAGGAGTCCGTTTGGGGACATACACCTCAGACATAGCGTTGTGTTGGCGGAGCTGAGTCCCCTCCTGGAGGTGCGCCACGAAAAAAGCTGTGCAACCGTCGGAGGGCAACGGCGAGTGACTGCGCTGAGTCCTACTCCATAGGCATCCGCCTTGACCACACCCGCACCACTAGGCTCGGACTCCAGAGCAACCCCATTCGCTTTAAGCCTGCAAGGACTAAGGGCGGCCGCCCCTCACACCTCGGTCATAACGTCTAGAATAGTCCCACGCCCGGATTAACCCGGCCCCTCAGCTGGGAACGGCTGTTCAGTTGGCTTACAGGCCACCGCTTTTTCAACCCGCTGACGACGGGCGCTTTGTGAAACAGGCAGCTTGCACGGCCGGCTCGAAAAAGCGCTCCTGGAACTCCGTGAACCAAGCATGTTGCGCGGCGTCATGGATGTTCATCAGCCTGTCTTGCTTGGCACGGTCCTGGGCGCCTAGTCTAACGTATTTTCCTGGGTCTTGCTGCCATCGGCGAAACACGGAGGGACTTGCCTCGGGATGGAATTGGAATCCAAAGGCCTTCTCGCCATAACGGAACGCTTGGTGCTCAAATAGCTCGCTTTTGGCCAGGAGGTCGGCGCCGGCCGGAATCTCGAATTGGTGATAGTGCGCCTCCGCGACGTGTAGCCGTTCCGGGAGATAGGCTTTCCCGACCTCGGTTGCGACGATTTCATAGTAGCCGAACTCGCCCGGATCGCCAGGAAGAGGTCCAACCTTCGCGCCCAGGACAGTAGCCATAACTTGGGCGCCAAGACAGATCCCAAGCAGGGGGACGTTCTGCTTTAGGCATTGCTCGGCCCATTCTTTTTCGTGCCTGAGAAACGGGTACTCGTGATCGTCGAAGACGTTAAATTTCCCGCCAAAGATCACGCTGCCGACGACCGATGCATCCACATCGTCTAACCGCTCACCCAAGAAGGGTCTGATCGTTTGGGGTAGTACGCCGTGCGCCCGGAAGAATTCAACGACCCGGTCGTCCTCCGGACCATCTTCATGCCGAACCAATACAACACGAGCCACTATAGTCTCCCGTTCAAACGCTAAGAATCCAGCCGACGCTGATGGCATCTGCTGCAGGGCCCGCCAAACGAGGCCCGACAATGCGGATAGTTTTATGTGTGATGATGAGCGGACCAAAAATCGCGCTCGTCACCACAACCAGGACAAGCACCGCGCCAACTAGGTCCCAAATGTGTCCTGTTTTGTCCGCTGCTGCGAGGTCGGCCCTCGTGTGAATTGGAGGGGGGGGTAAAACTCCCCACTATCGACACTGTGGTTTCCGAACACGGCCATATAGACTACAACACTGTCAATGTAAAGCATCCGTCGCCCTTCCTCCAGAATCGGCTATAGAATCCGGACAATTACGGTTGCGGCCAGCCTGCGCGATCCCGATGTGAAAATCGTAATTACCTTCGATCATAGACAACCAGTCGTCGGATCGAAACTGAGCTTCGCTTTCTTCTCGAATACAGCTAGTGTAGCTTCGATTTCCTCTACATCCCGCTGAGAGCGGCAAATGGCAACCAACCGACCGATGGGTAGTGCGCTGCAGAAGATCTGCAGCATCCAGCTAGCGCTCGTGGACAAAGGGTATATAGTTTGACTGCTGCGATTGGGAGGAAGCCGAGATAGGATCCCTTGGTCTTGTCGTAGCGGGTTGCAATGCGCCGCCAGTTCTTGAGCTTGTTGAAGAGCCGCTCGATCTGGTTTCGCCATTTGTACTTGGCTTTGTCGTGAGGGATCGGGTCGCGCCTGTTGCTCTTTGCCTGGATAACGGCTTCGACGTTGGCGCTGGCGATCTCTTCGCGAATGGCGTCGGCGTTCATATCCTTTGTCGGCAAGGAAAGCTTCGATCCGGTCGGTGATCATCCGGAACAAGGGTGCAAAGCCTTGGGTGTCGTGCGTTTGCCCGGGCGTCAGGACGAAGGTAAGCATCCGGTAGGGACCGCGGCGTGCCGGATTTGAAGGGACAACTAGCTGTCGCCGGTTAGCCAGTTGGATCGTGACCTGCCACGGGTAATTTCCTCCATCTGAGATTAGAGTCCGGCCTCGATTGAAGGACGGACAGATGAAGAGAAAGCGGTTTACGGAAGAGCAGATCATCGCGGTTTTGCGCGAACACGAGGCGGGGGCGAAGGCAGGCGATCTGGCCCGCAAGCACGGGATCTCCGAGGCGACGCTGTATAACTGGAAAGCCAAGTATGGCGGCATGGACGTCTCCGACGCCAAGCGGCTGAAGGCGCTGGAGGAGGAGAACGCGAAGCTGAAGAAGCTTTTGGCCGACCAGATGCTGGAAGCCTCGGCGCTGCGCGAGCTTCTGTCAAAAAAATGGTAGGGCCCGTCGCCAAGCGCGAAGCCGTCGCGCATCTGAGGGCCGCCATGGGCCTGTCGGAACGGCGGGCCTGTTCCATCGTCAGCGCCGATCGCAAGATGGTCCGCTACCGGTCACGGCGCCCGCAGGGAGCTGCGAAGTCAGTTGCGCGACCTTGCCAACGCGCGCCGGCGCTTCGGCTACCGGCGGCGTTCATCCTGCTGCGGCAAGGCGGCGAGCCGTCGGGCATCAACCGCATCTACTGTCAATGCCGCTCGAATTTTCCCCAAAAGTGCCGAAGTAAAATTCCCCAGTTTCGCCGCTCAGGCTGTCGCGGAAGGGTGTCCATTTTTCGGCGGCCTGCCGCGCGGTCGTGACGGTGCGTTGAGCGTCGACGACGTGACGCGCGAGTGCCTGGCGGCAATCCCGGACACCTCGATCTCGGGCCGCCGTGTCGCACGCGAACTGACCGAGTTGATCGCCCACCGCGGCAAGCCGGGCATGATCGTCTCCGACCACGGCACCGAGTTCACCTCGAACGCCATGCTCGCCTGGGCACAGGAGAACGGCATGACTTGGCACTTCATCGCACCGGGCAAGCCGATGCAGAACGGCTTCTGCGAGAGCTTCAACGGCCGGATGCGGGACGAGCTCTTGAACGAGACCCTGTTCTTCGGTCTCGACCATGCCCGCACGACGATCGCCGAATGGGCGGACGACTACAATCCTGTTTCATAACACCCATCTGTCTATGTCGTTGAAGTGAATAGGTTTTGCTGATCTGGATGCGATCCCGTGGGGTAT